>CAUVMS010000005.1:0-53082 GCA_963552815.1 uncultured Actinomyces sp. | reverse complement strand
CGCCTGCACCAGCACCTACGCAGAGCGCTACGGCCTCGACCTGTCCACCAGCTACTCGATCACTACGCTTGGTCCCAGTGATCAGGAGTGGGCCGCAGGCGATCGCGGCTTCGCCTGCGTCCTGGGCCGGTTATAAGTCTGCAACGGTCTCACGTGCCCCGCCGTGCGCGGGGACGGAGCGAGGCTCGGACGACCCTCGGACCACGAGGTTGGGCTCCAGCACGCTGAGCATTGGCTCGCCGCTGGGCTCGTCCAGCCGTTTGCAGGCCGTCCTCACGCCGAGTCGACCGAGTTCCCCGGCGTGCTGGTCCGCACTCGTGACAGGGGGTCGGCAAAGTCGGTGGGTGAGGGTGTCTGAGCTGGTTTGACGGGGATGGTGTGTCGCTGAGACGGGGGCGCGGGCCCCGTAGGGACGATGAGTGGTGTCTAGTCATCCCTTCGTCCTGGGAGCCCGCGCTGATCACGACCTTCCTGTCGCGCCAGCCCCTGACCAGTGTCCTCAGGAGCATCACCGATCCCCGCGATCGGCGGGGCGTGGCGTACGCCCCGCCCACGGTCCTGTCCCTGGCCGTGACGGTAGTGACGGCCATATGTCTCAGCCTGACACCGATAAGGGAGCACAAGCACACCACCGGCCTGACCGCTGCCGACCTATGGTCCCTGGGCCTGGCCGCGTGACAGGCCCCGCCCTCGGAGTCCACCATCCGGCGGGTCCTGCGGAACCTGGATCCCACAGGCCTCAACACCCGCCTGAGGTCCTGGTTCTGCACGCGTACCGGCACCATCGCCAGCCGCAGAGTGGTCGCGGTGGACGGCAAGACCATGCGCGGCCCCCGCCAGGGGCAGGCGTCGGCGCCTCATCTCCTGCCGGTCCTGGACCACGCCACCGGCACAGTCCTGACCCAGGAGCGAGTGGCGAACACGTCCAACCAGAGGCCCCCTCCCTACCGGACCTGCTCGAGCCCCTCGACCTGGACGGGGCTGTGGTCACCGCCGACGCCATGCACACTCAGACCGATGCCGCCGAGTGGATCACTCAGCGGGGTAGTCACTACCTTCTCACGCCTCTGGGCAACCAGAAGCCCCTGCACCGCACTCTCAAAGCCCTGCCGTGGAAGAACGTCCCGTCCACCTCCTCGGTTGACACCGGACATGGGCGGCGGGTGCGACGCACCAGAACCACCACGAACCACAAGACTCTGAAACAGGTCAGGCCCAGGGGCGGGTCACCGGCCGGTGCCGGCGAAGACTTCCTCGATGAAGGGATCGACCAGCCCGTGGTAGGCCTCCGGGGCGTCCCGCCGCACGCAGTGGCCGACGCCGTCGAGCAGCACCAGGCGTACGAGCGGATTGGTCACCTCAGAGGGGTCAGGAGCCATGTTGCCGCGGCGGGGTGCCAGGTAAAGCGTCGGCGTCCTCAGCCGGTTGATCGCGCTGACGAGGTCGGCCTCGCCGAGATAGGTGCCCTCTCGGATATAACGGCGGTCGACCCGCCTCTTGCACGCGGCCCAGCCCTCGATCTCGGATTCGCTCCATGAGGTCTCGCGCCTCATGCGTTCCCGCTCGGCCGCGCCTCCGTCGGCGAAGGCGTCCAGGAAGCGCTCCTGGTGCTCCACGAACCAGGGGGCCGGGACCCAGTGCCCGGTGGGACGCGCGGCGTCCTCCAGGACCAGTGCCCGAACGAGCTCGGGCCGGGCGACGCTCACCCGCAGCGACATGAGCCCTCCCAGACTGTGCGCCACGACGACCGGCGGCTCCGAGAACAGGACCAGTGTCTTCTCAAGGTCCTCTTGCATGGTCTGGGGCGCCCGGGCCAGGGTCTCGTCGTCCCACCGCGGGGATGCCCCGTGCCCCCGCTGATCGATCGCGAGGACGTGATACCGGGAGGACCAGCGGGCTACGGCGTCGGGCCAGGCCGTAGCCGATTCGGTCAGGCCGTGGACTAAGAGCAGCGGCGGATCCGCCCGGGCGCCCCACTCGTGCAGCGCAAGCATCGTCACCTCATCGAGTGTAGGCGATGAGCGGACGCGACCGGCGAACTCAGCTCTGCTTCATCCCGTCCGTTTTGCCCTGCGCCGCAGAGCCGGACTCGTTGTCCGGGACGGCGTCGACCCCGGCCTCCTTGCGCTGCTCGGGCGTGATCGGGGCGGGCGCCTCGGTCAGCGGGTCGAAGCCGCCGCCGGACTTGGGGAAGGCGATGACGTCGCGGATGGAGTCGGCCCGGGTCAGCAAGGAGACGATGCGGTCCCAGCCGAAGGCGATGCCGCCGTGCGGCGGGGCTCCGAACTTGAAGGCGTCCAGCAGGAAGCCGAACTTCTCCTGGGCCTCCTGCTCGCCGATCCCCATGACGTTGAAGACGCGCTCCTGGACGTCGCTGCGGTGGATACGGATGGAGCCGCCACCGATCTCGTTGCCGTTGCACACGATGTCGTAGGCGTAGGCCAGGGCACTGCCCGGGTCGGTGTCAAAGGTCTTCAGGCACTCGGGCTTGGGCGAGGTGAAGGCGTGGTGGACCGCGGTCCAGGCCGACTTGCCCAGGGCCACGTCGCCGTCGGCCCGGGCCTCGGCGGAGGGCTTGAACAGCGGGGCGTCCACCACCCACACGAAGGACCACTCGTCGTCGTTGATGAGACCGCAGCGCTTGCCGATCTCCAGGCGGGCGGCCCCCAGCAGGGCGCGCGAGGAGTCCACGGGGCCGGCGGCGAAGAAGATGCAGTCGCCGGGCTCGGCACCGGCCGCCTGGGCCAGACCGGCCCGCTCGGCGTCGGTGATGTTCTTGGCGACGGGCCCGCCAAGGGTCCCGTCCTCGGCGACGGTGACATAGGCCAGCCCCTTGGCACCACGCTGCTTGGCCCACTCCTGCCAGGCGTCGAAGGTGCGCCGCGACTGGGAGGCCCCGCCGGGCATGACGACGGCACCCACGTAGGGGTTCTGGAAGACCCGGAAGGTGGTGTCCTTGAAGTAGCTGGTCAGGTCCACCAGCTCGCAGCCGAAGCGCAGGTCGGGCTTGTCCGAGCCGTACCTCTCCATGGCATCGTGGTAGGTCATGCGAGGAATGGGGGTGGGCAGGTCGTAGCCGATGAGGGCCCACACCTCGCGCAGCACGTCCTCGGCGACGGCAATGACGTCGTCCTGCTCGACGAAGCTCATCTCCACGTCGAGCTGGGTGAACTCGGGCTGGCGGTCGGCGCGGAAGTCCTCGTCGCGGTAGCAGCGGGCGATCTGGTAGTAGCGCTCCATGCCGGCGACCATGAGGAGCTGCTTGAACAGCTGCGGGCTCTGCGGCAGGGCGTACCAGGAGCCCGGGGCCAAGCGGGCCGGCACGAGGAAGTCGCGGGCGCCCTCGGGAGTGGAGCGGGTCAGGGTCGGCGTCTCGATCTCCACGAAGTCGTGCGAGTCCAGGACCCTGCGGGCGGCCTGGCTGACCTTGGCGCGCAGGCGGATGGCGTGCTGCATGGCGCTGCGCCGCAGGTCGAGGTAGCGGTAGCGCAGTCGCGCCTCCTCGCCGACCTGCCCGGCGTCCTCGGCGTGGTCGGAGACCTGGAAGGGCAGCGGCGCGGAGGCGTTGAGAATCTCGACGTCGGAGACGACGACCTCGACCTCGCCGGTGGGCAGGTTCGGGTTGGCGTTGCCCTCGGGCCTGGCGCTCACCTCCCCGGTGACGGCCAGGACATACTCGGCGCGCAGGTCATGGGCGACCTCCTCGCGGATGACGACCTGGGCGATCCCCGAAGCGTCCCGCAAGTCGATGAAGGCCACGCCTCCGTGGTCACGTCGCCGGTCCACCCACCCGGTGAGGGTGACGACCTGGCCGATGTCTGAGGCGCGCAGAGAGCCTGCGGTGCGGGTTCGCAGCACGGTGCTGGGTTCCTTCCGTGTGGGGCACTGAACCGGTGCCCGTCGGGGCGCACCACGAGACGGGCGGGCGCCGGCGGCAGTTTACAAGGAGCCCGACGCTCAGGCGCTGCCGCGCTAACCTCACACCGTGTCAGGCCGTGACCCGACGGCGCTGATAGGCCGCCATTCTGCGGCGGTTGACCGCGACGAGCACCGACAGCACGACCAGGATCATACTGAGCACGAGGATGGAGGTTCCGATGATCGGGAATCCGGTGGGCTCGGTGGCCGGGCCGGCCGCCTGAATGCCCGAGGCTCCCGATCGCCCCGAGTCTCCCGGCGCGGCGACCTGGTGGGGCGGCGGCGTCGGCGCTGCCGGCACGGTGGGTGGGGCCGCCCCTCCGATGACCGTGACGCCTGAGACGGTGAAGTAGGGGCTCTTGTTGGTGTAGTCCGCCGCATTGCCCTGCTGGGTACTCACCCCCTGGGCCCCGAAGACGCGAAAGCGTAACCAGTGGTTGCCCTGCTCCACGTAGTCGGGCAGCTCGAAGGAGCCGGAGGCGGTTCCGTCCTGGGCGATCGTGATGGTGGTGACCACCTCGGACTCCGAGGGGTGAGAACTGACCAGCGTTCCGTCATCGATGAGGACCTGGACCGTCACACCTCCCGGGAATCCAGAGACCGTGTACATGATCGTTCCTCCGACGGCGACCGTCGACGGGCTGACGGTCGAGGCGGTTCCGGTGGTGGAGGGGTCTGATTTGGTGTCCGCCTCGGCAATGGGGCCGGTGGAGACCAGTGCCACCAAGGAGGCGAGTAGTACGGAGCAGACGATGAGAAGCGCGCGGGTCATCCGCACCAGGTACCGGTTGGCGATACGCCGCCGAGCTACCGGCATCAGCTGGCTCAACCGAATCATCTGTCCCTCACCTCCTTTCTGTCGCTGTATGTTCTGACTCGGTGGACTATTTCCTTGATGATGTCCTGAGCGGTTTCCTGGTGGGGACCCGCTCAGCGAACACGCGGCATCCGCGGCCGTCGAGGGATCCTCGGCGCACGGAGCGGAAGTCCTGAACGTGCGGTGACCAGCAGGCTGCCTGCGCCGATGACGAGTAGGCCTCCGGCTCCCCCGAGGAGCATGTCGTTGGTACTGAGCCCCCTGGAGGTTGAGGCGCCCTCGTCAGGGAACGTCAGGAGCTGGGCCTGTCCTGGACTCTGGGAATCGAAGGAGGCCGAGGCGATCTCCAGCTTTGCCCACCCCAGGAGGCTGTTGTCACGATCAGCCACCGCCAGCTCGTAGGATCCGGACCCGAACGTCGAGATGTCGATGGAGACACTGTTAGCGGCATCGACCTGCACCCAGCCGGAGGTGGTTGCCCCGGGGAAGACGAACACCGAGACCCACTCCCCCGCCGATGCCTTGGCCTTGGGAAGAACAAGGTTGACGATGTTGCCCTGGCGCGAACCGGACAGGGAACCGGCATTGTCCGCACTCAGCTGCGCCGCACTGGTCACCGGGGGCACCGGGTTCCTGCTGGGACGGACAGTGCGGTCCTCGGCGGAGGCCTGCGCCGAGGACTCGGAGTCCTCGGCGTCAGAGGAGCCGGCGTCATCACCTTGACCATCACCTTGACCATCGCCCGGGCCGCCTTCCTGGGCGCTGCGCTGGTTTCGGCCTCGAACAGCGCTCCGGTCGCCAGAGGCACCGCCTGCGTCAGAACCGGCACCGGACTGCGGGCCCGACGAACCAGAGGATCCAGCAGGACCGGGGAGGTCTCCAGAGCCGCTCCCCTGGCCAGCGGGGCCTCCCTGGCCGGAGGCAGTTGACCCAGGACCCGAGCTCGGTGCCGGCGCGGCAGTCTGAGCCGGAGACGGGGAAGGTGTCGGTTCGGGCTCGGGAGCCACCGGGACCTCGTAGCTGAAGACGTTGGTCGACCCGGTCAGCCCGGTACCGCTCGGAGAGATCTGGAGGAAGTAGCGGTTGGTCGTCAGATGCGCCCCGGCGTAGAGAGAGGACAGGTTGAGCTGGGCGTCGAAGGATCCCTTGGTGAAGGTGACGGGCAACGAGGCGGTTCCCGGAACCCCGTAACCGCCGTGGACGACCAGCTTGATCTCGATCTGCTTGTCGCCGTCGAGCATCGTTCCGTTCTCACACCAGCCGCTGCCGGAGATCCTGATGCTGTGCTCGGGCTTGTAGTCGGGGTAGCCGCCCTTGGGGTCTGAGCCGTCTGGATTGAGAACGGTGACGACCGGCGTGGCCTGGCAGGTCTGAGCCGTTGACGTCTGCGACGGCGTCGAGCTGGGTGATGAGCTCGGCTCTGCCGTAGCCTGCGGCTCCGGCGCAGCGGACTGCGTGGGCGTGGCGGTCGGTTCGGGCGTCCTCGTAGGGCCCACTGTGGGCCCTGTTGTGGGATCAGCGGCAGGATCTGCTGTGGGAGTGGTGGTGGGAGCCGGTTGCGAGCTCGGCTCCGCGGTGGGCTCGGGCACCAGAGGATCGACGATCTTCGGGTCCTGCTTGACGAAGGAGAACATGCCCGTGGTGGCACTCACGGTGCCGCTGGTGTAGGTCAGACTGAAGAGCTTCGTCCCGACGTCCCACTTCTGGTCACCGGTTGCCTCCCGCATTCCTCTCACGAGGTAATCAGTGGGAATAAAAGCGTTTTGAGGGCCGCTCCCAAGTCCTGGATCAAGCTCGACCTTGAGCCAGGCAACAGGGTAGGAGGACGTCGTGCCCCCATCGATGACGTTGATAGTGACAGTCGGATCCGACAGGATCCTGCCGCCACCATCACACCAACCGGTCAGAACGGCGTCAACACCGCCCGTCAGCCCTGTGCTGTAGACCGGGACCACGTACTCCGGCTTCGACTGCCCCTCGGGATAGTTCAGGGAGGCGGCAGGACGGCATTCGGTCCTCGCGCCGGCGTCGTTGACGACCTCGCTTCCAGTCAGGAGGGGTACGGCCGCGACACCGGAGGTGGTGGTCAGAATGCCGAAGGCCGTCAGGACAGCAAGAATCGAACGCGCACCAGTCCTGGTGACAGGGCGGGCGGCCAGTAGCCGCTGAGGGTAGTGCATCGAGTGATCTCGTTCGTGGGCGGGGGCAGGTGGTCTTACTCGCACAGTCCGCAGCCGGTTGGAGTGGACGACGAGGAAAGGAGCGCACCGAGCAACAGATACGACTGCCTTTCGTAAACGATGATAGATGGACTACCCCCTTCTAAGAATCCACATCTTGAGAAAACATCGCTTATGACGTCGACTTCAGATTAAGTATACACAGCAGTAACCCGACAACCGGTCGGAGCGAGACCATTCGGCTCCGAAATCACTGAGGAAACTCCTGTGTTGGTAACGATAAATCAGGGAGCGTGATCATGTTGTTGCTCAGATTTCATTTCAGTCACGGTTTCTAGCGTAAGGACGACTGGGGGTCGTTCAACGCGAACCGCGCGTTGAACGACCCCCAGCAGTAATCGTCCCACTCCCCTGATCAGACCGGACGGTCCGGCACAGGCGGCAGCCGGTCAGGCACGGCGCCGAGCATGTGCCAGCAAGACCCCGCCGATCACGAGGGCTGCCGCGGCGACCGCGGCTCCCAGCGAGACCCCCGTCCTGGCCAGACCCGAACCGCTCCCGCCTCCGTCAGAGACGGAGACCGCCGCCACGCTGGCGCCGTCGTTCCGCCCCTCAGCGTGACCGGAGGTCTGAACGGCGGCAGACGCGATCGCACCGGGAGTGCTCACCGTTGACGGTGAGGGGGTACTGGGGCTGGTCGGCGCGGCGTCGGGTGCCGTAGTGGGCGTCGCGGAGGGAAGAGAGGCCGCGACGACGGAGAAGCGCTGAACATAGTCGTTCTTGGTGCCGCCATCGCGACTGCCGCCCTTGTTCACGGCGTAGACGTTCCCCCGCCCGTCATGCAGCACGTGGTTGGGGTTGCGACCGGCGTCAATCGTCTGCCTGATCGTTCCGTCACGATCATGCACGGTGATGGTCCCGGCATTGCGGTTGGTGACATAGACCAGGGAGTTGATCGGATCGAGCGCCACGTTGAGCGCCCCTGAGGAGACATCCTTGCCGTCGGCGTCCTTCACGTCTGTGGCGGTGACGACCTGATTGACCACCGTACCGTCCTTCTCGACAACGACGAGGTCGCCGGATCCCTGGCTGGCGACATAGATCCGCCCGGTTGCCGGGTTGTAGGCGACTCCGGAGGCGCGCGCGACACTGGCGGGCAGGGGCACCTCGGTGATACCGCCGGAGGTGACGTCGATGATGGCGGCCTTGGCGCTGGAAGCCGAAACAGTGACCAGGGTTCCCGAGGCCTCGTCGAGGGACAGGGACATGGCGCTGAAGTCGTCTGCGTCCTTGCCCACGGTGATGTCGGCCAGCTGGGTGTTGGTGGACGTGTCGAACACGGCGATCTTGTTGGAACGCGCACTGCTGACGTAGGCGCGCTCGCGCGCCGCGTCGATGACGACGTCGCGGCTGTGGGAGACGATGTCCTTGTCGAACTGCTTGACGAGGGCGAGTGTGTCGGCGTCATAGACGGCGACGGTGTTCTGACGGGTGTTAGTCACCCACACGGTGCCGTGCTCGTCATCGACGGCCACCCCGTAGACGGCATAGCGGGCCCCCTCGAGCGGCTTGCCGTCTCGACCGGTCGCAGTCGGGTCCACCTCGGGGACGACGTGATTCTGGTAAGCCAGCGTGTCTGCGTCGAGCTTGATCAACGAGGACTGCGTGACGGGCGGGCGCCCCACGGCGGAGGTGACGTACAGGGAGCCGCGGCTGGGTGAGTAGGCGGTCTGGTAGAGGCCGGGCGCAATGGACGACTCGACTCCGACAACACTTCCAGGCTCACCGGTGGTTCCCGGCACGGGGGTCACAGCGGCATTCCTGTCGACTCCTGAAGGATCGGACTGGGTCTCAGTGCCGGCCGGTGTCGACGACGCCTCGGCGGTCGCGGTGGCTGCGGAGCCCGCCGCGGGACGTGGCGCCTCGTCAGCCGCATAGGCAGCCGTCCCGACGACTCCGATCAGGCCCAGCGCCACAGCGGATGTGAACGCCCCGACTCGCGTCAGAGCCGACCTGCGGCACGGCCGGGAGACGGGCAGGGGCGTGGGGTCGGATGGAGGGAATTGCTGGTGACGGTCCATGGAGTACCTCCGTGAGCTCGTCCGGCACCGTGTCCGGAACATTCGGGGTAGGCGCACTGAGCTGCGCCGGATCACCTGGCCTCCAGGAGAGGTAGACCTAAGCGATATTAGCGACGCTAGCATTTTTTATTTTGTGGTTCAGTGCGACAACGGTCACCTTGTCACTGTCGGCTCACGCCCCGAGTCGAGATCCTGCTCATGGGCGTCGAGTCCCCAGGACAGTCCATGGCGCCACCATGCGTAGTCGTGGCCTCCGCGCTCCTCCCGGTAGCCGAGCAGAGCCCCTTCGGCCATGAGAAGCTCCGCCGCCGTCCGCGCTCCCTGACGCAGGACCCCCTCATGCACGCCGCACTGAACCACCAGCCGCGCCGCCAAAGGGGCATTCGCACCCGCCCGACCCGAGTCCCTCCGACGGCGCAACCAGGCCAGGAGCTCTCCCTCGCCCTCGCCCCGGTGGCCTGATAGCAACCAGAAGGACGCCGACTGAGCGATGGCGCGTCCCGCGACATCCGGCCTGTGCAGGACGAGGTCCGCTGCGGCCACGCCGCCCAACGACTGACCGGCCACCACCACCTGCTGTGGGCTCCAGCGTCGCCGGCCCTCCTGCGCAGCCTTCAGGCACCTGATCAGCAGCTCTCTGCTGCGCCGAGGATCTGCCAGGTCACGTGCACGCATGGACAGGTCGCCGGAGTCGATGAGCAACAGGTCCCAGGACGCCGCCCTGGCACCAAGACGGTCGACGACGTCGTTGCGGCGCCAGATCTCTGCGTCGAGAAGAACCAGCAGCCCGCGCTCCTTCCCCGCATTCCCTGTGTCCTCCCCGCAGCCGGCTCCCTGACGGGCGCCGATGAGGTCCTGCTGCCACAGGGTGACACGTCGCTCCGAGTCGCCAGGGGCGTCGAAGCCCTTGAGGGCCTCACCGCCGAGATCGGTGCTGCGTCCGTACCCTCCACCGCTGATCTCAGAAGTGCCCCCGGGCTGCGCCGTGGCCGACCACTCCGGGTGGGTGGATGCCACCGGTCCCTCCCACAGGGAGGAGACGAAGCCGAATCCGTCGTGCAAGCGGTCGGGATTGAAGGCATCTGGACGCCCTTCGGCGTGGACCCGCTTCCAGGTCTCCCGCCGAGCTCCGGCATCATCGGGTAACGGCTCCCGAGTCACGACGAGCCGGTACCCCACGAGGGCGTCCTGCGGCAGCAGGACGTGGTGCACCCACCAGCTGGTTCCTGGGACCCGGGCGGCGAGCGCCGGGGCGATGTGGGTGCGATGATTGTCCGTCAGCGTATTGAGATGGATGAGAACGCTGGGACTGTCGCCGTGCCGCCGGTCGTCGCGCCACAGAAAGGTCGCCTCACGCATCTCGACACCGTCAACGACACGGGTCTCCCCCAGTACTGGGGTGCCGCCGGCCGCAGCAGCAGCCAGGACGTCGTCGTCAGGTTGAGACGGCCACCAGCTCGGAGCCGCACGAAGCAAACCGCCGCCGGGAGCCACCGGAGTCGGTCGCAGCTCTCTCCAGCGGGTGTCCTGTGCCTGATGATCATCGTCAGGACGGATACCGCTCACACCGGCGACCCTATCGGACTCCCTCCATCCCCATCGCAGCACCACCCGCGAGAGATAGAGCCGCCGGGGAGAAGTCGACAGCCGTGGGAGTCCCGGCGCTTCACCGCCATGGTCCCGGGAAGCGAAGGAAGGAGAAGTCAGTCGTCGAAGTCGAAGCCCACGGCATCGGCCTCGCGTACAAGCGAGGTGATGGCATCGTCGTCGGTGAGGTAGGGCATCAGAGCGACAGCCAGCACCTCAAGCTCCTCTCGGCTTCCCCGGGCGAAGAATGCGCCTCCTTCCGGATCCACCTCCTCCACCTGCGGAGTCCGGTTCAGCTCCACCAGCCGACGCACGACACCGTCCCAGAAGTAGCCGTTGGGCTCGTGGCCCAGGGAGGCGATTGTCTCGGTCGTCGGCGGGGTACCCGCGTCGATCCTCAGATAGGTCCAGGAGTCGCTGTCAGTCTCGATGTCCTTAATGAAGATGAGGGTGTCGTCGTAGTTCTTGTCGTGGTCGGCCATGGAAGTCCTGTCGGGTTGTGCACTGGTTCGGTTGAGCGGCTGGTGCGTCAGAAGCCCCTCGCGCATGACGAGTATTGGGCATCATGTCCATTCATGTTCGTCTTTCGGTCCTCCCCCGTGACGCGGAGAGACGGACCTCACCTGTGATCCGGTTCGTGGAGGCGTGGAGGACTGCCATTCTCCCGTAGCCTGGGTTGCAGGAGCGATCCGTGCCCTGTTGACCCCGTTCGGGTCCTGCCGCACCTGGTGTGCGGCAAGAGCATCCCGTGAGTCTGTGCGTGTTAGCCCATAAGCCATCCGGTTGGTCCGGGTGCGGGGCGAGTGTGGTGGGCCAGGTGCGGCAAAGAGCGGAGGACAAAAGGTCCTCCCCCACACTCCGCCGCGGTCCCCACGTACTTCACGGGGACAGATATGGGAAAACTTCATGACTACCTCCAGAAGCACTGTGCCCGGCGCCTCCGACGACGCTCAGAGCAACGAGAGCAACGGCCCCCTGAGCCTTGACGCGCTCTTCTCCGCTGAGCTCTCCGGCGGTCAGCCGGCTGACCCTGCTGACCCTGCTGACCCGGCCGACACAGACAGCGACGACGGCGCCGACCGTGCTGACCACACCATCGCCGCACCGCACCACTCCGACGACACCGCCTCCTCTCCCGAGGACTTCGCCACTCCTGCCTCCTCCGACTCCCCTGAGGATCCCGAGGACGTCGACCACGAGGACGAGGCCGACGACGTCGATCGGGACCTGCCCGAGGCGGACCCGGAGGATGAGGACTCCGAGGAGGAGGACGACGGCGTCGACATCGACGAGGACGAGGTCGACGGCCACACTCCCTTCATCGACTCCGATGCGGACCCACAGGACAAGAGCGAGAACGCCGACGCTCCGCGTGACCGCAAGGGCAGGAGCGAGATGAAGGAGAACCACGAGGACGACGAGATCACCTTCGCCGACCTGGGACTGCCCGGTGACCTGCTCAAGGCCGTCACCGACATGGGCTTCGTGACCCCCACCGCCATCCAGAAGGAGGCGATCCCGGTTCTGCTGGCCGGCCGTGACGTGGTCGGAGTCGCCCAGACCGGAACCGGCAAGACCGCCGCCTTCGGTCTGCCGCTCCTGGACGCCGTCGACTCCCGCGACAGCGTGGTCCAGGCCCTCGTCCTGGCTCCCACTCGCGAGCTCGCCCTCCAGAGCGCCGAGGCCATCACGGACATGGCCGCCCGCTCTCGGGGACTGGACGTGGTCGCCGTCTACGGTGGCGCCCCCTACGGTCCCCAGATCGGTGCCCTCAAGGGCGGCGCTCAGGTCGTGGTCGGCACCCCTGGACGCATCATCGACCTCATTGACAAGGGCGCGCTCCAGCTTGACGACGTGCGCTACTTCGTCCTGGACGAGGCCGATGAGATGCTGCGCATGGGCTTCGCCGAGGACGTTGAGACGATCGCGGCCTCCCTGCCCACCGAGCGCCGCACCGCCCTGTTCTCCGCGACGATGCCCCCGGCCATCCAGGCCGTGGCCCGCCAGCACCTCCACGAGCCCGTCCAGGTCGAGGTCTCCCGACCGGCCTCCACGGTCGCTACCGTGCACCAGACCTACGCAGTGGTCCCCTTCCGTCACAAGATCGGTGCCGTTTCCCGGGTCCTGGCCGTCACCGACGCCGAGGCCGCCATCGTGTTCGTGCGCACCAAGTCCACCGCCGAGGACGTCGCCATCGAGCTGGCCGGCCGGGGTATCCAGGCCGCTGCCATCTCCGGTGACGTGCCTCAGCGCGAGCGCGAGCGCCTGGTGGAGCGTCTGCGCGCCGGGACCCTCGACGTGCTGGTGGCCACCGACGTGGCCGCACGCGGGCTGGACGTGGACCGCATCGGACTGGTCGTCAACTTCGACGTGCCTCGCGAGGCCGAGGCCTACGTGCACCGCATCGGCCGCACGGGCCGCGCCGGCCGCCACGGCGAGGCCGTCACCTTCCTGACCCCCAAGGAGAAGGGCAAGCTCCGCCAGATCGAGCGCCTCACCGGTAGCCGGCTGGAGGAGATCACCCTGCCCTCCCCCGCCGACGTCTCCGAGCACCGGGCTCGCAAGCTTCTGTCCAAGGCCGCCGCCCGCCACGAGCGTGGGCGCCTGGACATGTACCTGCCGCTGGTCAGTGACTCCGCCCGGGAGCTGGACATCGACGTCGAGGAGCTGGCGGCCACGCTGCTGGCCCTGGCAGTCGGCGACGAGGGACCGCGCAGGCGTGAGGACCGCGGAGGTGAGCGCCCCCAGCGCGCACGCCGGGAGGAGAACCTCGACTCCGAGGGGACCTTCCTGTCGGCCTCCTTCGAGGGTGGGCGTGAGAAGAACCGTCGTGGAGACCGTGGTGACCGCGGTGAGGGGCATCGTTCGGCCACGCGTTCAGGTCGTCGCGAGCACGAGGGCCCAGGTACCGTCTACCGTGTCGAGGTGGGCCACCGAGACCGGGTTCTTCCCGGCGCGATCGTCGGTGCCCTGGCCAACGAGGGCGGTATCGAGGGCTCCGACATCGGCAAGATCGACATCCTTCAGTCCTTCTCTCTGGTCACGATCTACCGCGACCTGAGCCCCGAGCAGCTGAGCGTCATGGGACGGGCCACCTTCGCCGGCCGCGAGCTGCGAATCCGCCCCGATGAGGGCCCGGGTCACGGCTGGTCCGGCCCCAATGGCGGGGAGCGTCGTCCTAAGCGGCGCGACTGGGACGACCGTGGTGAGCGTGATCGCGGTGAGCGCAGAGACCGTTCCGAGCGCGGCTTCCGGCCGCGCCGTGACGACGGTGAGCGTGGCTGGAAGGACCGTGACGGGCGCGGCGGCAGGGGCGGTTACGACCGCTCGGATCGCGGTGACCGCCGCGACAACCGCCGGTGGGACGAGCGCCGGGGTGACCGGGACGGCTTCCGGGGCCGGCGTGAGGACCGGGGCGGGCGCGGCTACGACCGCGACGGTTACCGGGGTGATCGCGGCAATGACCGCGGGACCGGCCGCGGCTATGGCGAGCGCAACCAGAACCGCTTCGGCGGTAACCGGGGCGGCTTCCGTAAAGGACGCGGCGACCGCTGAGTCCCCGGCGGTTCACTGACCCGATGGGTGGGGCGGCAATATGTGTTGCCGCCCCACCCATCGTCGCAGCCGGTCACGTGAGGCGATCATCGCCGCAGGATCTTCTTCGCATACTGTGAGCGCATGAGACTCCGACACGCCATTCTCGGGCTGTTGTCCCATCATCCGCAGAGCGGCTATGACCTCAACCGGGCTTTCACCAGCTCGGTCGTTTACTTCTGGTACGCCGACCAGTCCCAGATCTATCGCACCCTCGACCGGCTTGAGGCTGATGGCGCCATTTCGACGCAGGTCATTCCTCAGAGCGGTCGACCGGATCGGCGGGTGCACAGTTTGACGGAGTCGGGTCGCGCCGAGCTCGATGCCTGGCTGACGAGCCCGCTCGAGCCCGCAGCGGGCAAGGATCCCCTGCTGGCACGCGTCTTCTTCGCCGCTCGACTGGGCCATGAGAGGGTCGATGAGCTCCTTGCCGAGGCCGAGGAGAGGTTTCGCCGGGAGCTGGAGGACCTGGAGGCGATCGACATCGACGTGGTGGATCTCGACACCGCCATGAAGGCCGCAGTCCTTCGTTACGGGATCGACGGTACGAAGACCCAGCTGGAGTGGGTCGCCCAGACCCGGCGCGCCATCGCCACGGACGCTGGCAATACGCGGTCGAGATCCACCGAGGGGACTGAGACCGCTGATGACGACACTCGCTGAGGAGAGGCATCAACGTCCATACTTGCATAGTCCAATACTCGTATTGCATAGTATGCGTATGGATGAAGCATCTCCGTCCGGCGGTGCACCCGCCGCGAGCTCAACGACCCGCCTCGTCGTTTTCAGTGTCGTCGCCCTGGGCTCCGGCTGGATCGGACTCCTCGTCGACAACGCTCTCAGCATCCCCCACTCCATGGAGGCACCGGGTACCCTCATCTGGATCATGACGCCGCTCCTGACCGGTGCCGTGATGGCTCTGAGCGACCCGGTGCTGCGCCGCCCCTACGCCGCCTCGTGGCTGCCGGGCAGGCTGCGAACCTATGGCGTGGCGCTCGCCGTCTTCCCTTTGTCCTTCGCCGTCGCCATAGTCGTCGGTTGGGCAGCGGGGTGGCTCACCCCTTACGGGCTGGGAGCGTTCGGGGGCGTGGTGGCCGCGAGTTCGTTAGGGACCGTGCTCAAGAACGTCGCCGAGGAGGGCGCTTGGCGCGGCTACCTGGCACCCGCGCTCATCGGCCGAAAGCTGTCCGACCCCTGGGTCTGGCTCATCTCCGGGATGATCTGGAGCCTATGGCACCTCCCCTACTACGTGTGGTTCCTGGACGAGGCACTCATCCGCTCGGTCTACGACGTCCCTCCGATCGTCTACGCCCTCATGGGAGTCCCCGTCATGATCTGCTGGGCCCCCTTGTTCACCGAGATTCGGATCCTCAGTGGCAGCATCTGGCCGGGCCTCATCGCGCACTCGATCGCGAACCTCAGCCAGATTCCTCTCAGCATGGGAGGTCTGCCGATCGTGCCGGGCCGGGACCTGCTGGTCTCCCCGCTGGTGGGTGTCATTTTTAATGCCGTTGTCCTGGCGGCGGGCCTGGGACTGTGGGCGCGGCGCACCGGCCGGCTCCGCCGTCTGCCTCGGTGATCCGCCTGGCCGTTGGGCGGGGACCGGTCCGGCATCCGCGCTCTCAGGCTCGATACACTCGGACGGTCCCCACCTGGGCACGGGCACGCAGCTCGAGGCGTCGCTCGAGCATCTCGGGGTGGTCCTGGCGGGGCAGATCGGTCGTTGCCTGGCCGAACTCGGAACGGCAGTCGGCCAGGACCGCAGTTCCCTCAGGCACTCCCACCGACACGGTCCCCAGCTGACTGGACAGATCCAAGGATCCTTCATACGCCTCGATGACCTTGACGGAGCCGGCCTCCGTATGGGCCGACACCGTGCCGGTGGTGGAGAGGATACGCACCGAGCCCGCCTGGGCCCGCACACTTCCGTCACGCAGGGCGCCGATGACGATGGAGCCGGCGTCGGCGTGCACCTGCGCACTCATGCAGTCGCCCAGCCGGATCGACCCCGCTGAGGTCCGTATCTGCACCTGCTCCCAGGAGTGCTCAGCACTGATCGATCCGGCATCGAGGCGGGCATCCAGACGCGTACCGTCCGGCACCGTGACCCGAACCCGAGAGGTCTGCGGACCCCATGGCCAGATGCCTGCGAACCGCTCACGTCCCACAAGGGCGACCTGACGGACGCTCACCTTGGCGCCGTCGGCGGTAACGTGCAGGAGGGGCTCCAGGAGCTCGTCCGCCTCGACGGTGATCATGCGCCCCGCCCCTGGCGCGGTTACCACGCTCAGGGAAGACAGGTCCAGGACAAGGTTCGGCTGAATGTCATCGGGAAGGTCAAAGGTCCAGATCGGCATGGGTGGTCTCCTCAGGTTCCAGGTATCTGCGCGGACCGCCGCGAGGTGTTCGGGCAGCGGACAAGTGATTGGGCTCGCAGCAGGTCAGTGGCACGACGATGCGGTGGTACGGGGCGTCAGCCGAACCACCCAGCGAGCGTCGCGCCCGAGGACCGGCGCTGTGCTGGTCCGGCGTGCCGGCCGGAGGGGCTTCCGGCGCCGTCGGGGCCACTCGTACCGCGACAGGGCCCGGTCCCGTCGCTCCGGGCACCCGCTGAGCTCCCTGAGCCCGACGCAGACGCCTGTTCTGAGAGCGCACCTTGAGCCGCTTCCACGAGCCAGGCGTTGACCGAGCGTCCCCGGGCCCGGGCTGCGGCATCGATCTGCCGCTTGAGAGACTCAGGCAGGCGCAGTGTGGTGCGAACCTCGACGCCTTCCTGGGCACCGGGTTCCTGAGCTGCTTGAGGCACGTCCTGCACCGGGGGACTGACGGACTCCGCCTCCGGGGTGGACGGCGCGGCCTGGTTGACCAGGAGACGGGGCGTCGAGCCGTCCATCACGATCGCAACATGGGCGCCGTCGAGCTCACCGTTGAGCTCATCGACGGTGTCAGTGAGCATCTGCAGGGCGACGAGCCGCAGAGCCGGATCCAGGGCGGCCACCAGGGATCGAGCCACATCCTGGGTCCGTTCGTCACCCAGGGATGAGGTCTCCACGAGGGTCCGGCGCAAGGTATCGGTGAAGGCATCCATACGCATGACACCATAATGACACGAATTATCAGATTTGTTCAGAAATCATGACACCAGTCTGACACCATTTAGCGGGAGCAGTGGTGTCAACTCGACGTGACCCATCGTGGGTGTTGGGTTTCTGGGTCTGGATGTTGGAGGAATCGTGCGGGGTGCTCAGGTGGGGGTACGAGCGTGCACGTTCGCACGGTCAGGATGGCGCCAGGGCTCATGCGATGCAGATCGTGCGCTCCTCCCGGGAGAGGTCGTGCGGCATCGAGCACATCGGCTCGGTCCCTGACGACACCGAGCCGGCAGCGCTCAAGGAGATCGCCAACCAGCGTCTCAACGCCGGACACCTCAGCCTCGACCTGCCTGGCCTGAACAGCCCTGGCCGCCGTCACCACCGCTCTGGCCAAGGCCCATTGTCTGGAGACCACCACCGGCTGGTCCCTCAGACGCCTGATCGCCACCGTACCGTCCCCATCGCAGGACGAGCCCTCACAGCCGCCGACACCCGACCCCGCCGTGTCTCACCAGCATCCACCACGACACTGAATGAGCCATCTCAGGTGACACCATAGTGACACCACTTACTTGACCTTGTATCAGAATATATGACATCACTTTGACGTCAATTGACGGGAGTCATGGTGTCAACCTTGGGTGATTCGGCTCAGAATCTGCGCGAGATCCGCCCATCCGCGGGTCTCAGTCCTGAGTGGTTCGATGAGGTCGGTATCGATGACCTCGTTGGTGGCACGACGCAGGCGGCGAGCGATCTGCTTGCGGTGGCGTCTAGCCTGGGCGCGGGCCAGGAGCGTGCCCAGTCCGGCCAGTACCAGCCCGATCAGCAGGCCGCCGAGCAGCAGGACGGTGGGCCAGGGAACTCGTCCCCAGCGGGGAACATCAACAGTGATCAGCAGGAGGTAGTCCTCCAGGATGCGGATCGCCACCAGCCACAGTCCGCCGATCACCGCGGTCAGTGCCGTCACCCACTGCGCAACGTTGGCCACCGCCCACCAGGCAGGGCGTCTCCATACCCCGTAGTCCACCGCAGCCACCGCCCGGTCCAGAGGAACGGCGAGGTTCTCAGCACGCTCGTCGCTGCGGGAGACGGCCTGCACCGCCAGGTCATCAGGCAGCCCGGCACAGGCGGCCAGGGCGTAGACGTGAGCACTGCTGCGCAGGTTCCCGGTTGCCGCGGGACCCGCCGGAGGCAGAGAGCTGATGTCCACCACTCCCCGGCCGGGGCCTCCATCGGACTCATCGGCAGCAGCCACCGAGGGCGGACGTCCTCCGCCTCCCAGGTGGAGCACCTTGAGCGGATCGCGGCGCAGACGCTCGATCCACCGCAGCCAGAACCAGCCGACCCGTGTGTGTGCACGGTGTCGGTCGGAGCCCTCCACGGCCCGGGTGATGACGTCGACGCCGGCGACGGTCGCAGCCGCCTGCCGGAGTGTGGCCAGAGACTGCTCGGTCTGGGTACCGACAGCGCGTTGCGCCGCGGCGTCTGGACGAGCCGGGGCGATCAGTCCGGTCCGGTGTGCCAGCTCCTGGGCGGCGCGACGGACATGGGCGACCAGGCTGCGGGCGCTGGCCAGACGGTCGGAGGCCACCGAGGCCACGGTGCGGGCCAGGGTCTCAACACCTTCACCGGTGCGGGCGCTGACAGTCACGAGCGATACGTCTGCCAGCTCCTCACGATCCAGGAGCCGTCTCAGGTCGGTGACCACCGCGTCCCGGCTCTCGGCGTCGAGCCGGTCGACCTGGTTCAGGGCGACGATCATGACCTCGGCGTGGGCGGCCATGGGGATGAGGAAGTCGCGGTGGACGACGCCGTCGGCGTACTTCTCCGGATCAAGGACCCACACCAGGACGTCGACCTTGCCGGCCATGCGCTCGGCGATGGCCCGGTGCGACTGCTCATCGGAGTCGATATCGGGCAGGTCCACCAGTACCGTGGCCTCTCCCAGACCCCAGGTCCCGCTGAGGCTCACCCGCTGACTGATCCCGAGCCAGTCCATCAGAGCGGTGGCCTCGACGGCGGTTTCCGGCACGACGGCGAGGGGCTGGGTGGTGGTGGGGCGGATGCGGGCGGTGCGGGACACCTCAGCGCCGGTCAGGGCATTGGCGAGGCTGGACTTGCCCGAGCCGGTCGCGCCCAGGAGAGCGGCCACCGTGGTCTCCGGAGCCAGGCGCCTGCGGTCAGAGGCCTGCGCCAGAACCTCGCGGGCCTGGTCCAGCTCGTCACGCAGGCCGAGCCGCTCGCCCAGCGCAACGGCCTGCTCCAGCTGTTCCAGTGCCAGGGCCAGGCCGCCGACGTCGGTGTGATCGGTCGTCACCGTTCCCTCCTCCCCTCCTGCCCGCGGGTGCGGGCGGTCGCGGTGCGCAGGGAGGTCACGACCTCCTGGCAGGCCTGGAGCTGTCCGCGCAGCGTGTCCGTGCTGGGCGCCGGAACCGGAAGGGCGTCGGTGAAGCACTTCGCCTGGTTGGCGAACAGGGTGGTGGCGCGCTTGGTGAGGTCCTCGCGAGCCCGCTTGGTCATGCCGCGCATCGCATGGTCGCCGAAGACGGCCTCCAGGACCCGCTGAGCCAGGATGGCGGTGCCGCCGGCGATGCCCACCTCTCCACCGGTCAGGCCCCCGGTGTGGGCGAAGACGAGGATCATGAGGACGACGCCGGCGCCGTTGACCCCCAGGGACAGCAGCCGGGCGGTGAGCCGTTTGTCCGCGCCCTCGGCCCGGATGAGTGCAAGGACCCCACGCTGCCAGTCGTGGACGAGAGCCGCGGCGATGACCTCGAGCCCGGTCTGGTTGGGCACCTCCGCTAGGGCACGGTTGAGGGCCTGCTGGGAGGTTCCGGCGCGCCGCCAGGAGCGTTCCGTGGCCAGGCTGGCCCGCTGGGACTCGGCAACGATGAGCTCGACCAGGGAGGAGCCAATCGCCTGCTCGACACGCTTGGCCGGCGCCGGGCGTCCCCGCAGAAGCGAGGTGACACGGTCTCGGACCCGGCCCACCTGGACCTCCAGCGACCGTAACAGGTCGCCGGTTCCCACGAAGTCCTGCCAACGGGCCAGCACCTCTCCGTGCAGCATGGATCCGTCCTCGGTGGCCTTGATGACGCGCTCCAGGGCGTCGTCGTGCTCGGAGGTGGCGGCGCGCCTGAGCTCGGCGTGCTCAGCCTCCTGAGAGTCGAGCTCGACGGCCAGCAGCTCGCTCTGCGCCAGCACAGCACCAATGGCCCCCGTCAGGCTGCGGTGCGCGATGTCCTGGCGGGCAGCCGCGTCGGAGGCCAGCGCTCCCAGCCACTGGCGTACGGGAGACACACAGGACTCGGGCAGGAGGCCGTCGTCGTCAAGAGCGGTCTCAGGAATCGTGAAGACCGGAGCCTCCTCCAGGCCTGCGGCGATAAGCCGGCGCCGCAGGTCGGCCTCGACCTCGCTCTCCGCGCCGACCGGTACCCGGTCCAGGACGATGGCGGTCGTAATGCGCCGTTGCGCCGCGGACCGGAGGTGCTCCCAGGGAACGGCGTCGGCGTAACGTGCCGCCGTGGTGACGAAGATCCACATGTCTGCACCGGCCAGGAGGGTGGCGGCCAGGTCCCGGTTGTCCTCCACCACGGAGTCGACGTCGGGGGCGTCCACGATCGCCAGTCCCTCGGGAAGTCCCTCGCATGAGCGAAGCTCGAGCTCCCGCGGGGTGTGGTCGGTGGACGGGCTCGCGGGAGCGTCGGCATCCACGCGCAGGCGCGCCAGGGAGCCCAGGACCCGGTCGGTGTCGAACCAGGCGGCGTCGGCCGGCGCGTGCAGCAGCAGGGGTCTACGCGTGGTGGGACGGATCGCGGAGGCCTTGGCCACGCGCCGGCGCACCAGTGAGGAGACGAGTGTCGACTTGCCCGCTCCGGTGGAACCTCCGACGACGGCCAGCAGCGGTGCGTCCAGGCTGGCCAGGCGCGGCAGGATGTAATCGCCGAGCTGGTCGCGGATCAGCGTGGCCTTGTCCGAGGCGGCCGCCGTCCCCTGCAGAGCGTAGGGCATGGACAAGGAGGTCAGGCTGTCCCGCAGCGCGGACAGCGCCTTGGTCGCCTGCTGGACCTTCTGGGTGCTGCTGGAATCGCCTCGGCTCTCGGTCATGAGGTTGAGTCGGCCCCTGTACCGGCATCCGTGTCGGCCCCGGTGTCGACCGCGCCTCCGCGCCCCGTGACCCGCGGGGCGGCGTCGTCACCAGGCGGTTGCCAGGTGGTGGCGTCGGCCTCGACCTGCTTGCCGGAGCGGATGTCCTTGACCGAGTCGGGCTCGCCGTCGGCGCCCGGGAACCACACGAAGGGGATGGAGCGCTTGTCGGCGGCCTTGATCTGCTTGCCGAACTTGGCGGCGCTGGGGGCCACATCGGCGCTGATGCCGCGGGCGCGCAGCACATCGGCGATCTCATCGGAGGTGGAGCGGTGCGCCTCGTCCGTGACGGCCACGAGCACCGCCGTGGGCACGGGACGGCTGACCTCCACGAGCCCCTCGCCGATGACGCGGGCCAGGAGCCGCGACAGGCCGATGGAGATGCCCACGCCGGGGAAGGTGCGCTTGCCGTTGGAGGCCAGGGAGTCATAGCGGCCGCCGGAGCACACCGAACCGAGGTCCTCGTGACCGGCCATGAAGGACTCATAGACGGTGCCGGTGTAGTAGTCCAGCCCACGGGCGATCTTGAGGTCGGCGATGACGGCGCCCGGACGCCGGCGGCCGGCGGCCTCGAGCAGGGAGGTGAGCTCGGTCAGGCCCTCCTCCAGGAGCGCGGTGGGCTCAGCACCAGCCAGGGCACGCAGGACCTGGTCGGAGACGTCCTGCCCATCGGTGCCGGTGATGGTGGCGAGCCCGAGGGCCTGCGCCGCCTGCTGCGCGTTCGCGCCGACGCTCTGGGTGAGCTCAGCGGCCACCTTCTCGGGACCGATCTTGTCGAGCTTGTCGACGACGCGCAGCACCTCGATGAGCTGGTCGGAGCCGATGCCGATGGACTGGTAGAAGCCCTGGGCCACCTTGCGGTTGGAGACGTGGATGGTGACCGGTGGGATCGGCAGGGCGCTGAGCGCCTCGTGCATGATGAGGGGCACTTCAACGTCGTGGTAGAGGGGCAGGGAACCGTCGCCGACGATGTCGATGTCGGCCTGGATGAACTCGCGGAAGCGCCCCTCCTGGGGGCGCTCACCGCGCCAGACCTTCTGGATCTGGTAGCGCTTGAACGGGAAGGTGAGCAGCCCGGCGTTGTCGACGACGTAGCGGGCGAAGGGGACGGTCAGGTCGAAGTGGAGGCCCAGCTGCTTGCTCGGGTCCGTCTCGGAGTCGACCTCGGCGGGGTCCGCCTGCAGGCGGTTGAGGAGGTAGACCTCCTTGGATGTCTCCCCCTTCCTCATGAGCTCGCTGAGCGGCTCAACGGATCGGGTCTCGATGCCGCTGAAGCCGTGGAGCTCGAAGGTACGGCGCAGGATGTCGACGAAGTGCTGCTCGACGATGCGGCCCGCGGGGAGCCACTCGGGAAAGCCGGACAGTGAGGAGAGAGCTTGTCGTGCCTGTGCCATGGTCCGCATTGTGTCATGACGGGCAGCGCACTGGCGCACCGTCCGCTCCGGGACGCATCAGATCATTGTCAGCCCTCACCAGGCCTTGCCGGGATCCGTCCGTGTTCAGGCCTTGAGGTCTCCCCCACGGATCTTGGCCTCGGCGAGGTAGGGGTTGCCGTGGTGCTCGTGCTCCATGGTGGTCACCGCACCGTGCCCGGGCAGCAGGACTGTGGCCGGGTCGATGGCGCTGGCCAGGAACCGCAAGGTGCCGAGCATCTGCACCTGGTCGCCGCCGGGCAGGTCGGTACGGCCCACGGATCCCTTGAAGATGACGTCGCCGTCGAGGGCCATGAGGTAGGTGTGCTCCTCGTCGGCGACGGAGGGGTCGTCCTCGATGACCTCGGCCTCGTAGAGCAGGGCGTTGTCCGCCAGACGGGCCTCGAAGAAGAACAGGGTGGAGCCCTCTGAATGGCCCGGCGCGGGGATCGCGCGCAGAGCGATGCCGGGGACCAGCTCGATGGCGCGAGAGAAGCCGTCCCCGGGGAAGACGCGGATATCCGACGGCTGCCTCCACGGGGTGCCGGCCATGTCGGCGAAGGTCATTCCGTACGCGCTGATACCGGTGGTGATGTCGGGATCCTCGAGCCGGTACCGGTCGGGCTCGGGGATGTAGACCGGCACGTCGACGGCGTCGTCGGCGGCGAGCAGGCCCTCACCATGGGCGGCCTCGATGAGGGCCTGGGCATCCCACACGTGGTCGGCGTGTCCGTGGGTGAGCAGGATCGCTCCCAGGGTGAGGTGGTTGGATCGCAGGAGGGCCAGGGCGCCGCGAGCCGCCCCGGCTCCGGGGTCGACGACAAGGGCGGGTTCTCCCGGGCCGGCGGCCAGGACGTAGCAGTTGGCGGCGAACACGGGTGCGATGGTGCGCTCCAGGATCATGGACCCAGCCTACTTGGGTCGCCTGGCACCTGTGTCAAGACGCTTCACGACGACGCACGATCTCAGAGGACCCGCACCGTCTCAGCGGAGGTGAAGCCGCCGCCCCCACCAGTGCTCGATGAGCCAGCGGTCGTGGCTGGCGACGATGAGCGTGCCCGTCCACGACCTCAGGGCGGTCTCGAGCATCTCGAGGGCGTCCAGGTCCAGGTAGTTCGTGGGCTCGTCGACGACGAGCACCTCGGGCCCGGCGGCAGCGGCCAGGGCCAGCTGAACGCGGCGCTGGTTGCCGTCGGAGAGCTCGCTGATGGGACGGTTCCACAGGCGCGGGTGCAGAGCGCCTTGGCCACGGTCCCCGATCCCCTCGACCCACACGTCCTCATCCACCCCAGGGTCGCCGAGGACCGGCAGGTGCTGGGGTATCCAGAACACCGAGCCGGATACCGTGAGGCTGCCGCTGGAGTCCTCCGTGGGCGCCGACCGCCTACCCAACCAGGTCAGAAGCGTGGACTTCCCGCTCCCATTGACGCCGGTGACCAGCAGGTGCTCCCCGGCCATGACGTCGACCGTGACCGGTGCAAGGCGCCCGGGAACGGCGGCCGACCGGGCCGAGACCGCCATTCCTCTTCGCGGTGCCGGTTCAGTCAGGCCCAGCTGCAGCTCGTAGGAGCGTGGCCTGCGCACCTCGATCTCGGCGAGGGCCTCCAGCTGCCGGTCGTCCCGGGTCTGGCGCCGGGTGGACACACGCTGGGCGCGGTCGGCGTAGAATTTCCTGGCCATACGGATCTCTGTCCGAGGCGCTGCTCCCCTGTGCCCGACGATCTCGGAATCCCTGCGGTGACGCGCGAGCTTGCGCCGCTGCTCCTGCTGACGCTGGTGAAGGCTGCGGTGGGACGACCTGGCGTGCGCCTTCTCCGCAAGGTAGTCGCTGTATCGCCCCGAGCACCGGTAGACACCCATGGGGCCACTGTTCCCGGCGGCGGTGGCGAGTGCCTGCCACGGCGCTGTGTCGAGGTCGACGATGGCGGTGGCCACCTCGTCGATGAAGGCACGATCGTGGGTGGTGAACAGGACCGGTCCGGGCCATGACACCATCATCTGGCTCAGGTAGTCGCTGCTACCGGCATCCAGGTGGTTGGTGGGTTCGTCGAGCACCAGCGCCTGACCGGATGAAAGGAGCAGGGCGGCAAGCTCCAGCCTTCCCCGTTGCCCCGGTGACAGGGAGGAGACAAGGCGGCCTGTGTCCACCTGCCCCAGTCCCAGCCCGGCGAGCGCCTCAGCCCGCCGAACCGATAGGTTCCAGGCGTCAAGCGCCTCAAGCCGGGCCAGTAACGAGTCGTAGTCCTCGGCGAGGGACCCGGTGTCGACTCCGTCCTGGGCTATGGCCTCGTTCACGCGCTCGAAGCGGCGCAGGGCGTCCAAGGTCTCAGCGCAGACGGCGTCGAGGTAGCCCTTGATCGACGTCGCAGTCGGCTCCGACGAGCCGGCTGTTGTCAGGGCGCCGCGCTCGGGGGCCATGATGCTCCCTCGATCAGGGGTCAGCTCGCCGGTGGCCAGGCGCAGAAGCGTGGATTTTCCCGATCCGTTGGGACCGACGACGCAGACGCGTTCGCGGTCGGAGACCGTGAGACTGATGTTCTCCAGCAGGGGATCAGAGGTGTAGGAGAAGCTGACGTGGGAGAAGCAGATCGCAGGCATGACTCGTCCTTGACATGAGGCGGTGGGGGGCACAAGGGCAAGTCACGCGAGCATGCCTAGAGTTTATCAGCGTCTATCAGCGTCTATCAGTGTCTATATCAGTACGGGCCGTTGACGAGGTCCGAGTCGATGCGTACGGCGCAAGGTGAGCTCACAGTCAGGCGGATCATCAACGACTCAACTGAGATCGATGGGGCCAGGGATGGTGGTTGCCGCCCGCAGGAACGTAGACTCTCGGCACTGCCGTCCTCCGACGGCACCTCACCACCACCCGGCCTGACGGCCGGGCGCGAACGGAACGGAGCGGTCATCCTGCTCCCTCCCCGTCAACCCATGAAGGAGCATCCCGTGACCGAGCGGATCCAGCCCGACAACCGGCCTGACAACCAGCCCAACGCTGAGCAGACCGACCAGCCGACCGGCCTTGACGAGTCGGCAGCGCAGACTCCGACGGAGCAGGCACCAACGGCCGACGCCTCCCCCACCGATCCCGCGGTTGAGGCCGTCGCGTCAACAGCGACCAACACCGAGCAGACGCAGGCCGACGTCGAGTCCTCCAAGGAGCCCGAGCCCGGCGAGCCTGCAGGCCAGTGCGTCGAGCAGTCCACAGAGAAGTCCTCTGACGAGTCGGCGTCGCCCGCCTCCGAGGATCCCGCGCAGACCGAGCAGCCGGCCGAGACGGCTCAGGCCGCCGAGGCCGCCCAGGAGGACGCCACGCCGACTCCTGCCGAGGTTCCCGCCCCTGCAGCGGCACCTGCGGCGCCTGCCGAGCCCGCTGTCGACCCGCAGGAGGCGATGGACGCCGCCAAGTGGGGACGCGTGGACGGCGAGGGACGGGTCTACGTTCAGGACGGTGGAACCGAACGTGAGGTCGGGCAGTTCCCCGATGCTCCCATCGCCGAGGCGATGGCCTTCTACGTGCGCCGCTACCTGGACCTCAAGGCGACCATCGACCTGTTCGCCACTCGCCTTCCCCAGCTCAGCGTCCGCGAGATCGACTCAACCTTGTCCTCGATCTCCGAGTCCCTCACGGAGCCAGCCGCCGTCGGTGACCTGGAGGGGCTGCGAGCCCGCTTCGCCGCCCTCAAGACCGTGGCTGCCGAGCGCCGCGAGGCCGTCGCCGCCGAGCGCGCCGCCGCCAAGGAGCAGGCGCTCAAGGAGCGCACCGTGATCGTCGAGCGCGCCGAGGCCATCGCCGAGCAGGACCCGGCCCGTACACAGTGGAAGAACTCCGGCGCCGAGCTGCGCGAGCTGCTCGAGTCCTGGAAGTCGGCGCAGCGGCGTGGTCCGCGCCTGGACCGCCCCACCGAGGACGGGCTGTGGAAGCGCTTCTCCCACGCCCGCACCACCTTCGACCGCCACCGCCGCCAGTTCTTCAGCGAGCTGGACGCCAAGCAGGCGCAGGTGCGGGCCGCCAAGGAGGCGCTCATCAAGCGTGCCGAGGAGATGCAGAACTCCACCGACTGGGCCGGCACCTCCGCGAAGTACCGCGACCTGCTGGCCGAGTGGAAGAAGGCCGGGCGCGCCTCCCGCAAGGAGGACGACGCTCTGTGGGCCCGCTTCCGGGCCGCCCAGCAGGTCTTCTACGACGCTCGCCGTGCCAAGGACGAGGCCGTTGACGCCGAGTTCGCCGAGAACCTCAAGGTCAAGGAGGCGCTCGTGGCCAAGGCCGAGGCGCTCCTGCCCATCAAGGACGTCAAGGCCGCCAAGAAGGCCCTGCGCCCCATCCAGGACGCCTGGGAGGAGGCCGGGCGGGTCCCCCGCGGAGCCGTGCGTCGCATTGAGGGCCGCATGCGCGCCGTCGAGGACGCCATCCGGGAGGCGGAGAACGCCGAGTGGCGTCGTACCGACCCGGAGACCAAGGCCCGCGCCGAGGGCCTGGCCGGTCAGCTCCAGGACGCGATCGCAGGCCTGGAGAAGGACCTGGCTGCGGCACAGGCCGCCGGCGACGCCAAGAAGATCGCCGAGGCCGAGGCCGCGCTGACGGCCCGCCGTGCCTGGCTCGAGCAGGTGCTGCGCTCGGCCAAGGCGTGACCCGAGCACGTTCCGCTCAGCTCTGAGACTGAAGGAGCACCTGAGGCGGGGCCGACACCACCCACCGGTGTCGGCCCCGCCTCGTGTCTCGTTCTGGCGTCCCTAGTGGGGAGATCTGCTACTCCCAGGTGGCGGTCTCGGGGTCCACTCCCTCAGACCGGGCGCTGGCGTCGATGACGTCCTTGAGCCAGGCCGCCAGCCCCGGCTCACGCTTGTCGTAGTACCGGGCGTAGCGCTCGTCCGCTACGTAGCCGCGGGCGATGAGCACCTGCTTGGAGGTGGAGACCTCGAACCACCGGTTGAGGTCCTTGCGGTGCCACCGCGCCAGGGCATTGGCCTCGGGGCTGCCCGGTTCGACGCCGCTGAGCATCGCCTCGGCCAGCGCGGTCTCCAGGGCGACCGTCTCCTCGTGCGCCTGCTCCCAGTCGGCGCGAGACATCCGGGCCTTGCGCCGGTAGGACTCGGCCCACTCCTCCGTGTCACCCCAAAGGGCGCGGGCCTCCTCGATATAGACGGGGTCCCAGTCGGTCCCCCAGATCTCCACCATCTCCACCACAGAGATCCTCGCTCCCGACTGCTGTATATCCATCACCATGTCGATGGAGCTGAGCATCTGCTGCAGGTGGGAGATCTGTCCTTGCAGCAGCTCACGCTGACGGCGCAGGTGCGTCATGGCATCCGTGTCCGGTTCATCAAGGACCATCTTGATATCGGCCAGACTCATGCCGGTCTGGCGGTAGACGAGGACCTGCTGAACACGCCTCACGTCCGCTTCACAGTAGAGGCGGTAACCGGCGTCGCTGCGCCGGGAGGGGTGTACCAGCCCGGAGGTGTCCCAGTGGTGCAGGGCACGAACACTGACCCCCAGGAGCGTCGACACCTCGCCAACCGTCATGGCGATGTCCGCGGCGTCGGCCACAGCGTCGACCGGGCTGTCAGTTGTTCCGTGCCTGTCGTCTTCTGGTCTCCGGCTCGTCACCTTGCCTCCTTCGGTCCGCTCCTTGCGACACCTTGGCGCCTCCCCCTACGTGAGGGTCAAGTCCTCCTCGTCCCACAACGAGGTTTTCCACAGGTCGTCGATTCGCTCTGGCACCGACGACGGGCAGAGGCCCACCATGGCATATGGCTCGTTTCGTCCCGGTACCCGGTCACGCCGCCGTGGCCCACCTGTCCTCCCGTCCCCTCTCCCCTGTCCTGGGCACGCTTCCACCCCAGGACATGCAGGTGCTGCGGTGCGCCGGGCTCGACTCCCGGCTGCTGGTCAGCGTCCTGGGAAACCTTCAACCGGTCGACCTCCTGCGCTCGGTGGAGGGACGCCTTCGGGCCGTTACCGCTGCGCTGCCCCATCAGGGTGTGCTCCTGGCGAGCACGGCACTGTGGGTGCATGTCGGCGGGCCTCCGCCCGAGACGCTGGAGGTCTGCCTACCCGGGGGCCGTCGGAGTCGGCTCTCCTACCTGGTGACCAGGCGGGGCAGGCTGCCCCGTTCCGACACCACCGTGATCAACGGCGTCATCTGCGCCACCATTGCCCGGGCCGCTGTTGATGTTGCCCGCCTGGGGCCGCCGGTGGCCGCCGTCCGAGCCATCATGATCGCCCGCGACCACGGGGTCAGCCGAGTCCGCCTGCTGCTGACACTCAACCACTGCCGCGGGGCCGCCAGCCGGGGCTGCCCGCGGGCCCAGCACATCATTGAGGAGGTCATGTCCGGTGCGCCGCAGTGGGCGGTCGCCCCACCAGTGAATGACACGGGTGGCTGAGCCCGGGGATCAGTCGGAGCGCCGGGCTGCGGACAGGCTCCTACGAGCCTCGAAGACTCCGTCGATGCGTCGCAGGGCCGCCAGCGTGTGGTCCAGGTGGCCGGCCTCGGCCAGCTCGACGACGAACCGGCCGTTGACGACTCGGTCGCGGCTGGTGGAGATGTTGGCGCTGACGAGGTTGACGTGGCTGTCTGCGAGCGCCCGGGTGACGTCGGCGAGCAGGCCTCCGCGGTCGAGGGCCTCAACCTCGACCTGGACCAGGTAGGCGGACTGGGCGTGGTCCGCCCAGGAGACGGTGATGAGCCGTTCGGGCTCGCGCCGGAGCTGGTCGACGTTCTGGCAGTCCGCCCGGTGTACCGAGACGCCCGAGCCCCTGGTGATGAAGCCGACGATGGGGTCGCCCGGCATAGGGGTGCAGCACCGTGCCAGTTTGACGTAGACGTCGCCCTCCTCCATGCCGGCGACGACGACTCCGGCGTCGGCGGTGCGCGGACGCCGGTGCACCGTTGCCCGGGTGGGCAGCACACCCTCCGCAAGAGTCTCCTCGGCGCCGTCCTCCCCGCCCATGGTGGCGACCAGGGTGTCGACGACATGCTGGGAAGAGACGTGCCCCTCCCCCACGGCCGCGTAGAGACCGTCGATGTCGACCTTGTCGAGGGTCTTGGCCACGTTCATGAGGGTCTCGTGGCTCATGAGGCGCTGGAGGGGCAGGTTCTGCTTGCGCAGGGTTCGGGCGATGGCGCCCTTGCCCTCCTCGATGGCCTCCTCGCGGCGCTCCTTGGAGAACCAGGAGCGGATCTTGTTGCGGGCACGAGTGGAGCCGACGAAGGTGAGCCAGTCGCGCGAGGGGCCGGCGTTGATGGCCTTGGAGGTGAAGACCTCCACGGTGTCACCGTTCTCCAGGCGCGTGTCCAGGGGCACCAGGCGGCTGTTGACGCGCGCGCCCACCGTGCGGTGTCCGACCTCGGTGTGGACGGCGTAGGCGAAGTCCACCGGGGTCGCTCCCGCGGGAAGGGCCAGGACGTCGCCCTTGGGGGTGAAGACGTAGACCTGGTCCCCGGCCATCTCGTAACGCAGGGCGTCGAGGAACTCCGAGGGGTCCTGGGTCTCCTTCTGCCAGTCGATGAGCTGGCGCAGCCAGCCGATGTCGCCTTGGTCGGAGTCGCCGGGCCTGCCTCCCCGGGAGCTGGGGCCTGAGGCGTTGGGGTCCTCCTTGTAGCGCCAGTGCGCCGCTACGCCGTACTCCGCCATGCGGTGCATCTCATGGGTGCGGATCTGGATCTCCACCGGCTTTCCGCCCGGCCCCACGACCGTGGTGTGCAGCGACTGGTAGAGGTTGAACTTGGGAACGGCGATGTAGTCCTTGAAGCGCCCACTCATGGGAGTCCAGCGCGAGTGCAGGGAGCCGAGTACCGCGTAACAGTCCTGGACGGTGTCGACGATGACCCGCACCGCCACCAGGTCGTAGATGTCGTCGAAGTCCTTACCTCGTACGATCATCTTCTGGTAGATCGAGTAGTAGTGCTTGGGCCGGCCGGTGACGGCGCCCTTGATCTTGTTGACCCGTAGGTCCTCCTCGATCTGAAGGCGCACCTGGCGCAGGTACTCCTCGCGGGCCGGGGCCCGCTCGGCCACCATGTGCTCGATCTCCTCGTACACGCCCGGGTACAGGGCCTTGAAGGATCGGTCCTCGAGCTCCCACTTGATGGTGTTCATTCCCAGGCGGTGGGCGAGCGGCGCGTAGATCTCCAGGGTCTCCTTGGCCTTGCGGGCGGCGTTCTCCGCGGAGACGTACTTCCAGGTGCGGGCGTTGTGGAGCCGGTCGCCGAGCTTGATGACCAGGACGCGGATGTCCTTGGACATCGCGATGATCATCTTGCGCACCGTCTCGGCCTGGGCGGCCTCACCGTACTGGAGCTTGTCGAGCTTGGTGACGCCGTCGACGAGCAGTGTGATCTCGTCACCGAAGTCGGCGCGCAGGCGGTCGAGGGTGTAGTCGGTGTCCTCCACGGTGTCGTGCAGGACGGCGGCGGCCAGGGTCTGGGCCGTCATGCCGAGCTCGGCCAGGATCGTCGCCACCGCCACCGGGTGGGTGATGTAGGGCTCCCCGGACTTGCGCCGTTGGCCGGCATGGGCCTTCTCAGCGACCTCGTAGGCGCGCACGATGAGGCTCGTGTCCGCCTTGGGGTGGTTGGCGCGCACCGCGCGCAGCAGCGGCTCAATGGCTGCCGGGGTGGAGTGTCCACGGGAGCCGAACCAGGCCAGACGGCTGCGCACGCGCGAGCCGGGGACAACACTGTCACCTGACGTGTCTAGGCTGCTCTTCGTCTCCGTCATTGACGCATCATATAGCGGTCCGCACACCGAGGCCCGTCGGCGCTGCCGACGAGCGTGCGGTGTCGCGTCCATCGTGGGCGCGACACCGCACGGGAACCAGCCGACGATATCGGTTGGGGGACCGTTCGAAGGCCGCTGGCCTGCTAGAAGATGACGACCGAGTCGACCTCGCGCCCACCCAGCTGGCGCCGACCGCCGAGCTCGGCCAGCTCCAGGAGCATGCAGATGGCCTCCACCGAGGCGCCGGCCTGCTCAATGAGGGAGATGGAGGCCGCGGCGGTCCCTCCGGTGGCCAGGACGTCATCGATCACCAGGACGCGCGCGCCCTGCGCGACCGTCTCGGGGCGCAGCTCCATGCGGGCCGTGCCGTACTCCAGGTCGTAGTCCAAGCCGATGACCGGGCCGGGGAGCTTACCGCCCTTACGCACAGTGATCATGCCGATTCCGAGCCTGACGGCCAGGGGCGCCGCCAGGATGAATCCGCGAGACTCCAGACCCGCCACGGCGTTGATCCGACCTCGGTAGTGGTCGGCGAGCCCGTCGATGAGCTCGGCGAAGGCCTGGCCGTCGGCCAGGAGAGGGGTGATGTCCCGGAAGAGGACCCCGGGCTCGGGGAAGTCGGGGATCTCCCGCAGGTGGCTCATGACCAGCCTGGTCAGGGACTCGGGAACCGTCTCGTAGTGGGCCACGGAGGTGGTCATCTGCGCTTCTTCTTCCTCTTGGGCTGAGCCGCCACACCGAGGTGGTGGCCGGGGATGACGGGTGAGGCGGCCGGGGCCGCATCGATCTTAGCCAACTCCTCGACGTCGTCGCCGGCCTCCTCACGGCGCTGCTGGCGCGCCGCGTCGACCTTGGCGTCGTGCTCCTTGATGCGCTTCTCGCGTGAGCGCAGGTCCACCAGCAGGGGCGTGGCCAGGAAGATCGAGGACAGGGTACCCGCGATCATGCCGATGAACAGGGTCAGGGCGATGTCGCGCAACGTCCCGGCCCCCAGGATGAAGGCACCGACGACCAGGAGCGATGCGACCGGGAGCACGCCGACCACGGAGGTGTTGATCGAGCGGATGAAGGTCTGGTTGACCGCCAGGTTCGCCAGCTCCGCGTAGGTGGAGCGGCTCTGGGCCTCGAAGCTGTCGGTGTTCTCCCGAATCTTGTCGAAGACCACCACCGTGTCATAGAGGGAGTACCCCAGGATCGTCAGCACACCGATGATCGTGGCCGGGGTGACCTCGAAACCGGACAGGGCGTAGATTCCCACTGTGACGACGATGTCATGGCACAGGGCCAGCAGCGCCGCCGCCGCCATCTTCCAGGTTCGGAAGTAGGCCCAGATGAGCAGTCCGACGAAGATGAAGAACAGGACCAGTCCTCGGGCCGCCTTCTTGGTGACGTCGGAGGACCAGGTCGGCCCCACGGTGGTGGCCGAGACGTTGGAGGCGTCCGTCTTGTAGGCGTTGGCGAGCTCACCCGCCAGGGAGTCGAGGCGCTCCTTGCTCAGCTCGCTGGTCTGAACGCGCACCGAGGACGATCCCATGGTCGTCACCGATGAGCTGGCGGTCAGGTCCTCTTTGGACAGGACATCGTTGGCGGGGCGCTCCGAGGGCGAGGACAGCCCCGTCACGGTGATCTCCGAGCCGCCCTTGAAGTCGATTCCCGGAGTCAGCCCCACGGTGGCCAGCAGCGTGGCCGAGCCGACGATGATGACGACGGCGATGAGGTACCAGATCCGTCGCTTACCCACGAAAGGGATGGACGTCTTAGCCGAGTAGAGCTCGTTGCCGAGCGTGGCGAGAGACTTCACTTCGTCTTACCGTCCTTTCCGCCGTCGGCCGCGACAGCGACCGCTTCGTCCTCTGCGTCGTCGGCAGCACCGTCCGGGCTCTCGGCCGCCCTGCGGGCCTGCGCCTTGCGACGCGCCAGGGAGCCGGCCACGCGGTCGGCAACGGCCTCACGCGCCCTGCCGTAGGTTGATGCCGTGGCCCCGAGGTGCTCGGGGTCGAGGCCGGAGAGCCGGTGCCCCTCCCCGAAGAAGCGGAAACGGACGATCCACTCCATGAATGGGTGGGTGAAGAAGATGATGATCGCCAGGTCGACGCAGGTGGTGACTCCCAGGGTGAAGGCGAAGCCCTGAACCCCACCGACGGCGAGGAAGTACAGCACGATCGCGGCCACGAGGTTGACGGCGTCGGAGATGAGGATCGTCCGCCTGGCGTGCTTCCATCCCTCGTCGATCGCCGTCTTGAGCGTTCGTCCAAGACGCACCTCGTCACGGACGCGTTCGAAGTAGATGATGAAGGAGTCCACCGTGATGCCGATGGAGATGATGAGGCCGGCCACGCCCGCTAGGGACAGGCGGTATCCCATCAGTGCGCTCAACGCGGCGATGACCAGGTAGGTTCCCGCCGCGGCCACTACCAGTGAGGCCACCGCCACCACTGCCAGGCCCCGGTACTGCCAGGCCAGGTAGACGATGATGAGGGCGAAGCCGATGAGGCCGGCGATCAGGCCGTTGCGCAGCTGCTCGGTTCCCAGGGTGGCGGAGATCTGCTGCTCGGACTGCACCGTGAAGCTCAGCGGCAGCGAGCCGAAGGAGAGCTGGTTGGCCAGTGTGTTGGCCTGGTTCTGGTTGAATCCGCCGGTGATCTGGACCCGGCCGTCGGTGATCGGCGAGTGGACGTCCGAGTTGAAGCCGGAGGCCATGATGGTCAGGCCGTCCAGGACGATGGCGAACTGGGCCTTGTCCCCGTTGCCCTGATCCTGAGCGCCCTGGGTCGCCTGAGCCGCGGCGGCCTGGTCGCGGTAGGCCAGCAGCCGCTTGGACAGCTCGGAGAACTTCTTGGTGCCCTCGGGGTTGAAGGCCAGTGAGACGATCCACTTGTTGGTGGTCTGTCCCCGTGAGTCGGTCTCCAGCCCGGAGTTGGCGCTCTTGAGCTCGGTGCCGGCGATGTCGGCCGGGCCGAGGATGTAGGCGCCGTGCTGATGCGAGCCGGCCTCCTTGGAGCAGGAGATGACGGCGACCTTGGGGTCCTGCATCTGACCGGTGAGGTTCTTCGGGTCGGAGCAGTCGGTCATGTAGCCGTCGTAGAGCAGCTGCTCGGTGATCCAGGAGTCGGAGGAGTTGTCCGGGGACGTGGCGGGCAGCGGGTCGGAGGAGATGACGCCGTCTTGGTCGACGTCCGCCAGCTGCTTGGCGATCTCCTCCGGCGTCCTGGGCAACGCCGTGGGCTGGGCGGTGGGGTCCGGGGTGGCGGCGGGCTGATCCGCGGAGGAGCCCGCCTGCCCCTCCTGGTCGGCCGCCTGGTCGCCTTCGCTCGAGCCTGCGTCGGCGTTGCCGGAGTCGTCAGCCGGCTGGGTGGCCTCTCCACCGGATCCCGGGTCGGGCTGGGCCTGGGCAGCGGGCTGGTCCGCAGGCGCCGGTGTGGCAGCGGCGGACGGGTTCTGGCTGGCGATGTTCTTGGCCGCCTGATGGGCGCTTCCGGGCAGGATGCGCAGGACCGGTCGGAAGTACATGACGGCCGAGGTCCGTACCAGCTCCAGGGTCGCCTGACTGGGTTTCCCGGGCAACGAGACCACGATGTTCTGCCCGCCCTGGCGGGAGATCTGGGCCTCGGAGACACCGGAGGCGTCCACGCGCTGGCGGATCACCTCGATGGCCTGCTCGACGTCGTTGTCGCTGATCGCCGAGCCGTCGGAGGTTGTGGGGGTCAGGATGATCTGGGTTCCGCCTTCGAGGTCGAGGGCGAGCCCGGGCGTCAACGACGCCTTGTGCCTCATGGTTCCCGCCACGAGCGCGCCGAAACCGATGACGAGGACGAGGATGAACATCAGGAGGCGGCGCCCTGGGCGCTTTCGCTGCTTGCTGGACACGTGGTCCCTTCCTGGGGTGGGGGTGTGCTCGGGTGCATGACCCGAGAGCGGGGTGAGTATGCTGGGCGCCGCGGTGGGACGGACCATGGCCGGTGGCGCGGGACGACGGCAGGGGGCCGCTCAGCCGGACCGGGACCTCACCGGGGCCGCGAGGTCCAGCGAGGTCGACCTCATGGAGTCATCGGGGCTCGGTCGACCGACCTGAGGACCGGTGGGCGTGGTGGTCGCCCGTGAGGCGTCAGGACTGCGGGTCGGCCGTGTCCTGCTCGGACTCGCGGGGGGCGTCGTCGGGCTGCTCGACGTCGTCCTCGGGCTCCTCCTGGGCGCCGGCCGAGCCGAAGGGCGGCTCCTCGATGGCGGCGATGGCCCGCTTGCTCCACAGGGTCTCGTCGCCCAGGGGGGTGGCCAGGGTGACCACGTCGCCGTCGACCTCCACGACCGTGCCGTAGAAGCCGCCGATCGTGCGCACCCAGTTCCCGGGTACCAGCCCCTCCTCCGTACGGCGCTTCTGCTCCTCCTGCATCGCGCGCTGCCTACGACTGACGAACCACATCATCAGGAGCATCCCGATGAGCATGATCCAGAGGAAATACGACGGCATGGAGGCTTCTCCGTTTCGACTAGGCAGTCTCGGTTGATGCAGACCCACGACTGTCACAGGCCGGCGGTGGCGAGTCTATTGCACGCGGGCAAGACCATTACCTACCGCTGGCGAGTGGTCGGGCACAACTGGGTACCAACTAGGTACCGACCGGTCACAAAATGATGACAATACCCGGTGGCCGGTCAGGAGAACAATGCCCCGTCCACAGGAGGCTGAAGTCCCAGGTGGGTGTAGGCCGCCGCGGTAGCCGCCCTTCCTCGCGGAGTGCGTACAACCAGGCCCTCGCGGACAAGGTACGGCTCGGCCACGGTCTCCACGGTCTCGGGCTCCTCCCCCACGCTGACCGCCAGCGTCGTCAGCCCCACCGGCCCGCCCCCGAAGCGGGTGCACAGGGCCTCGAGCACCTGACGGTCCAGACGGTCCAGCCCCAGAGCGTCGACCTCGAAGACGTCCAGGGCGCCACGAGCCGCCGTCAGGTCGAGATGCCCGGGCCGCCCGTGGACCTCCGCCCAGTCCTGGACCCGGCGCAGCAGCCGGTTGGCGATGCGGGGCGTGCCGCGCGAGCGCGAGGCCAGCTCCCTGGCGGCGTCCTTGTCCAGGCTCACCCCCAGCAGGCCCGCGCTGCGCGTGAGGATCCGGGTGAGCTCGCCCGGCCCGTAGTAGTCCAGGTGCCCGGTGAAACCGAAGCGGTCTCGCAGCGGGGCCGGCAGAAGCCCCGCCCTCGTGGTGGCGCCGACGACGGTGAAGGGAGGCAGCGACAGAGGGATGGAGGTGGCCCCCGGCCCCTTGCCCACGACGATATCGACGCGGAAGTCCTCCATCGCCAGGTAGAGCATCTCCTCGGCGGTACGGGCCAGACGGTGGATCTCGTCGATGAACAGCACGTCCCCCTCCTCAAGGGAGGACAGGATGGCGGCGAGGTCTCCGGCGTGCTGGATCGCAGGCCCTGAGGTCAGGCGCAGGGAGCCGTCCACCTCGGCGGCGATGATCATGGCCAGGGTGGTCTTGCCCAGCCCGGGAGGGCCGGACAGCAGGACGTGGTCGGCGGTCACCCCGCGGGCCAGGGCCGAGCGCAGAACCACCGAGAGCTGGCCCCGCACCACCTCCTGGCCGGTGAAGTCCTCCAGACGCTTGGGCCGCAGGGCCGCCTCGGCGGCCCGCTCGGTGGCGTCGGCGCCGCCGCCCACGAGCCGGTCCTGGCGGTCCTCATCCATCTCAGCCACGGCTCCCGCCTCCCAGCCACCTTAAGGAGGCCCTCAGCAGGACGGCCATGTCGGGGTCCTTGTCGGCCTCGGCATAGTCCGCCTCGACGGCGGTCACGGCCTGGCGGGCGCTGGCCTCGTTCCAGCCGAGCTGGACCAGGGCGGCGACGACGTCAGCACTGGGCTCCGCACCGTCGGTCACCGTCTCACACCCCTTGCCTTCGGCGATCCCCGAGCCTGCCTGCGGACCGTTGAGGTCGTCACCGGTGACGGGGCCGAGCTTGTCGGCCACGTCCAGGATGACGCGCTGAGCCCCTTTGGGGCCGAGGCCTGGAACCCGGGTGAGGGCTGCGACGTCCTGGGAGGCGATGGCGCGCCGAAGCGCATTGGGGGTGTGGACCGCGAGCATGGCCAGCGCCAGCTTGGCCCCCACTCCCTTGGCACTCATGAGTGTGCGGAAGCTGTCCCGCTCGTCAGCGTTGGCGAATCCGAACAGCGTCAGCGAGTCCTCACGGACAACCAGCTCGGTGTGCACGAGGGCCTCCTCCCCCACCCTGAGACCGGACAGTGTGGTGGGCGTGGCGTGAATACTCATGCCGACGCCGCCGGTCTCGATAACGGCACCGGTCAGGCCGACACTGAGGACAGTGCCGCGCAGGGACGCGATCATGGGCAGCTTCTCCTGGACGTTCTCAGTGAGCCGAACGGACTCAGACAGGCTCGAACAGACATTGCTGGACTCGAACAACTGTTCGGATCCTAGCAGCCCGCGGAAAATGGTGCCGTCAGCGCCGCACTCGGCGCGGGTCGACGGCGCCGGTGCGGCGGGCGGCGGCCTGAGCGGCGGCCCACTGGCGCTGGGCGGGGGTGCGGGCGGAGACGCGTACCGATCCTCCGGCTGAGACCATCTCGGTGGCGTCATCCGTCCCGGTCCCGCCACCGCGCCAGCCGTGGCAGATTGCCTGGGCCAGGGCGTCGGCGGCGTCTGCGGGCCGGGGCGGGGAGCTCAGACCGAGGATGCGGGTCACCATGGCCTGGACCTGGGACTTGTCCGCTGTTCCCGACCCGGTGACGGCTGCTTTGGCCTCACTAGGAGTGTGCTGAGCGACCTCCAGGCCCGCGCGCGCCGCGGTGGCCATGGCGGTGCCCATCACCTGGGCGACCCCGATGACGGAGCGCAGGTTGTCCTGGGCGAAGACCCGCTCGATGGAGACCACCGAGGGGCCCAGGCGGGCGATCCAGTCCTCGATGGCCTCGGTGATGGTCAGCAGCCGCAGCTCGGGGCTCTGCGAGGGCGGGGTGCGCACGACGTCGACCTCCACCAGGCGGACCTGGCGGCGGGGATCGACGTCGACGCACCCCAGACCGCAGCGGGTCAGCCCGGGGTCGATCCCGAGGACCCGCTGCTGGGCGACGACTGCGCCGGCCGAGCGCGGCCGGGGACCGGCGACGCCCAGGGGCTCAGTCCTCGTCGGTGGCGAACTCGGCGGCCACCTCGGGGCTGAGGTCCACGGAGGTGTAGACGTTTTGGACGTCGTCGGAGTCCTCCAGGGCGTCGATGAGGCGGAAGACCTTGCGCGCACCGTCGACGTCGACCTCGACCTTGGTGCCGGCGACGAACTGGACCTCGGCGGAGTCGTAGTCCATCCCGGCATCCGTCAGTGCGGTGCGCACCGCGACGATGTCACCGGGCTCGGAGTAGATCTCGAAGGACTCCCCCATGTCCTCGACCTCCTCGGCGCCGGCGTCCAGGACGGCCATGAGGATGGAGTCCTCGTCCACGCCGTCGGCCTTGGCGACCTCGACGACGCCCTTGCGGGTGAAGTTGTAGGCCACCGAGCCCGGGTCGGCGAGGTTCCCCCCGTTACGGGAGAAGGCCACGCGCACGTCGGAGGCGGCGCGGTTGCGGTTGTCGGTGAGGCACTCGACGAGGAAGGCGACGCCGCCGGGGCCGTAGCCCTCGTACATGATGGTCTGCCAGTCGGCGCCGCCGGCCTCCTCCCCGCTGCCGCGCTTGACGGCGCGGGTGATGTTGTCAGCCGGCACGGAGTTCTTCTTGGCCTTCTGGATGGCGTCGAACAGGGTGGGGTTGCCGGTCGGGTCACCGCCACCGGTGCGGGCGGCGACCTCGATGTTCTTGATGAGGCGCGCGAAGAGCTTGCCGCGCTTGGCGTCGATGGCGGCCTTCTTGTGCTTGGTGGTGGCCCACTTGGAGTGACCCGACATATGTGCTCCTTGGGAGTCGATGATGAGGGCGCAGCCGGACGGGACTCAGGCCCGGCACGTCACCATGGAGACGAAGACGTCGTGGACCCGGTGGTCGCCTCCGACCTCCGGGTGGAAGGACGTGGCGAGCAGGGCCCCCTGACGAACCGCGACGATTCTACCGCCGTCGGCCCCGCCGACCCCAGCCGCTCGTCCTGCGCGGGTCGTGGCGAGCACCTCGACGCCCGGCCCCACCTCCTCCACCCAGGGGGCACGGATGAAGACGGCGTGCAGTGGTCGGTCCGGCCCGGCGCCCAGTTCCGGGGCGATGAGGTCCTCCTCGTAGGAGTCCACCTGGCGGCCGAAGGCGTTGCGACGCACGGTCATGTCAATGCCGGTCACGAAGGCCTGTCCCTCCTCGGCCCCCTCGACGCGATCGGCCAGCATGATCATCCCGGCGCACGACCCGTAGGCGGGCAGGCCCGCACCGATCAGCTCACGCAGGGGCTCGAGCATGCCGAAGGAGGTCAGTAGCGTGCTCATCGTCGTCGACTCCCCGCCGGGGATCACCAGTCCGTCGAGCCGGTCGCCGGGGGCCTGACCCAGGTCGACGGCGCGGCGCACGACGACGGGGCGCGCACCTGCCGCCTCGAGGGCCAGAGAGTGCTCACGTACGTCGCCCTGCAGTGCCAGGACACCGATCGTGGGGCGGGAGTCGCTCGGCGCGGGTGCGGGGAATAGCGCCCGGGGATGGCGCGAGTCCATCGTGTGGGCCGGGCGGTGGCAGTGGCTCGGGTCGGTCATCGGGCTCCTTCAGGTGCTGGGGTCTCAGTGACGGGCCGGGTTGCTCGCGAGCTCGGCCAGGACCTCCTGGTCCACCGGATCGGTCAGGTCGAGGCGCCGACCGTTCCAGCCCGAGGCGAGCTCCTGCACGATCTCGGGAAGCCGCACCGGGTAGATCTCCTGGCCCCGCTGCTGGGCGGCCCGCAGCTGCTCGACGTTCCACCACGAGATGGAGTCGACGACGTCGCGCTCCAGGCACGTCCAGCCATCCTTCCTGATCGGGCACCGGGTCGGCAGGTGCAGGAGGAAGAAGATCTCGTCCTGGCGGCACGTGACGGAGGCGAAGCGGAAGATCGCTTCCCGATGGGCGATGGGACCCTCCAGGTCCGCGGGGGCGACCTCGATCCCGGACTCCTCGACCAGCTCACGCACGGCCCCGGAACGGGGGTCCTCGCCGCTGCGCAGCCCTCCTCCCGGGGTGAAGACCCAGCTGTGAGCCGGGTCCGCGGCGTCGTGCCCCACCAGCAGCAGCACCTCGCCGTCGTCGGTCACGGCCAGAACCCGGGCGGCCGTCCTGAAGGGCAGACCGTCCTCCCCCAGGCTCCACTCGGCGGCGTCGAGGTGCTGGTCCCAGTCCTCGGGGACCAGTACCGGGTGACGGCCGCCAGGATGGCCGGAGGCTCCTCCCCCGTTGCCCGCAGAGCCTGTCACCAGCCGCGTTCCGCAAGCCGGTGCGGCTCGGGGATCTCATCCACGTTGATACCGACCATGGCCTCTCCCAGGCCGCGTGAGACCTCGGCGATGACGTCGGGGTCGTCGAACTGGGCGGTGGCGCGCACGATAGCGGCCGCACGCTTGGCGGGGTCGCCCGACTTGAAGATGCCCGAGCCGACGAAGACGCCCTCGGCGCCCATCTGCATCATCATGGCGGCGTCGGCCGGGGTGGCGATGCCGCCGGCGGTGAACAGGACAACGGGTAGGTGACCGGTGCGGGCGATCTCCGCGACGAGCTCGTAGGGGGCGCCGAGCTCCTTGGCGGCCACGTAGAGCTCGTCCTCGGGCAGCGAGGTCAGACGGCGGATCTCGTCGCGGATCGTGCGCATGTGGGTGACCGCGTTGGAGACGTCCCCGGTGCCGGCCTCTCCCTTGGAACGGATCATGGCGGCACCCTCGGTGATACGGCGTAGCGCCTCACCCAGGTTGGTGGCCCCGCAGACGAAGGGGACGGTGAAGGACCTCTTGTCGATGTGGTGGGAGTAATCGGCCGGGGTGAGGACCTCGGACTCGTCGATGTAGTCCACGCCGAGGCTCTGGAGCACCTGGGCCTCCACGAAGTGGCCAATGCGGGCCTTGGCCATGACCGGGATGGAGACCGCCTCGATGATGCCGGTGATGAGGTCGGGATCGCTCATGCGAGCCACACCGCCCTGAGCGCGGATGTCGGCCGGGACGCGTTCGAGGGCCATGACGGCGACGGCGCCCGCGTCCTGGGCGATCCGGGCCTGCTCGGGGGTGACGACGTCCATGATGACGCCGCCCTTGAGCATGTCTGCCATGCCGCGCTTGACGGTGAGGGTGCCGGTGCTGGGGGTGCTCTGCTCTGTGCTCAATCCTGGTCCTCGGGCCGTGGGCCGTCGCGTCCACGCCGGGACGGGATCGACGGCTCCGTGAAAAGATGCTGACGGAGCGTATGCTACCCCCGGCTCGGAACCGGCTCGACCCGCTCACCCTGTGAGCACCGTGCCTGCCCTGTTCCTACACGGCTCCGATGAAGGCGCGGCGCGCCGAGGTGATGCGGTCGAGCAGCTCGGTCTCCTTGACGGCGAAATCGGCTTGGGCGTGGCCGTCCACGGCCTGCTGGCGCAGCTGGGCGAGCTCGGCGGCCCCCTTCTGGAAAGCCTTCATGGCGTACACCGCCTGCGGTCCCCGGGTGGCGGCCCACCGCTTGCCCGCCTTACGTCCCCCACCGGTGGTGAGCATCTGGACCTCGGCCGGAGCGAACCAACCGGCCCGGGCGTAGTCGTCCAGGCGGCTGCGCATGGTCATGCGTTCGGCCCAGCGCAACCACGCCACGATCCCTATGCAGACGAAGAAGACCGGAAGATCCACCAGGAAGAACATGTCCAGTGAGCTCCCAGCGGCCGCAATGACCCCGTTCCAGATGGCGTGGAGGACGATCGCGCAGACCAGGCCGATGGGGGTCATCCACACCCAGGCCGCCGACGAACGGCGTCGTGAGGACATGCCGATGGCCAGGCCGGTGCAGGCGGTGAAGGTGACGTGCGCAAAGGGAGAGAACACGCCCCTGGCGATGAAGACATCGGTGATGGCGTCCCAGTAGTTGATGAAGTAGCTGATGTTCTCGGCGAAGGCGAAGCCCGCGGCGACGACGGCGGCGTAGACGAGTCCGTCGACGGCCCCGTTGAAGGTGCGTCTCCAGATGAGGAAGATGATGAGAACACCGATCCCCTTGGTGGTCTCCTCGATGATCGGGGCCGAGACCACCGCGGAGATCTGAAAGGCCCCTTCCAGGCTGAGCGTTGAGTCCGCGGCGGCGTAGAGCACGGTGCTGTTGACAAGCATGGAGATGGCGGTGGCCACGCCTGCTCCCCACAGGAAGGCCACGATGAGCGTGGGCAGCGGCTCAGGCTCCCAGCGGTCGATCCAGAAGACGACGGTGAGCACGAGCCCCAGGGGGATGAGTGCCAGGGCGATCGCTGTCAACAGCACGGAGGAGTCGGAGGCCGACTGGGAGGCGACCCAGATGACAACGATCATGAGAACGGCCCCGAAGAGAGCCAGGACCAGGCGTACGACGAGGTCCACAACCCCCCGCTCGGAGTGGGGGCCGGGGCGGGTCCAGGACGGGGCCGCCTGCTGACCGGCTTGCCCCGCCCGGGCGAAGGGGGCGGTCTCCCGGTGGACCTGGTAGCGCTGTCCTGTGCCGGGAAGCGGGCTGGGATCCGAGGAGGTCCGGGGCAGTCCGCTGGCACGCTGGTAGCCGGGGCGGGGCGCCCAAGGGCTGGGACTCATACTCATTGGCTCACCTCTGCTGCGCCTGGTCGTATGGGGCCGGCTGCACCTCTGGGGTGGTGTCGTCATCGGCGTCGAAGGTCTGGGGCATGGGTGCGTGGCCGGCCAGGTGGAACACCCGAACGAGCAGCTGTCCTCTCAGCGCCTGGGCCTCGCTGACGTGCGTGTTGTGGAACCTGCGCGCCAGGACCAGGCGGGAGCAGGCCCGGTCCAGGCGGTTGAGCGCGGGCACGCTCAAGGGGTCCTCGGTGAGATCTCGGCGGGCGGGCTCGGAGATCACCGTGCGCAGAACCCGGCTGAGGTCGGACTCGATGAGGGCTCGGCTGCGGGTGGGGAGCACGCTGTCCTCATCGGCAACGCCGTCGGAGGGACCGGGGGCAACGTCGAGCCTCGGAGTGGGGTCCAGACCGTCGTCGACAATGGGCCCCTCGGCATCCAGCGCCTCACGGGCGGCCTGGCTGAGCAGCAGGCTGGAGGCCGGGTCCAGGGCCCGGGCCGTGGCCAGGTCCGCTGCGGCCTCGGCCCGGTGGACGAGCTGGGCCTCCAGGGTGGCTCGCGAGCCCAGGACCTGCCGGTGCAGTCGGTCGACCCGCACGGCCCTGGCGTACAGGGCCCATCCGATGGACACGGCCAGCCCGACGAGCAGCACGACGACGCTCCACACCGGCACGTCGGTGGCCGAGGTCACGGAGGAGGCCGCGGAGGCATCCGCTGCGGAGACTGCGATGGCACCCGCACAGAGGCCGGTTGCTTGTGTCATGGCTGTCATTGTCGGTCCTTCATCCCTCCCGGGGCGCCTTGGTGCTCATGCTCACTGATCAGCTGGACATCACGCTAGTCGTCCAGAGCATCACGCAGGCGGCCCAGCATCGTGCGCGATCCGGGTGCCGGTGCCACCCGGGTGTGGGCGGTGGACAAGGCCATGTCGTAGACGTCGAGGACCTCGTCGGTGACCGCCGACCAGTCGTATCGCCCGACGACCTGGGAGGCGGCCTCCTGGCGGGCCTGAGCGGATGGGACGTCCTGCAGGGTGTTGATGATGACCCGGGCCAGGTCACCCCCGTCCTCATTGCGGAACAGGGCCCCGTAGCGGCCTTCGGCGAGCACGTCGGAGAAGGCCTTGAGGTCGGAGGCGATGACCCGGGTGCCCGCGGCCATGGCCTCCACCAGGACGATACCGAAGGACTCCCCACCGGTCTGCGGAGCGACGTAGCAGGTGGCCGAGGCCAGCATGGCGGCCTTGTCCTCGTCACTGACTCCCCCCAGGAAGACCACCGAGTCGCCGAAGCGGGCGAGCTCGTCACGGATCTCCTGGGCCTGCCCGCGGCCGGCGATGAGGAAGCGGGCGCCGGGAACGGACTCCAACACCGTGGGAATGGCATCCGCCAGGATCCGCAGCCCCTTGCGGGGCTCGTCAAGGCGCCCCAGGAAGGAGATGGTGGGGGCGTCATCGGTCCCCAGGAAGCGGGGGTCGTCCTTGGGCGCGGAGGCGAAGGGAGCGACGTTGACCCCGTTGGGAATGACGACGGCGTCACCGCCGTGGTACTGGATGAGGGTGCGACGGGCCTCCTCCGAGACGGCGATGCGCGCGGAGAGCTTCTCCATGAGGGGAACGGTCGCCGGGCTCAACAGCTCACGGGCGAGCGAACGGTCCATGGCGGCGTGGAAGGTGCCCACGACCGGACCGGTGGCGGCCTGGAGGGTCAGCATTCCGACGCTGGGGGTGATGGGCTCGTGGATGTGCAGGATGTCGAAGTCCCCGGCCTCCAGCCAGCGCCGTGCCCGTCTGGCGACGAGCGCACCGAAGTTGAGCCTGGCCACCGAGCCGTTGTAGGGAATGGCGATGGAGTCCCCGGCGCTGGTGACCCAGTCCGGCAGGTCGGTGTCCTGGGAGGCCGGTGCCAGGACCTGGACCTCGTGCCCGCGCCGGAAGAGCTCACCTGCCAGGTCCATGACGTGGGCCTGGACGCCTCCGTGGGCGTCGAAGGAGTACGGGCAGACGATGCCGATCCTCATCAGATCTCCTCGTGCTTGCGGACGTCCTGCTGCTCGCGGGCGTGACTACGGGCGAGGCGCTCCTGGTCCAGGTCGGCGTCGAAGACGGGCTGCAGCATGTGCCAGTCCTGGGCATGGTTGGCGATCAACGGTTCCAGCGCAGCGACCCAGGCACGGGTGTGCGCCACCACCTGTTCCCGCCCCTGGAGATCCTGCGGCGCCGGAACCCTGCGGGCGGTCAGGACGAGTCCCCATGGCGAGCCCGCCCGACGACGTCGCTCACCTGCCAGGGGCTCGTAGTGGATCGACGCGGCGTACAGGGGCCGGCCCAGGCGCTGGGCGATCGCGGCGGGCCCGGCCGCCACCCGAGCGGTGGCACCGCCCAGCTGGGCGGTGATGCCGGCCGAGGACAGGTCCCGGTCGGCCAGGAGGGCCACGACGTAGTGCCCGTGGCTCGCCGTCTGCAGAAGACGGTCGAAGACCTTCTCCCCGTGGTCCTGGCCGATGATCCGCATACCCAGGCTCTCGCGGAAGGAGACGAACTGGTTGAAGAGGTCGTCGGGCTTGAGCCGCTCCGCCACGGTCAGCACGGTGGCGAGCTCGCGGCAGGCCCAGGCACCGAGAAGGTCCCAGTTGCCCATGTGCGGCAGTGCCATGACAATGCTGCCTGCGCGCACGTCCTCGTGCAGCTGGGGATCGAGGTCCGTACGCACGCGCGCGAGGACCTCATCCTGCGTGATCCCGGGGAGAGCGAAGGCCTCGTAGAAGTAGCGCATGTAGGAGCGCATCCCTGCTCGTGACACCCGGCGAAGCTCATGCGGCGGCGTGCCCGGAGGGAGGATACGGGACAGGTTGCGCTCGAGCTGTCCCACGCCGGTGGTCGTGCGCCGAAAGCGGTGAGAGACCCAGAGAAGGTCGGCAACGGTGTGCGCCAGGCCGTAGCCCAGTGCGGCGGGCAGACGGCGTGTGACGCCCCAGGCCAGACGGTAGGCGTCGGAGACCGTGGGCAGGCGCATCCTCATGCGGGTTCTCCCGTCCGCTGGGTCTGCCGGTAGACGGTCCACACGCGCTGAACCACGGTGATGAAGGAGGCGATCGCCACGTAGACGAGTGCGATGGTGAGCACCCACCGGGGCGCCCCCAGTCCCACGATGAAGGTGGCGCCCAGTGCCACGAGGAGCCGGTCGGTGCGTTCTGCGATCCCCACCTTGGCGGTGGCGCCGATGGACTCCGCACGGGCTCGGGCGTAGGGGACGGTGGCGGCCAGGACGATGGCGGCCAGGGCGGCCACAACCGTGACGGTACGAAGCGGTCCGGGCGGCATGGTCAGTGCGGCCCAGGCCGCCAGGGAACCCAGGACGGCACCGTCGGCCAGGCGGTCCATCGTGGAGTCGAGGAAGGCGCCGAAGACTGAGCTCCTACCGGTGGCGCGGGCCAGGATGCCGTCGAAGGAGTCGGCCACCAGTACCACCAGCAGGACGAGGGGCCCGGCCACGAAGTGTCCTCGGGGCAGCAGGGTGACCGCCGCCGTCACCGACAGGACCGTCCCGGTGACGGTGAGCATGTTGGGGGTCACCCCGAGCCGCCCGAGCGCGAGGGCGGGACGGGTGAACAGGGCCTTGGTCAGACCACGGCCGTGGTTGCCGAGCATAGGGTCCTTAGGTCTCGGGTAGAGCAGGTGAAGGAGTCAGTGAGGCGGGCTGAGATGAGGCTGAGACAAGCAGAGGGCGCGATCAGCATGACAACGATCGTCTAAGCGGACCAGGGGTATCAGTCCCCAGGCTCCTGAGGACGGGGCGCCCAGGCGGAGGCGAGCATGTCCCTCTGCTCGCCGAGCAGCTGGGGCACGGGCTTGGTCCGCCCGATGATGGGCATGAAGTTCGCGTCCCCCTTCCATCGCGGCACGATGTGCTGGTGGAGGTGGGCGGCGATCCCCGCACCGGCGACCTCTCCCTGGTTCATCCCCAGGTTGAAGCCGTGGGGGTGACTCACCGAGCGTACGACGCTCATGGCCGTGGCGGTCAGCTCGCCGATCTCCACCCGCTCGGCCTCGGTGGCCTCGGTCCAGTCGGAGATGTGCCGGTAGGGGCACACGAGCAGGTGACCGGTGTTGTAGGGGTAGAGGTTCATGATGACGTAGCTGGTCTCGCCCCGGTGGACGATGAGCGCCTCCTCATCGTCACGGCCCGGTCCTGTGCAGAAGGGACACTGGGCGGGAGTGCCATCCGAGGGCTTGTTCTGCCCCCCGATGTAGACCATGCGGTGCGGGGTCCACAGGCGCTGGAAGGCCTGCGGGGCGCCCTCGTGGTAGAAGGGCGACTCCGCACGGAGGTCGTTCCCGGTGGGAAGGCCGTCCCCCGCCGCGTCAGTCGGCCGATGAGTCGGTTCGTTAGTCACTTCATCAGTCACTGTGCAGCTTCTCCCCCGCCGGGTCGTTGATACGGGCATCGATGACGCTGACGATATGGTCCACGGCCTCCTTGACGGGTACTCCGTTGGTCTGACCACCGTCGCGGAACCGGAAGGAGACGGCACCGGCCTCGGCATCCTCCCCTCCGGCGATGAGAGTGAAGGGGATCTTGTCCTTGGAGGCGTTGCGGATCTTCTTGCCGAAGCGGTCGTCGGAGTGGTCCACCTCGACGCGCACCCCTCGGGCGCGCAGCTGGGCGGCGACGTCGTCGACGTAGGCGTCGAAGGCCTCGGCGACCGGGATGAGGCGGACCTGCACCGGGGAGAGCCAGGCGGGGAAGGCGCCGGCATAGTGCTCGGTGAGCACCCCGATGAAGCGCTCCACGCTGCCCAGCTTGGCCGAGTGGATCATGATGGGGCGCTGGTGGGTTCCGTCGGCGGCCGTGTACTCCAGGTCGAAGCGCTCAGGCTGGTTGAAGTCGTACTGGATGGTGGACATCTGCCAGGTCCGGCCGATGGCGTCCTTGACCTGCACCGAGACCTTGGGACCGTAGAAGGCCGCGCCGCCGGGGTCCGGGACGACCTCAAGCCCGGAGGCGTCGCAGGCGTCCTGAAGGGCCTGTGTGGCGGCGGCCCAGTCGGCGTCGGAGCCGATGAACTTGTCCTTCTTGGCGCCGTCCTCGTCACGGGTGGACAGCTCGAGGTAGAAGTCGGTCAGCCCGAAGGCCTTGAGGATGGACAGGAAGAAGTCGATCTGGGCGCGGATCTCCTCACCGGCCTGCTCGGGCGTGCAGTAGGTGTGCGAGTCGTCCTGGGTGAAGCCGCGCATACGGGTCAGACCGTGGACGACGCCGGACTTCTCGTAGCGGTAGTCGTGGCCCATCTCGAAGAAGCGCAGCGGCAGCTCACGGTAGGAGCGGCCCCGGGAGCGGAAGATGAGGTTGTGCATCGGGCAGTTCATGGCCTTGAGGTAGTACTCCTGACCTGCCTTGGTGATGTTGCCCTCGGCGTCACGCTCCTCATCGGCCAGCATCGGCGGGAACATGGTGTCGGCGTAGTAGGGCAGGTGCCCCGAGGTGTGGAACAACCCGCCCTTGGAGATCTCGGGAGTGTGGACGAAGTCGAAGCCGTAGTCCAGGTGGCGGTCGACGACGTACTGCTCGATCTGGTGGCGCAGCATGGCGCCCTTGGGGTGGAAGACCACGAGGCCGGGGCCGATCTCCTCGGGGAAGGAGTAGAGGTCGAGCTCGGCGCCGAGCTTGCGGTGGTCGCGCTTGGCGGCCTCGGCCAGACGGGTCTGGTACGCCTTGAGCTCGTCCTTGCTGGCCCAGGCGGTGCCGTAGATGCGCTGGAGGGAGTCGCCGGACTGGTCGCCCTTCCAGTAGGCCGACGAGGACTTGGTCAGCGCGAAGCCCTGTCCGATGAGACGGGTCGAGGGCAGGTGGGGGCCGCGGCACAGGTCGGTCCAGGCGACGCTCCCGTCGCGCCGGACGTTGTCGTACATGGTGAGCCCGCCGGCGCCGACCTCGACCGAGGCTCCCTCGGCGCCCTCGCCCTTGGTGGTGATGAGCTCGAGCTTGTAGGGCTGGTCGGCCAGCTCCTCGCGCCCCTCGGCCTCGGTGATGTCACGGCGCAGGAAGCGCTGCCCCTCCTTGACGATCCGCTTCATGCGCTTCTCGATCTCGCGCAGCATCTCGGGGGTGACGGCGTCGATGGCGCCGAAGTCGTAGTAGAAGCCGTCGGTGATGAAGGGACCGATGCCGAGGTTGACGTCCGGGAACATCTCCTGGACGGCCTGCGCCATGACGTGGGTGGCGCTGTGGCGCAGGATGTTCAGCCCGTCCTCGCTGGACAGGGTGATGGGCTCGACGACGGCGCCGGCTGGGACCTGGCGGTCCAGGTCCCAGGGCTCACCGTTGACGCGCATCGCGACGACGCCGTCGTGCTTGACGGCGTCCTGCAGGAGGAGCGTTCCCGTGGTGCCCGCCTCAATGGTACGTGGTGCACCGTCGAGGGTGATGTCGATCGTGGGCTGGGTTGACACGGGCTCGTCTCCTCTTGCATTGATGTAGGGCGCTGTACTGGTGCACCCCCGCGTTCGGCCGCGAGTCTACGTCGTGGGCGCGCGAACTCAGTGCTCCCGTGAGCCACGCCGCGCGCGCAGTGCGTCACGCAGGCGCTTGGCGGTGGACATCCCGGAGTAGATGACCCGGGAAACCGGGACGTCCCAGGCACCGTCGACCTCGGTGACGTGCTGGGCGTAGCGCTTCTTGTACTGGCCCACGGTGTAGAGCGAGGGGACGCGGGTGGAGCCGGCCCCCATGAGGTCCAGTCCGCGGTAGCCCTCCTGAGCCAGGGTGCAGGCGGCCCACCAGTCGAGGGCCTCGGCCCCGCGGAAGGTGCGCGACTCGTTGGAGGAGGCGCCGTAGTAGGCCACGGCGTCCTTGCCCGAGGTGAGGATGAGGTCCCAGGCGTGGGGGACGCCGTCCTTGCGCAGAACGAACAGGCGGGCGTTCTTCTCCCCCAGCGCTGTCAGCATGGTCCAGTAGACCTCGGCGTCATGGGGCTTAAAGCCGTCGCGCTCGGCGGTCTCACGCAGGACCTCGTAGACCTTGTTGAACTCCTCGCGGCTCAGGCCAGTCTCGTCGCTGATGGTGCAGCCGGCCTCACGGGCCACGCGCTCGGCGCGCTTGACCGCGCGGCGGCCGTCCTTGGGCATGACGGCGGCCATCTTCTCAGGCGTCTTGGGTGCCAGGTCGATGACGTAGGTGCGGTCATAGGTGATGGTGGAGAGCAGCTCTCGCAGATCGGTGTCGCCGTAACGGGCGTGCATGCGGATGAAGCGCACGGAGCGGTCACGCTCCTTGACCACCGAGCGCAGCAGGCGGCGCAGGTGGGCCTCCCGCTCGGGCGACTGCTCCTTGAGCCAGACCGGGCCGTGCTTGGCCCACAGGAAGGTCTGACCACCGATCTCGTAGCGGTACAGGGCGATGGCGGCCACGGGCTTGCCGCCGTCCTCGTAGAGGTAGCGGCCCCACAGCGGACGCCCCATGGCCTCCTCGAAGCGCTCCCAGGCCTCGGTCTGCTCGACCGGGAAGGGGCTGTTGCCCACGGCCAGGCGCATCTCGCGCCCGTCGACCCGACGCAGGGTCTCGGAGCGGTCCGAGGTGGAGTGCACCGGCTCGGGGTGAGTGGGCCGGGAGGCCTTGGGCTTCGCAGCCTTCGCAGCCTTCTCGACCTTCGCAGCCTTCTCGGCCCTTTCGGCCTTCTGGGGCTGGTCAGAGGGCTTGTGCGCAGCATCCTGCGCGCCCGAGGTCTTCCCGGTGGGCTCCGCGCCGGGTGTCGCCGGCTCGGGGGCGGCCTGACGATCCGGCTGCGGACTGTCGGTCGTGGTCTTGGTGGAGGTCTGAGGGGTCTCGGGGTTCGGTGCGGCGGTGTCGGGCGTGGTGCTGTCAGGCATGTTCTCGTTCTCGGGCATTCAGCGGGACCTGTCGACTCGTTGCGGATAGTTGCGGGCGAACTTGCGGTAGTGGTTGAGGCGCTGGAGCTCGATCGTCACGCGCCGGCGCAGCGATCGCTCGGCCGGGTCGCGCAGGGGGTCGATGCCCCGCCCCAGGCTCTTGGCCTTGCGGCGCAGCGCCTCGTCGGACACGTAGCGTGCGATGACGCCGTCGGGGACCAGGGAGTAGAGGACCTGCCGGGTGACCTCGACGGGCTCCTCGCGCCGGTTCAGGACCAGGTCCTCAAGCATGACGGCCATGGGGTTGGCCCCGGCAGCGGTCAGGTAGAAGGAGTTACGGCCGATGCGGGGGTTGACCTCGAAGAAGAGCTCTCGTCCGTCACGCGGGTCCACCTTGATGTCGAGGTTGGCGAATCCGCGGTAGCCGGCGTGGCGCAGCAGTCGGCTCGTCGCGTCCCACAGGTCGGGGAAGGCCTCGGTGATCATGGCGACCGGGTTGCCGATCATGGTGGGGGCGTGGTCCTGCAGAAGAACACGCGCCGAGCCGATGAGGCGCAGCTCGCCGGTGGAGTCCATGTAGGCGGTCACCGAGCGCATGGCGGTGTCGTCGCCCGGGATGCACTCCTGGACCAGGAAGGGGGAACGGTAGCCGGCCTGCTTGAGGCTCTGCCACATGCCGGCCAGCTCGGCGGCGTCGTCGATGAACCAGATCTTGCGTTTGCCGGGGAAGGAAATGCGGTCGTAGTCGGCGCCGATGGCGGCCTTGGCCACGAGCGGGAACTCCAGGCCCAGCTCGGAGGCAGAGGTCGGGGGCTCGCAGTCGGGGTCGGCCAGGTCGACGACGACCTCACGGGGCGTGAGCACTCCCACCTCGGCGCACAGCCGGGAGAAGGAGGCCTTGTCACTGACGGCGTTGAGCACGTCGATGTCCGGGAAAGGCAGCACGTAGGTCGGCTCGAGCTCACCCCGGTGGGCGGAGATCATGGCGGCCGCGGCGTCGGTGTTGGCCATGAGTACGGCGCTGCGAGGCCCTCTGCCCTTGGCCAGGCGCTGCAGCAGCGCGATCGTCCGCTCCGGCGGCGCTCCGGCCTCCTGGTGAACGACGGAGATGTAGGCGGACCTGGAGATCGCCACGATGGGGTCCGAGGCCACGATCGTCACCGGGGTGCCGGTGACCTCGTGAAGCTGCCGCGCCAGGGCGTAGGCGCCGATGTCTCCTCCAAGGACCACGGGCAGCAGGTGCCTGAAGCGTTCCGTCATATCCATCCGTTTCTTGCCGCAGGGACCAACTCCTCCCCAGATGGTAGAGCACGCCGGGACAGCCCGTTCCCGGCCGTCATGGCGACGTCACGATCCGGACACGCAGCCGATCCCGACCGTTGCGGGGCGACATCGAGAATCCGGCCGGATTCCAGGCGGATGCCACCCGGACCGAGCGGCCAGATCACGGCGTTCCGGTGACACATACCACCCGGAACGCGCACGCTGACAACCCCGCAGCACGCCGCCCGAAGCGCCTGTGTTGTCTCATGACTTCTGAGGGGTTCGGGGGTCATGGCATCTGAGGCATCGGTGGGGTGGGTTGCCCGGGGACAGAAGTCGCTGGTCGTCTTACCGGAAAGGGTGGCGAGCCTGGTCGCTGTGGTGGTGCTCGGCGCGTACTGCACGAGGGTGGGGTGCTACTGGCCGACAGTCGGGTGTACTCCACGAAGGTCGGGGTCTCGTGCAGTACGGACACCCCCTGGCCAGTACGACCCCACCCTCGTGCAGTAGCCGACATGGAGGGACCCCGGCCGGAAGCGGCCCGCTGATCGAGCACCACCAGGAGCCAAGCGGGCACCACCAGAAGCCAGAAGAGGGATCAGAAGTGGGGCCGAGTGTCCAGATCGGTGACAAAGGCTCGGACCGCTCGCATCCACACGGAGCAAAACCGCATGATTCCAAGGCTCTTGTTCATGCGGCCTGAG
>CAUVMS010000004.1:0-54034 GCA_963552815.1 uncultured Actinomyces sp. | reverse complement strand
CTGGCCACCGTGGCCATGGCGACCACCGCGCGCCTGGCCGAGGCCGGTGCCCTGGTGGATAACGCCGCCTTCGCCGGCCACTCCCTGGGCGAGTACACGGCCCTGAGCGCCTACGGGCGCGTCATGCCCGTGGAGACGACGATCTCGATCGTCTTCCAGCGCGGCTCCACCATGCACTCGCTGGTGCCCCGCGACGCCGACGGCGCCTCGAACTACCGCATGGGCGCCCTGCGCCCCAACCAGGCAGGGATCAAGGCCCACGAGGTCGAGGCCTACGTGCAGTCGATCTCCCAGGAGACCGGCGAGTTCCTCCAGATCGTCAACCACAACCTGGCCGGGGTCCAGTACGCCGTGGCAGGCACGATCAAGGGCCTGGACGCCCTGGCCGCGGACGCCCGCGCCAAGGCCAAGGCCCGTGGGGGCAAGAACCCCTTCATGTTCGTGCCCGGCATTGACGTGCCCTTCCACTCCGAGGTGCTGCGCCCCGGTGTCCCGGAGTTCCGCGGCCGCCTGCTCGAGCTCGTCCCCGACGACCTGGACGTCGAGCGCCTCGTGGGCCACTACGTGCCCAACCTCGTGGCCCGTCCGTTCGCGTTGACCCAGGACTTCGCTCGCTCGATCCTCGAGGTCGTGCCCTCCGAGCCCGTCGAGGAGATCCTGGCCGACTGGGACTCCTGGGTGAAGAGCCCCACCGAGCTGGCCCGCGTCCTGCTCGTCGAGCTCCTGGCCTGGCAGTTCGCCTCCCCGGTGCGCTGGATCGAGACCCAGGAGGTCCTGCTGTCCTCCCCGAGCGAGGGCGGCCTGGGGATCGAGCACATCGTCGAGGTGGGCCTGGCGGGCTCGCCCACCCTGGCGAACCTGGCCACCAACACCCTGCGCCTGCCCCAGCACGCCGGGCGCCACGTCACCGTGCACAACGCGCGCCGCGACGAGGCCCGGGTCCTGGCCACCGACACCGACCCGGCCGTGGAGCTCACCGAGCCGGAGTTCGACGTCCCGGCCACGCAGGAGCCCGCCGCCGAGGCCGGCGCTCCTGCGGAGGCGGCTGCCGCCACGCCGTCCCCGGCCCCCGCGGCCGAGGCCGCACCCGCTCCTGCGGCCCCGGCTGCCGGCGGGCCGGTCGATGACCTGTCCTTCGGGGCGACCGACGCTCTGACGGTGCTGCTGGCCCACGCCTCGCGCATCCGCCCCGAGCAGATCGGCGCCACCGACACCACCGAGACGCTCACCAACGGGGTCTCCTCTCGCCGTAACCAGCTCCTCATGGATCTGGGAACCGAGCTCGAGCTCGCCTCCATCGACGGTGCCGCCGACGCCGACATGACCGCCCTGGCGGCCACGGTCGCCAAGGGCGCCCCCGGCTACAAGGCCTTCGGCCCCGTCCTCACCGAGGCCATCCGTGTGGGTCTGGGCCGCCTCCTGGGTCCCTCGGGCGTGCGCGCCTCACGGATCGCTGACCGTGTCACCGGTACCTGGGGCCTGGGACAGGGCTGGGTCTCCCACGTGACCGCCGCCCTGTTCCTGGGTACCCGTGAGGGCTCCTCGATGCGCGGCGAGGATCTGGCCTCCCTGGGGTCCTCGGCCCCGCTGACCAGTGCTGGCGCCGTCGACACGCTCATCGACGCCGCGGTCCAGGCCGTCGCCGCCGACCACGGCGTGGCCGTCTCCAAGCCGAGCGCCGGTGGCGCCGGCGGAGCGGTCGTCGACTCCGCCGCTCTGGACGCCTTCGCCCAGAGCGTCACCGGCTCCGAGGGCGTTCTGGCCACCACGGCCCGCACCCTCCTGGACGCCCTGGGCCTGGCTGAGAAGGCCACCGTCCCGGCTGACGCCGACGACGAGGCCGCCCGCACCCGCGCCGCCCTGGCGGCCCTGGACGCCGAGCTCGGCGCCGGATGGGTCAAGTCCGTCACCCCGGCCTTCACCGCCGAGCGCGCCGTCCTCATCGACGACCGCTGGGCCACGGCCCGTGAGGACGTCGCCCGCCTCGGTTCCGGCGAGACCGACCTGGACGCCTCCCGCCATCTCCTGGCACCCGAGCGCTTCGTGGGCCTGGGACAGGCGGTGGCCGACCACGCCACCTGGTGGGCGAAGCAGGCGAAGGGCTCCGAGCTGGCAGACGCCGCCGAGCGCGCCGCAATCCTGACCGAGATCGCCCAGGCGGCCCCGAAGGCGCCTCAGGCCGGTGACCCCACGGTCCGCTGGTCCGAGGACGTCGCCGTCGTCACCGGTGTGGCCCCCGGGTCCATCGCTGCTGCCGTCGTTGGAGAGCTCTTGGCAGGAGGGGCCACCGTGGTGGCTACCAGCTCGCGCCTGACCCACGAGCGCCTGGAGTTCGCCACCACCCTCTACCGCGAGCACGCCGCGGCCGGCGCCAAGCTGTGGATGGTTCCCGCGAACCTGTCCTCCTACCGCGACGTCGACGCCCTGGCGGAGTGGATCGGCAGTGACCAGGTGGTCACCTCCGGTGGCTCCACCAAGGTCGTCAAGGAGGCCCTGGTTCCCACCCTCCTGTTCCCCTTCGCCGCGCCGCGCGTCTCCGGCACGCTGGCCGACGCCGGCCCGGCCGCGGAGTCCCAGACCCGTCTGCTGCTGTGGTCGGTGGAGCGCACCATCGCGGCCCTGAGCGCGATCGGCACCGACACCCACGTCGACCACCGCCTCCACGTGGTGCTGCCCGGTTCCCCGAACCGGGGCACCTTCGGCGGTGACGGCGCCTACGGCGAGGTCAAGTCCGCCCTGGACGCGATCGCCAACCGCTGGTCCTCCGAACGGGTCTGGGCCCAGCGCGTCACCCTGGCCCACCCGCGTATCGGTTGGGTCAGGGGCACCGGTCTCATGGGCGGCAACGACCCGCTCGTTGCTGCCGTCGAGGCCGCCGGGGTCCGCACCTGGGCCACCGAGGAGATCGCCTCCGAGCTGATCGACCTGTGCACCACCGAGGTGCGCACCCGCGCCGCCGAGGCTCCCGTGGACGCCGACCTCACCGGCGGGCTGGGTGACGACGTCGACCTGGTGGCCCTGCGTGAGAGCGCCGCCGCCCAGGCGGCCGCCCCCACCCAGGAGAGCGAGGCTCCGGCCGTCATCAAGGCCCTGCCCACCCCGGTGGTCCCGACCCAGCCCACCGCCCCCCAGTGGGGCGAGGTGAGCGCCGACCTCGATGACCTGGTCGTCATCATCTCCACCGGTGAGGTCTCCACCTGGGGCTCGGGCCGCACGCGCCGCGAGGCCGAGCTGGGCATGAGCGGCGGGGAGGACGTCGACCTGACCGCCGCCGGCGTCCTCGAGCTCGCCTGGGGCATGGGCCTGCTCACCTGGCAGGACAGCCCCAAGGCCGGCTGGTACGACACCGACGGCGAGCTGGTCGAGGAGTCCGACGTCCTGGACCGCTACCGCGACGAGGTCGTGGCCCGCTGCGGTATCCGCGAGTTCGTTGACGACGGTGTCATCGCGCCGGTCGCCGACGAGGAGGTCACCGTCTACCTTGACCGCGACATCACCCTGTCGGTTCCCGACGAGGCCACGGCCCGCACCATCGAGGCCTCCGACCCCGAGCACACGCTCGTGGTTCCCGACGCCGAGACCGGCGAGTGGACCGTCACCCGCCTGGCCGGCTCGCTGGCCCGGGTGCCGCGCCGTGCGGCCCTGTCGCGCACGGTCGGTGGCCAGTTCCCGCACGACTTCGACCCGGAGCGCTGGGGCATCCCCGCCTCGATGACCCAGGGCATGGACCCGATCGCCTCGTGGAACCTGGTCACCGCCGTCGACGCCTTCCTGTCGGCCGGCTTCACCCCGGCCGAGCTGCTCAAGGCCGTCCACCCCTCCGACGTGGCCTCCACGCAGGGGACCGGGTTCGGCGGTATGGAGTCGATGCGCAAGATGTTCGTCGGTCGGTTCCTGGGTGAGGAGCGTCCCAGCGACATCCTCCAGGAGGCCCTGCCCAACGTCGTGGCCGCCCACGTCATGCAGTCCTACATCGGCGGCTACGGCGCCATGGTCCAGCCGGTGAGCGCCTGCGCCACCGCGGCCGTCTCCATCGAGGAGGGCTGGGACAAGATCGCCCTGGGCAAGGCCGACGTCGTCGTTGCCGGCGCCATCGATGACATCTCGATCGAGTCCGTCGTCGGCTTCGGCAACATGAACGCCACCGCGGAGGCCGCGGCCATGCGGGCCAAGGGCATCTCCGACCGCCACTTCTCGCGCGCTAACGACCGTCGTCGCGGCGGCTTCGTGGAGGCCGAGGGCGGCGGCACGGTGATCCTGGCCCGCGGATCGGTGGCGGCCCAGCTGGGCCTGCCGGTCGCCGGCGTGGTCGGTTTCGTCTCCTCCTACGCCGACGGCGCCCACACCTCGATCCCGGCTCCCGGCCTGGGGGCCCTGGGCGCCGGCCGTGGCGGACGCAGCTCGCGCCTGGCCAAGGCCCTGGCTGCCCTGGGCGTGGAGGCCGACGACATCGCGCTGGTCTCCAAGCACGACACCTCCACCGGTGCCAACGACCCCAACGAGTCCGAGCTGCACACGCGCCTGGCTCGTGCCCTGGGGCGCTCCGAGGGCAACTCGCTGGTGGCGGTCTCGCAGAAGACCATCACCGGTCACGCCAAGGGCGGTGCCGCGGTCTTCCAGGTCGCCGGCCTGACCGAGATCCTCGCCTCCGGCGTGGCTCCCGGTAACGCCTCCCTGGACGTCGTCGACGCCCCGCTGGCCAAGGACGCCTTCTGGGTGTGGCCGCGTCGCCCCATCCGCCTGGCCGGTCGCGGCGGCAAGGACGGGCGCGTCCCCGGCGCCGGTCCGGTGCGTGCGGGGCTGCTGACCTCGCTGGGCTTCGGGCACGTCTCGGGTCTCATCGCGATCGTGCACCCCGGTGCCTTCGAGGCCGCGCTGCGTCAGGCCGCGGGCCAGGAGGCGGTCGACGCCTGGTTGGCCTCCGCCAACGCCCGTCTGGCCGCAGGCACCCGACGCCGCCGCGCCGGCATGATCGGTCGGGCTCCGCTGTTCGAGCCGGTTCAGGGCCGTCGCCTGGGCGAGGAGTCCAAGCAGCGCGACCCGCACGAGGTCGAGGCCGCCATGCTGCTCGACCCCGACGCCCGCCTGGGCGCCGACGGCGTCTACCACGCCGGCGAGTGACCTCAGCACGATAGTGAACGGGGCCGGTTCCACAGACGGTATCCACCGTCTGTGGAACCGGCCCCGTTTCACCCACATGGAATGATCACAGGATGTGCATCAATGATTCGTAAGTTTTACTTCATGAGGGTTCCATGATGACTGAGCCGCAGTTTCCGGATATGCCGAAGACTTCCCCCAGGGCAACCGTTCTGGCGGTGGGCACGGACCTGGTGCATATTCCGGACTTTGAGACCCAGCTCGATCAGCCCGGTACCGTCTTCGCGCAGCAGGCCTTTACCGCGCGTGAGCTCCGTGATGCCCACCGTCGAGCACAGGAAAAGGGGACACGTCCGGCACAGCACCTGGCGGCGAGGTGGGCGGCCAAGGAGGCCTTCATCAAGGCCTGGAGCCAGGCGCACGCACAGTACGCCAAAGGTCGCGGGCACAGCGCCTCTCCGGTTATCCTTGCCGAGGACGTCGACTGGCGCGAGGTTGAGCTTGTCACCGATCGATGGGGACGGCCGTCCCTGCGTCTGAACGGCGCTATTGCCCACGGCGTTGATAGCAGTTTTGGACAGGAGGTATCGACCCCTGAGTGCTGGCCGGTTTCTCTGAGCCATGACGGCGACTATGCGGTCGCGATCGTCCTGTATGCGCAGTGAGACCGAACCCATGCAAGAAAATAGCGGAGACCCCGATTCTGTCGCGCGCAGCCGGCCGCGATATGTCTCGCCGCTGACTGACGTGAGGACAAACGAATGACTGACGCTACCTATCAGGCGATCGCGATGATCGTCTACTTCGTGGCCATGCTCGCCATCGGAGGCTGGGCCTATCTGCGAACGGACAACTTCGACGACTACATGCTCGCCGACCGAGACCTCAATCCCTGGGTGGCGGCCCTGTCCGCCGGAGCCTCGGACATGTCGGGGTGGCTGCTCATGGGACTGCCGGGGGCCCTGTACGCCAGCGGCCTGGTCGAGGGATGGATCGCCGTCGGCCTGACGATCGGGGCCCTGACGAACTGGCTGCTCGTCGCTCCCCGCCTGCGCGCCTACACCGAGGTCGCCAACAACTCCATCACCGTCCCCAGCTTCTTGGACAACCGGCTGCACGACACCCGCCGGCTGCTGCGCTGGTCCAGCGGTCTCATCATCCTGGTCTACTTCACCTTCTACGTCTCCTCCGGCATGGTCGCCGGTGGACGGTTCTTCGAGTCATCCTTCGGGATGGACTACCACCTGGGCATGGTCATCGTCGCTGCCATCACGGTGGTCTACACGCTCATCGGCGGGTTCCTGGCCGTGTCCTACACCGACTTCATCCAAGGACTCATGATGGTGGCCGCCCTCATCATGGTGCCCATCGCCGGGGTCATGTACGTCGGCGGACCGTCCAACCTGGTCAAGGCCGTCTCCGAGGTCGACCCCCACTACTGGGCCCTGTGGGGCCCGACGACGACGATCATCGGAGTCATCTCGGCTCTGGCCTGGGGCCTGGGCTACTTCGGCCAGCCGCACATCATCGTGCGCTTCATGGCCATCCGCAGGCCCAAGGAGGCCGTAGCCGGCTGTGTCATCGGGATCGGCTGGATGCTTTTCGCCGTCCTCGGCGCGGCCGGCACCGCAATCGCCGGCGTGGCCGTCTACCAGCACGACAAGAGCAAGCTGGCGGACCCGGAGACCGTCTTCATCACCCTGGGAAAGCTGCTCTTCCACCCGCTGGTCGCCGGATTCATGCTGGCGGCCATCCTCGCCGCGATCATGTCGACGATCTCCTCCCAGCTGCTCGTCACCTCCTCGGCACTCATTGAGGACCTGTACGGCTCGATCGCCCGTACCCGGACCGACGAGATCAGCAGTAACCGGATGGTGCTCTACTCGCGCATGGCGGTCTTCGCGATCGCCCTGATTGCGGCCGTCATGGCCTGGAACCCCAGCAAGACCATCCTCGACCTCGTGGCCTTCGCCTGGGCCGGATTCGGGGCCTCCTTCGGGCCGACCGTCCTGCTGTCCCTGTACTGGAGGCGTCTGAGTGCCATGGGTGCCTTCGCCGGCATGATCACCGGTGCGGTCATCGTCATGGTCTGGGGGAACGTCTCCGGAGGGCCGGGCGGCATCTTCGAGCTCTACGAGATCGTGCCCGGTTTCCTGGGCAACCTGGGCGTGGCCTGGGCCGTGTCTCGCACGAGCCGGCCCTCGGAGGAGATCTCCCAGGAGTTCGAGGCCGCCGTCGCCGCCTCCCGCGCGTAGTCAGGCGAGGAGGACCGTGCCGTGCCCCTGAGGATCGTCGTCGCCCCCGACTCCTTCAAGGAGTCCATGACGGCTGTCCAAGCGGCCCGGGCCATGGCGGCCGGAGCGCGAGACGCCCTGCCCTCGTGCGTGGTGGACCAGGTCCCGGTCTCTGACGGCGGGGAGGGCTTCGCCGAGGCCGTCACCGCGGCCTGGGGCTGCTCGTGGCAGGAGGTGACCACCGTCGACGCCCTGTGCCGCCCCCGAATGGCGGGTTTCGGGCTCGACGGCGATCGCGCCGTCATCGACCTGGCCTCCAGCGTGGGACTGGAGCACATCGCGCCGGGGGAGCGGGACGTCATGAGATCCTCGACCACCGGGTTGGGCCACGTCATCACCGCCTCGGTCGACGCCGGTGCCCGCTCGCTGATCATCGGCCTGGGTGGATCGGCCTCCAACGACATGGGCCTGGGGATGCTTGTGGCGCTAGGAGCCAGGTGCCTTGACGAGCAGGGACACGAGGTGCAACCGGTGCCCGCAGAGTTCTGTCACATCCAGAGGATCGAGGTTGAGCCGGCTCGACGGCGCCTTGAGGGTGTGAGCATCACGGTGGCCGGTGACGTGACGAATCCGCTCACGGGTCCCCACGGCGCGGCTGCCGTCTTCGGCCCGCAAAAGGGACTGACCGGGTCGGCCATGGCACAGGTCGACGGTGAGATGACGCGTCTGGCCGGCGTCCTGGGCCTGAGCCGGTGGGTGTCCCATCCAGGTACCGGTGCGGCCGGCGGTGCAGCCTTCGCCCTGGCCGCCGTGCTCGGGGCGGAGATCACCGCCGGCATTGACCACCTGGCTCAGGTTGTGGGGCTGCGTGAACGACTGGAGTCAGCCGACCTGCTGATGACGGGCGAGGGGTCACTGGACAGGCAGTCCTTGGACGGCAAGGCGGTCAGCGGAGTGCTCCACCTTGCCCGGGAGTGCGGTGTGCCCTCCATGGTCTTCGCCGGGCGAGTCAGGGCTGATGCCTGGACTCGACGTCGTCTGGCCGACCTGGGAGCCCGGAGTATCGTCCAGATCTCCGATCCTTCAGAGCCGTTGGAGACGTCTCTGCAGCGGGGCCCGGATCGTCTGCGCCGGGCGGTTGCGGACGCTGTGCGTCACTTCTCTGCTGGTGACGACCACTCGGGCCACACTCCGAACGACATCCTGTGAGCGCGCGCACCACCATGGAGAAGTCATGGGGATCGTCGTCGGACCATCCACGTTGTATGCTGACTGGCAGCAACGTGCTCCGGGGTCGGTGAAAGTCCGAACCGGCGGTAACAGTCCGCGACCCGCTCGTGCCCCGACTGCCTCACGCGGTCAGGAACTCAAGCGGTTGAGCCGGTGGAAATCCGGCACCGACGGTGAGAGTCCGGAAGGGAGGATGCACGTGGCGCCCAAGCGGGGGAGACCCCGCACCTCAGAACGTCGGCCTCGGCTCCACGACCTCACAGGGTCGGTCGAGCCCCGGACTGCGCGGGCGCCCAGCACGTGTGTGCGCCGACCGACGACGCACGGGCGGACCCCGGTGCAGTCCGGGGCACTCGTTCCCGGAAGGACCCGGGAGGAGACCGCCGTGTACAGCCCCAGCCCCATCGGCAAGGTCACGCACGCCCAGCCGCTCCGTGCCGCCGCATCCAGTGACTCGTCTGAGCCCCCACTCTCTTCGTTGGCTTCCTCGTCCAGGCCACCGGCCCAACGCCGACGTCGCATCCGCGCCGCCGAGCAGCACGGGCCCTGGCCGGCCATCGGTTTGGGTGCTGTTCTGCTGATCGTCTGGCAGGTTGCCACCACCTCCGGCGCCGTCCCCGAGATCTTCCTGCCCAGCCCTGTCGCCGTCGTCGAGCGCCTGTGGCTGAACCTGACCCAGGTGGGGCTGGGGTGGAAGGCCTGGGTGACGCTGCGTGAGGCTCTGCTCGGATGTCTTCTGGCCGCCGTCTTCGCCCTGCCCTTGGCCTGGGGACTGTACCGCTGGCGGCTGTTCTCACGCGCCGTCCTGCCCTACGTCGCCGCAAGCCAGGCGGTTCCCGGTGTCGCCGTGGCTCCCCTGATGGTCCTGTGGATCGGCTACGGAACCCTGCCGGTCGTGGTCCTGTGCGCCTTCATGGTCTTCTTCCCCATCACGATCACGGTGCTGCTGGGGCTGCGCAGCCTGGACGCCGGTGTCATGGACGCAGCCCGGCTCGACGGCGCCCACGGTCTGAGCATGCTCATCCACATGGAGCTTCCCATGGCCCTGCCCGCGATCTACACCGGGCTGCGCACCGGCTTCACCCTGTCAGTCACCGGCGCGGTCGTCGGCGAGCTCATCATGGGCGGCGAAGGTCTGGGAACAGTGCTCTCCACCCAGCAGAGCCGGGGGGATACCACCGGCGTGTTCGCCACGATCACCCTCCTGTGCGTCCTGGCCACCTCCATCCACTGGGCCTTCCACGAGCTCGAGCAGCGCAGCCGCACCGTGGACGCCCTGCGCGGCAGGAACGCCGCCTGAGCACTCCGCAGCCCCCAGCTCCTCACCTTCTGAAGAACAGGAAACACCATGACCCTGACCCCCCTTACTCGCACCGGCGTCTCCCACCGGGCTCTCTCGCGCCGCCACCTGCTGGCCGGCGGCCTGGCGCTGACCGGAACCGGCCTGCTCGCCGCCTGCTCCTCGGGAACCGCCAGCCGCGCGGCCTCCGCCTCGGCCTCCGCAGGCGGCGGAGCACTGACCATCGGCCTGACCTACACGCCGAACATCCAGTTCGCCCCCTTCTACATGGCCAAGAAGGACGGGAAGTACGCCACGGGCGTGGAGCTGCGTCACCACGGCGCGCAGGAGGGACTCTTCGACGCCCTTCAGAGCGGACAGGAGCATCTGGTCATCGCGGGTGCCGACGAGGCGGTAGTGGCCGTCTCCAACGGGAGCGACCTCGTCGTCGTCGGTGGCTACTACCAGTCCTACCCGGCCTGCCTCATCGTGCCCGAGGACTCCTCAATCAACACTCCGGCAGACCTGAAGGGCAAGACCGTCGGCACACCGGGACGCAAGGGGGAGACCTGGTACGCCCTCCAGCTGGCCATGGACACGGCCTCCCTGACTGAGTCCGACCTGACGATCCAGGACATCGGCTACACCCAGCAGGCGGCACTGGTCGGCGGCAAGGTCGATGCCGTCGTCGGCTTCTCCAACAACGACGCGGTCCAGGTCAGTCAGTCCGGCACGGCCGTGCGTACCATTCAGGTCGCCGATCAGGTCCCTCTCATCGGAGTCTCACTGGTGACGACCCGCTCCGTGCTGGAGTCCCGCCGCCAGGATCTTCAGTCGGCGGTCAAGGCCTCGATCGAGGGGATGACGGCGTTCGTCAAGGATCCCGACGCTGCGGTCGAGGCGTCCAAGGAGCACGTGCAGGACCTGGCGGACGCCACCCAGGCCGCCCGCGCACGAGAGGTCGCAGTGGCCACCGGCAAGCTGGTCAGCGGTGACGGCTCCCATCCCATCGGCTCGGTGCGAGTCGACGACTTCACCCCGATGATCGAGTTCCTCTCCTCCCACAAGCTCCTGGGGGACAAGAAGACGCCCCAGGCGGCCGACGTCTGCGTGCCTCTGGGGCAGTAGCCACCAGAGGAGTAGCGCGAGGGCGGCTGTCAGAACAGCCGTCTACAGGCGGCAGGCCAGCAGTGAGGACACGAGGATGGCGCGCGCCCCGACCTCGTAGAGCTCGTCCATGACCCGGTTCATGTCCACCCGCGGAACCATGGCGCGCACCGCCACCCAGTCGGGGTTCTGCAGCGGAGAGACGGTGGGGGACTCGATACCCGGGGTGAGGGCCGCCGCCAGGTGCAGCTTGTTCATGGGGATGTCGTAGTCCACGAGCACGTAGGCGCGGGCGCGCAGCACCCCCTCCAGGCGACGCACGAGGGTGGCCAGTCCGGGCTTACCACGGTACTGCGCGGTGGTGATGAGCACCGCCTCGCTGAGGAGAATCGGGTCGCCGAAGGTCTCCAGGCCCGCTGCTCGCAGCGTGGTGCCGGTCTCGACGACATCGGCGATGAGGTCGGCCACGCCCAGCTGGACGGAGGACTCCACGGCGCCGTCGAGGTGAACGGTCTGGGCATCCACGCCTTGGGAGGCCAGATAGCTGCGCACCAGGACGTCGTAGGAGGTGGCCACGCGCCGCCCGGCGACGTCGGCCAGGGAGGTCATCGTGCCCTTGGGGGCGGCGAAGCGGAAGGTGGAGCGGGCGAAGCCCAGGGGCAGGTGCTCGACGGCGTCGACCCCGGAGTCCAGCAACAGGTCACGTCCGGTGATGCCGGCGTGCACGGTGCCCTGGCCGACGTACACGGCGATATCGCGCGGACGCAGGAAGAACAGCTCGACATCGTTGGTCTCGTCGACGAGCACGAGCTCACGCCCCGTACGGCGGGTACGGTATCCCGCCTCGGAGAGCATGGTGATGGCGGGCTCGGACAGCGAGCCCTTGTTGGGGACGGCGATACGCAGCACGGCGGTTCCTGATCTGTGGTGAGGAGGTCGAGTAGGAGGTGTGAGAGGCTTCGAGGCTTACAGGTAGCGGTAGACGTCCTGGAGGCTGTAGCCCTTGGCGACCATCATGACCTGGGCGTGGTAGAGCAGCTGGCTGATCTCCTCGCAGGCGGCCTCGTCGGACTCGTGCTCGCAGGCCATCCAGGCCTCGGCGGCCTCCTCGACGAGCTTCTTGCCGATGAAGTGGACCCCGCGATCCAGCTCCTCCACCGTCCCGGAGCCCTCGGGTCGGGTAGCCGCCTTGTGCTGCAGCTCGGTGAAAAGGTCCTCGAAGGTCTTCATATCCCTAGGCTATCGGAAAGCGGCTGGGCCACTGATACACCGTAGGGCCTATCCGATCCCTGAGCACGTCCTCCTCGGTTGCCCCCGGCCCTGGGTGGGTGCCCTCCCTCTGCGAACGGCAGCCCACCCAAGATGCGGGACTGGCTCAGCCCCGCGTGCCTCAGTCGCGGACGGCGGCGCTCCGGGAGCCCAGGATTGCGGCCCCCATCGCCACCGCCCCGATGAGCAGGCTGAGCACGACGATCGTCAGCCAGCGCTCGGGGAACTGGTGGGCCACGGCGATCCAGCCCCAGGGGGCAGTCCACCACAACCTGGTCTCTGACAGGACGTCGTTGCCGCCGATGAGCAGTCCTGTGACCACCAGGATGACGTTGAGGACGATCGCCACGACGATCCGGGTGCTCAGTGCCACCGCCAGGCTGACGGCCGCGGTCATGAAGGCCACGGCCGGCATCACCAGGAGCCCATAGACCGGACCGGTCACTGCAGGCAGGTTCGGGTCGGTGCGGGTCAGAGGGCCGCCCAGGACCGTCACGGTCCAGGACAGGATCAGGACCGGGACCAGGAACAAAGCGCCCAGGGTCGCGGTTGATGTCAGGATGCAGCCGGCTCCCCGGCGGGCAATGAGCACCCGCCAGGCCGGCTGGAGGCGTCCCCACACCGTGATGCCGATGATGGCCCCGGCGATCGGTGCTCCCATGAGCTCGAGGAAGCTCTGCCCGTACCCGGGCGGATAGGCGGTATGGAGGATCCCCAGGAAGGCGAGCAGGAGGATCGCCAGCACCGCCCACACGGTCCAGGGCAGAACCCCGGCCATCGCCAGGACAGCGCTGCGCGGCCCGGGGACTCGGGTCATGCGGGTAGCGGGCGTCCTTTGGCACCGCGGGGTGCTTCGGGCGTGCGACGTCGGAGCCTGCGCCGCGGCCTGTACCGAGACGGTCTCCGGCTGATCGTCGTCGACCCTCCTTCCGGGAAGCAGCCGGCTGAGCCGGGAGACTGAGGAGACCGAAGCCCCAGCGCCCCTGGGTGTGCCGGCCAGGAAGGCCAGGCCGATGCCGGCCAGCGTCAGGGAGGTCGTCAGCAGAAAGCCGGGCAGGAGCGGGTAGCCCCACACCGGCGAGTCCTCCTCAAGCAGCACGGAGCTACCGTGAACGCCCAGCAAGGGCAGAGGCACGCGGGCCGTCCAGGTCCACGGGAACATCCACCAGTCGGACCGCTCTGCCTGAACTGCCCCCGCCACGGACCAGACGAAGCCGAGGACCGGGGCGCCCCCGACGGCGACGACCCCCAGCATTCGGAAGACCACCATCCCCCAGGCGCAGGCACCGGTGACGACGACCCACATGTAGACGGCAAAAAGCAGGTACCTGTCCCAGGGGCCCCAGCCACTGCCGACGACGACAGCGTGGGCCACGACGGGTACGACGAGCGCCACCTGACACGCCAGCGCCGACAGGCTCAGCACCACCAGGCGGGCGGCCACCACCCGGCGTGGCTCGATGGCGCGCCACGCCGTCCCTCCCTGGCGCCACCGCTGCTCACGCCACTGGGCCATGGCACCGGTCAGCAGCCCCAGAGGAACGGCGAAGGTTCCGGCATACATATGCATCCACCCCAGTGCGTTGCCGTTCCACTGCATCTCTGTGACCACGCCGGAGGAGATCGAGGCATTCGCCAAGATGATGGTGTGAACGGTGAAGATGAGGGTCGCCCCGATGACTCCCCAGGTGAAGGTGCGTCGGCTGCGGGTGAGCTCGGCTCGTACCAGGTCCCACAGGCTCACGTGCACGGCGGTACTGGTGGCGCTCATGCTTGGGTCTCCACCTCGGTGCGGCGACCCCCGGCCATGACAGCATCCAGGAAGGCCTTCTCCATGGCCCGCTCGTCGTCGGCGTCGGCGAAGTCGGCCAGTGGTCCCTGGAAGACCAGGCGCCCGCCGGCCAGGACCCCGATGTCATCACTCATACGGGCGATCTCGCCGAGCTGGTGACTGGAGACGACGACGGTGCGCCCCTCATCGGCCAGGGCCCGCACGAGGTCGCGCAGCTCGATGATGCCCTGCGGGTCCAAACCGTTCTGGGGCTCGTCGAGGATGAGGACCTCCGGGTCAGTCAGGAGCGCCATGGCCAGGGACAGTCGCACCTTCATGCCGGTGGAGAAGGAACCGGCGCGCTTCCTGCCGACTCCGGCCAGCCCGACGCGCTCCAGGAGCGGGGCGATGGTTTCCGGAGAGGTACCGGTCAGACGGCAGTGGACGAGCAGGTTGCGTCGTGCGGACAGCTGGGGGAAGAGAGCGGGACCGTTGATGGAGGCCCCCACATGGACCAGGCTACGACGGCTGAACGGAGCGCCCTGGATCTCCACGCGGCCGGCGTCGGGTTTGAGCAGCCCCAGGGCGATGTTGAAGGCGGTGGACTTGCCGGCGCCGTTGAGGCCGAGCAACCCGTAGACACGGCCCGGATAGGCCAACAGGTTCAGCTCGGTGAGGACCTTCTGGCGACCGAATGACTTGGAGATCCCGGCCAGCCTGAGCCCAGGGGTGAGACCGGCGCCGTGGGTGGGGGAGGGGGGAGGTGATGCTGCTGCGGTGGCTGTCATGGCCCCATGCTCGTGCGCACCGGTGCCTCGGCGGATCCTCATCAGGGATACGGTCGGTGGCCGTCACCGAGGCCGCGTCTCCTCCCTGGGGAGGAGAGCTACCGCGGCTGGATGAGCCCCGTGGTCAGGGCGTAGATGACCAGCTCGACCCGGTTGTGGCAGCCGGTCTTGCCCAGGATCATCTTGACGTGGGACTTGACCGTCGACTCGGCGACGTAGAGCCGCTCACCGATCTGGGCGTTGCTCAGCCCCTGACACACCAGAACGAGCACGGCATCCTCCCGCCCGGTTAAGGGCTCGTAGGGTCCCGACGGCGCCCCGACGACGGGCACGGAGCCATCAGTCGGTCCCGCCAGCGAGGTTGGCGACTGCGGGGCACCAGGCCCGCTACCTGCATCAAGGTGCGCCAGAACGGTGCCGGTGACAGCCGGGTCCAGCCAGGACCCGCCGCGGGCAACGATGCGGATCGCCTCCAGCAGCGTCGTCGGCTCGGCGTCCTTGAGGAGGAAACCGTGGGCGCCGGCGCCCAAAGCCGCCAGGACGAGGTCGTCATCATCGAAGGTGGTCAGAACCAGGATCCGCAAGGCGGTGGTGGCCGGCGTGGTGCGCAGCTCGCGAATGGCACTGACCCCATCCAGAACCGGCATCCGCAGATCCATGAGCACCAGGTCGGCCCCGCCGTGAGAACCTGCGGTCAGGCCCTCGATGGCCTGGCGCCCGTTGACGGCCTCCAGTACCACCTCCATATCGGGCTGCGCAGCCACGAGGGCGCTGAAGGCGCTGACCAGCAGCGGCTGGTCGTCGACGACGGCAACCCTGATCGCACTGGAGGTCATCTGTAGTCTCCTGATCCCATCTCGCCGGTCATCTCACCGGAGTGCTGGCCCGGGACCGTGGCGCTCGCGGGCAGCTCGAGCGGTGTCACCGGGAAGTCGACGTCGAGGGTGAAGAAGCTTCGGCCCTCGTCATCACGTTGGACGCCGTGGGTCATGGTTCCGCCTACGAGCCTGAGACGCTCCTCCAGACCGATGAGCCCGCTGCCTCCGAAGGGTGAGTGCTCGAGGGCCTCGGGCACCGGGTTGGTGACGTGAAGGTGGCAGGACTCCTGCGGCAGTGTCAGGCTCAGCTCGATCTGGCCGGTTCCGTGCCTGACGGCGTTGGTGAGGGTCTCTCCCACGAGACGGACGAGGGTGAGACGCTGTATCGCCGACCACGCCGAGTTGCAGCGCTCCAGGACCTCCGGTTCCGGAAGCGCGGCGCTGATCCGGGTACCTGAACTGCGGGTGGTCTCGATCAGGGCCGGGATGGTCCGCAGGTCCGCCAAGGGGGTGATCTCGCCGGCATCAGAGCGCAGGACGGAGACGAGCTGACGCACAGAGGTCAGGGAGGCGTCGGCCGTGTCGCGCACCGTGGTCAGGGTGCCGCGCAGCCGTTCCTCACCACCCAGGGCCAGGCCGGTGGCGGCCTGCACCTTGATCGTGGTGAGACTGTGGCCCACGAGGTCGTGGAGCTCTCGGGCCAGGCTGAGGCGCTCGGCCGCAACCGCCTGGGCTGCGGCAATGCCGACGTCGCGGGCCTGGTTCTCGGCGACCCGGCGCCGCGAGGAGGCCAACAGGTAGGTGAGCACCACGGCACCGACGAAGACCAGGCTGGTGAGCGTGCGGGCGACCAGGATGGCTTCGTTCCAGCCGCCGTTTGTCGTCGGGTCGGTACCTGATTCATAAGGCCGGGTGTAGGAGGCCAAGGTGACGGGGTTGACCAGGGCGCCGGCCAGAGCCAGCAGGAGCGCCGCCGTGCCCCAGCGCCGATCGGGTTCCCAGCGGGTGACGGTGTAAAGGCTGGTGACCGCCGTGGCGATGATCGGGTTGAGGCCGAGGTTGACTGGGGAGAGGAACACGAGGATCGCGTAGGCCGCCAGCAGGGCGTAGGTCGCGACGAAGGAGGCACGCAGGCAACGAAGCCTGCCGAACTGCACCAGTGCCAGCACCAGACACAGTGCGAAGTCCGCAACATAGACGGCGTAGGCACCGAAACGGAGGATGAATGTGACCGATTCCAGGGCGAAGGTGAGGAAGACGGTCCCCAGGGCAACATCCACTAACGGCACGGAGTACCGGGACAGCCGCGAGCCCCGCCCCGGAACCGTCCGATGACTGGAGCGCCAGTCGTAGGCGGCAGCAAGATCGGTGGCCAGCGTCATCCTCGTCGTGTCATGTGACGCGTTGCCGGTCCTGAGGCTCGTTGACGAGGTCACCGGGCCGGTTCTCCTGCCTGCGCTGAGGTGGGTGAACCGGCTGCACCAGCAGCAGCCGAACGCAAGATCCGCTGCACGTGACGGCCGGCCGCCGCCGCGGCGATGAAGGCGGCCGCATCCTCCTCAAGGCCCCGCCTCATGGTGGACAGCCTCACTCCGGTCTCCGCCTCGGCTTCACGAAGCGCTTCCAGAAGACCGTTGGAGGAGACCCCGACCAACCGGTGCTGCGCGGCTCCCTGCCGCGGTGCGCACAGGGCCTCGGCCTCCCGGCGAACCTGCGCCCCCAGCGGGCCCTCCAGGTCGGGGACGACGACGTCGGCCCCCGCCAGCGCGACCCGCCCGTAGGCGGTCATCGAGTGGTGGGAGACGCCTCGGTGGCGGGTACGGGCATCGGCCTGGGAGACGCGCAGGCAGGCCACCGGGCGCCCGCCCAGTGCGGCGACGGCGTTGACCGTGTCCCCGCAGGCCACTCCGGAGAACCCCCAGGGCGTCTCGGTGCCCAGGTTCCCGGGCCCCTGGATGACGATGGCGGCATCGGCGTGCAGAACGTGCCGGGCCGCCAGGAGCGCGTTGTGGATGCTGACCGCCTCGATGTCACCGCCCCAGGCCTGTCCGGCCGTCACGGTCCCGGCCAGCCACCCAGCCTCACGCAGGGCGGCGACAACGCGTGAGTAGGCCAGGGGTAGGGCTCCGCCGTCGGTCATGATGTAGACGATGCGCGGCTGCTGCTCCTGACCGCCGGGGGAGCGCAGCCCGGCCAGCACCGCCGGCAGGCTCGAGTGCAGGTCGGCCACCACCACCGGCATCCCCTCCAGGTCCAGGCTGCCGATCGGCTGGGACAGCAGGCCGTGATGGTCGGTGCCCTGCTCGTCGACACCGGTGACCATGACCTGGTCGGGCATGTAACGGGCCTTGACGAGGTGGCCCTCGCGTGGCGGGTCGGCGGGAAGGACGTCCAGGCGGGCGCTGACCATGGCGTGCCCGCCCGTACCCAGGGCCCGGTCGAGGGCTGAGACCTCCAGCCTCACCCGCTCCCCACCGGCGGGCACCCCGGTGAGGGCCCCATAGGCGACCGCGCGGACCCGCTGGCCGGGAAGCAGGCTGTGCGCGCCGCTTGGCGCCCCGAGGATCTCCACGTCCAGCTCTGCGCAGGAGCGCCCCTCGGGGCCCCATGCCGCCCTGATCCCGCTCACTACGCCGTCGCGCCACATCATGGCGGCAGACTATCGGGGCACGCGCGCCACAAGCCGCATGCCGCCCGATTCTCCTAGGCTGGGGGACCGTGAGCCAGCAGACCCGCAGTACCGAGGAGCGCCTGGTGAGCCTCCTGCTCACCCTGCGCAACACCACCACCGGCCTGAGCGCAGAGGAGCTCATCGACAGCGTGCCGGGATACTTCTCAAGCAGTCCTGCCACGAACCCAGACTCGGCGCGCCGCAAGTTCGAGCGGGACAAGGACACGCTGCGCGAGCTCGGCATCGAGGTGACCACCACCGGACGCCCCGAGGAGCCCCGCTACCAGATCGACGAGGGGGACTACGCCCTGCCCGCACTGCACCTGAGCGCGGAGCAGGCCGCCTGCCTGAGCCTGGCCGCCTCCGCCTGGCGCGACGGCGACCTGCCCGCCACCGCCAGGAGGGCCCTGACCAAGCTGCGCGCCGTCAGCGAGGGACCGGTGGGAAGCAGCTCCGCAGGCCTGCCGGCTCTCACGGCGGACCTGTCCGGCGAGGAGATCCCCGAGGCGCTCGTCGCCGCAGTCGACGGACGCCGCCTGGTCACCTTCGACTACGTCTCCGCCCGCTCGGGCAGCACTCGGGCCCGCACCGTCGAGCCCCACCACCTGCGTCTGAACGAGGGCGCCTGGTACCTCGACGCCGTCGAGCCCTCCGGCACCCGCGACACGGACAGCACCACGGATCCAGAGGAACCGGAAGGAACCGCCGTCAGGATGCTGACCTTCCGCCTGGCCCGCATCGCGGGGCCGGTGACCGTCCATGGGCACCCCGGGGCCTTCACCCGGATGCCCGCCGGCACCCCGCCCCGCCGGCGTGCACTTCTTGCCGTGCTTCCGGGTCGGGCTCTGGGGCTGCGTCTGGCCGGAGCCCACCTCGATCCGGCTCAGGCCTCGCAGGCAGACCTGCCTGCACACCTGGAGGGTCGTGACCTCATCGCCGTCGAGTACGAGGATCCCTTCTCCTTCGCCGGCACGGTGGCCGCCCTCGGGGACGCCGCAGTGGTCCTCGCCCCGCCTTCCCTGCGCGAGGATGTCCTGTCCCACCTGCGAGGCGCTGCTGCGCTCACGTCACCGAAAGGAAAATGACGATGCCGCGCGTCTCCGCCTCCGACCAGCTCACGCGGCTGCTCGCCCTGCCCGCCTGGGTCGCGGATAACCCCGGCGTGTCCGTCCAGGAGGCCGCCAGGCATTTCGGCGTCACACCGGCCGTCATTGAGCGGGATGTCAACACGCTGTGGGTCTCCGGCCTGCCCGGCGGACTGCACGGGGACCTCGTGGACTTCGACGCCGCCGACTTCGAGGCCGGGCGCCTGCGCCTGTCCGAGCCGCTGGGACTGGACCGCCCGGTCCGCCTCACCCGGCAGGAGGCAATCTCTCTGCTCATGGCCCTCAGGGTGCTCGCCGACCTCCTCGCCGCCGACGAGGCCTCCGCCCCCGTGATCGCCTCCACCCAGCAGGCGGTGACCGACCTGCTCACCGCAGGCGCTTCCACCGACGATGCTGACGCGCAGGTCGATTCGGAGGCCGGTCCTTCAACCGGCCTGGTCTTGGAGCATGCCGATCGTTCCGGCCATGCGGCCCAGGTCCTGGCCGCCGTGCGCTCCGCACTGGGGGACCGGCGGCGCCTCCACCTGGTCTATGTCTCCGCCACCGACACTCCCTCCGAGCGTGACGTCGACCCCATCACCCTGAAAAGTGACGGATCACATATGACGCTGGTGGGCTGGTGCCTCAGTGCCAAGGCCGAGCGCAGTTTCCGGCTGGACCGGATCACGTCGATCGAGGTACTCGACATTCCTGCCGTCCGGCATCGCGCCTCACGCAGAAAGAACCAGTCCCGCAACGATCGCCCCGCGGGGGACAAGCCCCGCGCCACACTGAGACTGCGTCCGACAGGCCGCTGGCTGGTGGAGCAGATTCCCTACGTCTCCCAGGAGGAGGCTGCGGACGGCAGTCTCAGGGTCGTTGTGGAGGGACGTGACCGGACCTGGCTCATCGGGCTGGTCCTCTCGGCCGGTCGCCACCTCATCGCCGTCGAGCCCGCGGATCTCGCCCAGGACGCCGCAGCAGCCGCCAAACAGGCCCTGACCTCATATGACATCAGCGCAGAAGGAGACTGAGGGCGGATCCGTCCGCCTTAGGGAGAACCGGCAGGGCCGTCGTTCAGAGGCGCCCGCCAGGGAGGCTACACTCAGCCCGTATCGATTGCCCCCTATCCACAAGGAGCAGCGCCGTGAAGTTCTCTCCAACGCACATCGTCGTCCTGCTTGTCCTCGTCCTGCTGATCTTCGGTTCCAGCAAGCTTCCTGACATCGCCCGTAGCGTGGGCCAGTCCATGAAGGTCTTCAAGAAGGAGGTCAAGGAGCTGCGCGACGAGGACGACGACAAGAAGCCCGCCGCCCAGATCCAGCAGCAGCCCCAGGAGGGCACCTACTACACCGAGCCCACGCAGTCCGGTCAGACCGCTCAGAACACCGAGGGCTCTTCCCAGAAGTGACGTCATCCGGCGAGAGCCGGTGACCTGCAGTTGAAGGAGGCCGTGGTGCCCAAGCTCCCTCGGATCAAGCGATCGAGGCGCAAGGACAACCCCGAGGCGCGTATGTCCATCGGGGACCACCTGCGTGAGCTGCGCAACCGGCTCTTCATCTCAGCCCTGGGCGTCCTGGTCATGTCGGTTGTGGGCTATCTGCTTTACGACCAGGCCTTCTCGCTCATCACCCGACCGATCGATGCCGCCAATGCCCGCGGCGCCAACCTCATCCTGAACTTCGACACGGTCCTGTCCTCCTTCGACATGAGACTCAAGGTCTCCATCTGGCTGGGCGTCCTGTTCTCCGCGCCGCTGTGGATGTACGAGTTCTGGGCCTTCGTGGGGCCGGGTATGACCCGCAAGGAGAAGGCCTACACCTGGGTCTACGGGGTGGTGGGACTGCTGCTCTTCTCCGCCGGCGCCGCCTTGGGCATGTGGATCATGCCCCATGCGGTCTCCATCCTCACCAGCTTCATCCCCAGTGGACCCACCGGGGGCTTCATTAACGCGGGTGTCTACCTGGCCTTCGTCATGAGGCTGGTTCTTGTCTTCGGAATCGCCTTCCTCCTGCCCGAGCTCCTCGTCGCCCTCAACATGCTGGGGCTCATGAAAGGCACCACGATGCTCAAGGGCTGGCGCTGGGCCGTTGTTGCCATCTTCACCTTCATGGCCTTCGCCAACCCGCTACCGGACCCCTGGTCCATGATCTTTATGGCCCTTCCCATCACCGGCCTGTACTTCCTGGCCTGCTTCATCTCCATCCGGCATGACAAGCGGGTGGAGAAGAAACGCGCCGAGCTCGACGCCGAGCTCGAGGCCGCCCTGGCCGAGTAGGGCCCGGCACCGTCGGGCTCCATCCTTCTTCCCACTGCTTTCCTCACCATCCTCCTTCATGCGCATCGCCCTGCTGTCCAATCCCTCCTCCGGACGCGGCCGTCATGCGGCCGCCGACGACGTCGCCCGCCAAGTCCTGAGCGAGGCCGGCCACGAGGTTCTCCACGTGCGCGGCAGCTCCTACGAGCAGGCGCGTCGCGCCGGCGGGGCTCTCCTGGGAGACGGACCGCACCGGAACGTTGAGGCGCTGGTCGTCGTCGGTGGAGACGGCATGGTGCACCTAGGAGTGGACATCGTCGCCACGACGGGCGTGCCGCTGGGCATTGTGGCTACCGGCACCGGTAACGACATCGCCAGGCACTTCGGCCTGCCCAGCAGGGACCCGGCCGCCGCCGCCCGCCTCATCGACCGGGCGCTGTCCGGTGACGGCACGATCACGGCAACCGACGCGATTTACGCCTCCCGCCCCGACGGCACGCTGCTCGCCCCGCAGCGTCGCTGGTCCCTGGCGGTGGTGAGCGCTGGACTGGACGCCGCCGTCAACGCCCGCGCCAACACCCTTTCCTGGCCGGCCCACGAGGGACGCTATCTGCGCGCCTTCATGGCCGAGCTCACCGCGCTGGCGCCCTACGGCTACCGGGTCACCACCGACGACGGCTCCTGGGAAGGACCCGCGCTTCTGCTGGCAGTGGCCAACACCCGCTACATCGGCGGAGGCAAGGACCTGGCACCTCAGGCCGATCCCACCGACGGTCTGCTGGAGGTCCTACGCCTGGATCCCGTGGGCCGAGCCCGCCTGGTCTCCCTGTTCTCCCGGCTCTTCAAGGGCACACACCTGTCTGACCCGGCCGTCCACGTCGAGCGCAGTCGCGCCGTCACTATTGAGGCGCTGGACGAGCGCACCGGCCGCGACCGGGGACTGCGCCCACCTCCGCACCCCTTCGCCGACGGCGAGCCGCTGGCAGAGCTGCCCTTGCGCCTCGAGGCCGTCCCCGACGCCGTACTGCTGCTCCTGCCGGCTCAGGGTTGATCCGGCCCGTAGGGTGTCCCCATGAGCTCACCAGCCGAGCGCTATGCCGCATCTCGTCGTCGACAGGCCGCCGCCAGCAGTGAGCTCGCCCGCTTCGCCCTGGGCTACGACTTCCCGCTCGACCCCTTCCAGGAGGAGGCCTGCACCGCCGTCGAGAGAGGCGAGGGAGTCCTCGTCGCGGCTCCGACGGGCGCCGGCAAGACCGTGGTGGGGGAGTTCGCCGTCCACCTGGGCCTGGTCCGGAGCCTCAAGACCTTCTACACCACGCCGATCAAAGCACTGAGCAACCAGAAGTACCTGGACCTCGTGGCCCGCCACGGCGAGGAGAAGGTGGGGTTGCTCACCGGTGATATCTCGATCAACCCCCACGCGGAGGTCGTGGTCATGACCACCGAGGTGCTGCGCAACATGCTCTACTCGGGCTCACGTGACCTGAATCGGCTGGGATTCGTGGTCATGGACGAGGTTCACTACCTCGCCGACCGCTTCCGCGGGCCGGTGTGGGAGGAGGCCATCATCCACCTGCCGGCCGAGGTCCAGGTGATCTCCCTGTCCGCCACGGTCTCCAACGCCGAGGAGTTCGGCGACTGGCTCGGCCAGGTGCGGGGTAGGACCGCCGTCGTCGTCTCCGAGGAGCGCCCCGTCCCGCTGACTCAGCACATGATGGTCGGACGCCGGCTCCTACCCCTCTACTCCCACCCTGTGGATGTCACCGATCCCGCTGAGGCCGATACGGCACAGTCAGAGCAGCCACAAAGTTCACATCAGTCCGCGCAGCCTCCGCTCAACCCCGAGCTGCTCAAGGCCGTCAAACAGGCCCGGCGTGCGGCGGCGTCCGGGGGCGCCTCCAAGAACAGCTACCGCAGCCGCGGCGGCGACTCCGCTCGGGACCCACAGCCCTGGAAGCGCTCCTCGGGCGGGGGACGCGCTCCCCGCCGCGGCGAGGGCGGCGCCCGCACGGCCCGACTGAAACCTCCCTCACGGCTGCAGGTCGTCAAGGCCCTGGGGGAGGCGAGACTGCTGCCCGCCATCGTCTTCATCTTCTCCCGGGCGGGGTGCGAGCAGGCCGTCCACCAGGTGGTGAGCGCTGGGGTGGACCTGACCACCGAGGCGGAGGCGGCCCGCATCCGAAAGGTGATCGAGCGACGCACCGCCGACATCCCGGCCGGCGACCTCGGGGTTCTGGGCTTCCACTTCTGGGTCCACGCCCTTGAGCGCGGTGTCGCAGCCCACCACGCGGGACTGCTGCCGGTGTTCAAGGAGACGGTCGAGGAGCTCTTCAGCGCGGGCCTGATCAAGGTCGTCTACGCCACCGAGACCCTGGCGCTGGGCATCAACATGCCTGCGCGCACGGTGGTCCTGGAGTCGCTGCGCAAGTGGAACGGGTCGGCTCACGTCACCCTCAGCCCGGGGGAGTACACCCAGCTCACCGGTCGGGCAGGGCGCCGCGGTATCGACGTCGAAGGGCACGCCGTCGTCCTGGCCGCCGACGACGTCGAGCCCGCCACGGTCTCCTCACTAGCCTCCCGGCGCACCTACCCGCTGGTCTCCGCCTTCCGTCCGACCTACAACATGGCCGTGAACCTGCTCGAGCGCATGCCGCGAGCGCGGGCGCGTGAGGTACTTGAGGAGTCCTTCGCCCAGTTCCAGGCCGACCGCGGCGTTGTGGAACTGGCTGCCCAGGCGCGCCGCAAGCGACGCAGCCTGGAGGGCCTGGAGAAGGACATGACCTGCCGCCTGGGCGACTTCCGCGAGTACGCGACCCTGCGCCAGACCATCGCCGACGCCGAGGCGGACCTGTCGCGGGACAAGACCGCCGCGCGCCGCAGTGAGACGGGACGGACGATGAGCGCGCTGGGGCGCGGCGACGTGATCGTCTTCCGCAAGGGTCGGCGCCGCCGCCACGGCATCGTCCTGGAGGTCGGTGCGGACCGAACTGGGATACCCACCATCACGGTACTGGGGGAGGACTCGCGGGTCGTCGCCCTGACCCCGGACACGGCGCCGGACGGCGTCATGCGCGTGGGCGCGCTGCGGGTGGCCGACTCCGTGGACCCCCACCGGCCCCGAGACCGGGACCGGCTCGTCCGGCGCCTGGTGGATGCCCTGCGCTCCGGGGACCTTGAGGACGGCACGAGGCGCACGCGTACCCGCTCCAGCCGGGCGCAGGCCCGCCGCGACAGCGCTATCGAGAACCTTGAGCGGCTGCGCCACGAGATGCGCTCCCACCCCTGCCACGGGTGCCCCGACCGGGAGGAGCATGCCCGAGTGGGTCGCAAGTGGTCGCGGGCCAAGGCCGAGGCCGAACGCCTCCAGAAACGCATCGAGACCCGTACCGGCACCATCGCCCGCCTCTTCGACGCCGTGTGCGAGGTGCTGCTCGAGCTGGGCTATCTGCGGCCGGTGGACCGGGGGCACCCGGAGCGCGAGCTGCGGGTCACCGGCGCCGGCAAGGTACTGGCCCGGATCTACGCCGAGCGGGACCTGCTCATCGCCGAGTGCCTGCGCACGGGTGTCTTCGAGGGCCTCAGCGTCGGCGAGCTGGCCGGCGCCCTGAGCGCCTGCGTCTACGAGCCGCGCCTGAGTGCGCAGTCGATCGGGCTGCCAGTGGCGCCCGGGTCCCGCCTCGGCCAGTGCCTGCGCGCACAGCTGGGGGTCTCGCACCGGATCCATGACCTGGAGTCCCTGGCCCGCATCGAGGCCTCCTCGGGGGCGGAGCCGGCTCTGGCCGGAGCCGTCCAGGCATGGTGCGACGGGGCGCAGCTCGCGGACATCCTCGAAGCCACTGAGCTGACGGCCGGGGACTTCGTGCGCTGGTGCAAGCAACTGCTCGACGTCGTCGGTCAGATCGCCAGCCTCTCACCGCCGCCGGATGCCACCCCCGAGCAGGCCAGGGCGGTGACCAACCTGTCGATGCGGGCCGCAGAGGCCTCCCTGGATCTCAACCGGGGAGTGGTGAGCTGGTCGGCGGTGTGAGGCGTGCACCCTCCATGCATCATCCGCTCGTCTTCCAGCCGCCTCTGACAGGCCGCGGCTAGTAGTCTCGTTCCGGCCGACACCTCGAACGACAGGACCCATGCCCCTATGTCAGGCTTCTTCGCCCTTCTCGATGACATCGCCACGCTCGCCAAGCTGACGCTGTCCACCGTTGACGACACGGCCTCGGCGGCCGTCAAGACCTCCGCGAAGGTGTCGGCGGCCGCCGTCGACGATGTGGCCACCACACCCCAGTACGTCACCGGCATCACCCCGGACCGCGAGCTGCCGATCATCAAGCGGATCACGCTGGGCTCGCTTCGAAACAAGCTCCTCATCATCCTGCCGATCGGTCTGCTGCTGACGGCGGTGGCGCCGGCGCTCCTGCCGGTCGCGCTCATCATCGGTGGCGCCTACCTGTGCTTTGAGGGCGGGGAGAAGATCCTCGAGCGCTTCGGCTGCAGCTCGCACGCGCAGGAGGACACCGGACCGGTCGACGAGAACCAGATCGTCCGTCAGGCCACGACCACGGACTTCATCCTGTCCACCGAGATCATGCTGCTGGCCCTGGCCGAGGTGGAGGGGGAGTCCTCCATGCGGCGCATCATCGTCCTCGTCCTCATCGCCCTGTTCATTACCTTCGCCGTCTACGGCCTGGTCGCCGCCCTCATCAAGCTCGACGACGCCGGAGTGCACCTGGCCGGACAGGGCCGCACGAGCGCTGTCCGGGCTCTCGGCCGTGCAATCGTGAAGTCAGCACCGGCGCTCTTCCGCAGCATCGGGTTCGTCGGCACCGTGGCGATGCTGTGGGTCGGTGGCCATATCCTGGCGGTGAACCTCGCCAAGTTCGGCGTGCACCCGTTGCACCACGCCATCGAGTGGGCCGAGGAGCTCGTCCACAACCCGGTCCTGTCCTGGATCACCGGGACTGCCATGTCCTGCCTCATCGGGGCGGTCATCGGCACGGCGCTGGCCCTGTCCTGGCAGCCTGTGCACCACGCCCTGGCTCGCCGTCGGGCTACTCATTGAGGGCTACCGGCTGAGCCCATCACCGGGGAAGGCGAGACGACGTCGCATTGGCCGTATGCTTCACCGCGTGACACTGCCCTTCCGGTCGCCTTCCTGGACTACCCGATGGCTTCGCCGATCAGTCCCCGCGGCCATGGCGCTGCTGGCGGGCCTGACCACCTACACCGCCTTTCCGCCGATGAACCTGTGGTGGTCGGCCCTCATCGGGGTCGGGGCGTTCATGCTGCTCACCCGGGGCCGCGGCTTCTGGGCGGGCGCTGGTCTGGGGCTGCTCTACGGCTTCGGCCTGTTCACGCCCCTGCTGCACTTCACGAAGGTGGGCATGGGCAACCCGATCGGCTGGATCGCGCTGACGGTCTTCGAGTCGCTCTACCTGGCCGGTCTCGGCGCGGCCTGGGCCCTGGTGAGCCGCCTCCCACAGCTTGAGGGCGCCTCCGGCGGCCGGAGCCTGCTGCGCCGGGTTCCCGCTGGTGCCCGGGGTGTTCTCGCCTTCGCGCTGTTGTGGTCGGGGGCCGAGGAGCTGCGCGCCGTCTGGCCGTTGGGCGGTTTCCCTTTCGGGCGCCTGGCCTTCGCCATGGCCGACGCCCCGATCCTGCCGGCTGCGGCCTATGTCGGCAGCGCCGGGGTGGGGCTGCTGGTGGCGCTGGCCGCAGCATGCGCGGCCCACGCGGCTCGGTCCATCTTTGAACGTCGCGCCGTCCCCGTGGTCGTCTGCGCGGTACTCGCTGCGGCTCTGCTTGTGGCACCGCGGTTCCTGCCGCTGGACGCGCGTGCCCAGAACGGCACTATTCGTGTCGGAGCCGTCCAGGGCAACGTGGCCACCGACTTCGAGGACGCCTTCAACCGTGCCCTGGAGGTCACCGGCAACCACTCCACCGCCACGAGGAAGCTGGCCGACGACGTCGGCGCCGGAAACCTCGACATGGTCATCTGGCCGGAGAACTCCGCGGACCTGGATCCGCGCGACTACCCGGCCTCTGCGGCCATCGTCGATGAGGCCGCCCAAGCGGTCCAGGCGCCGGTGCTCGTGGGCGCCGTGCCCTTCGTCGACGACATCCGCTACAACGACGTTCTCGTGTGGAATCCCGGGGACACCGCCGGGCAGACGACTCACGCCTACTACCGCAAGCACCTGCCCGTCCCCTTCGCCGAGTACATTCCCGCCCGTTCCCTCGTGCGTCGCCTGACCACCCAGGTTGACCGCGTCGGCGTCGACATGCTGCCCGGCACCGGCCCCAGCACGCTCACGGTTCCCGCCGTCACTCAGGGCCGAGAGGTCACCCTCGCGATGGGGATCTGCTTCGAGGTCGCCTACGACGACGCCCTGCGCACCGGCGTCAAGCAGGGCGGGCAGGCCATCGTCATCCCGACCAACAACGCCTCCTTCCTCGACTCCGGCGAGGCCGCCCAGCAGCTGGCTCAAGGACGCGTCCAGGCAGTGGTGCACGGTCGCAGCGTCATCCAGGCCTCCACCGTCGGCTACACGGCGATCATCAATCCCCGTGGCGAGATCGAGCAGGTGACCCGGCCCTACACGCAGGCGAGCCTCGTGGCAGACGTTCCGCTGCGCAGCTCCCAGACCGTCGCCGACCGGCTCGGCTTCGCCCCCAGCCTCATCATCCTCCTCGGAGCAGGTCTGCTGCTCGGCGCCGGTATCCGGGGTCAGGTGCCTCTGCGCAGGAAGACAGCGGCTCAGGTTCACCGGCGTCGACGCTGATCTCAGATACTCTCAGGGCGTCTCAGGTGGCGTCTGCGCCACGCACCCCAACCATGGAGAGAGAAGTGAAGGCACTCGTCGTCATCCCGACCTACAACGAGATCGAGTCCCTGCCCACGGCACTGGACCGGGTCCGCGAGCACGCTCCCGAGGCGGACATTCTCGTCGTCGACGACGGTTCCCCCGACGGCACCGGTGACTACGCCGATACACGCGCCAATGAGGACTCCCAGATCCACGTCCTGCACCGTTCGGAGAAGAACGGGCTGGGGCCGGCCTACCTCGCCGGATTCTCCTGGGCACTGGCGGCCGGCTACGAGCTCATCGTCGAGATGGATGCCGACGGCTCCCACCGGGCCGAGGACCTGGCCCTGCTCATCCAGCGCGCTGAGATGGCTGACGAGCCCGACCTCGTCATCGGGTCGCGATGGGTCTCCGGCGGCGCCACCGAGGGCTGGGACGCCAAGAGAGTGGCCCTGTCCAAGGCCGGCAACCTCTACATCAACGCCATGCTGGGACTGCGGGTCAAGGACGCGACCGCCGGCTTCCGGGTCTTCCGCGCCTCCATCCTGCGCCGTATGGACCTGAGCAAGGTCGAGGCCCTCGGCTACGGGTTCCAGGTCAACATGACCAAGCTCGTCGACGAGGTCGGGGGCCGTATCGTGGAGATGCCCATCACCTTCCTGGAACGGGAGGCCGGGCAGTCCAAGCTCTCCGGGGGGATCTTCACCGAGGAGCTGTCCCTGGTGACTCGCTGGGGCGTCGTCAAGCGCTCCGGCCAGCTGCTCGACGCCGCCAAGGTCGCCGGAAGCCGCCTGCGTGCCGCTCGCGACAGGCGCCGCCGGGCCGCGACCGGCTACCAACGACGCCCGTCGGCATCATCGCGCCAGAAGCGCTCCTGACCCGCATCACCTGACGTTCCCCCGGAAAGACATCGAAAGGGCCGCCCTTCACGGGTGGCCCTTTCGATCTGGTCCGTACGGGTCCTTCAGGACTGTCAGCTGCTGACTCGCTCGCGGTAGACCTCGCCGCTGCGCAGTGCCTCAAGGCGCTCGTTGAGGAGAACCTCGAGCTCCTCGACCGTGCGGCGCTCCAGGAGCATGTCCCAGTGGGTGCGGGGGGTCTTCTTGGGCTCGTCGGGCTCGGGCTCCTCCTCACCGCGCCTGACGGCGGGCTGCCCGCACTCGGGGCACTCCCAGGTGGGGGGCACCTCGGCCTCAGTCGACATCGGGATCCTGGTCACGTGCGCCATCGGGCACTCGTAGCTGACGATCATCCGCTCAGCGAACTCGACGCCGTCCTCCGACTCCATCGACTTCGCGCCGATGGTCATGCCCCGCAGTGCGCGGTCTGCCATGCTTGTGGCCTCCTCGTGGCTCGTCTCTCGCCGGCGCCCCGTCCCCGGCGGCGCATGCGTCCCGCGCAGCTCAGGGCACCGATGCGTCAACACCGGGGGAGGGCGAAATGTTCCCACCGATCTCGACGCGATCCGGGTACCGATGATACCGGTTGTTAAAACAGGCGATAACGCCGGGCGGAGTCAACGAGGAATCGGCGACGTCCTCGCGGCTCTCGCCGCGGGCACCAGCGGGTACGGCGTGTAGGTCACGAGGAACCGCGGCATACTTGGCCCCATGGCTCAGCGTATCGGCATTCTCACAGCGGGCGGCGACGCCCCGGGACTCAACGCGGCGATTCGGGGATTCGGAAAGGCGGCGATCCAGCAGCACGGATGGGAGCTCATCGGCTTTCGTGACGGCATGCGAGGTCTGGCCGAGAACCGTTTCATCGAGCTGGACGCAGCCGCCCTGTCCGGAATCCTCACCACCGGCGGCACCATGCTGGGAACCAGCCGGGACAAGGTGCATCGCATGATGGTGGACGGCGAGCCTCGCGACATGGTGCCCACCATCGTGGAGAACTGCGAGAAGGACGGGATCGACGTACTCGTGTGCCTCGGAGGGGGCGGGACCGCCAAGAACGCCAAGCGCCTCATGGACGCCGGCCTCAACGTCATCCACCTGCCCAAGACCATCGACAACGACATCGTCCACACCGATTCCTCCTTCGGCTTCGCCACGGCCCTGGAGATCGCCACGGAGGCCGTGGACCGGCTGCACTCGACGGCGCACTCCCACCACCGCATCATCCTCACCGAGATCATGGGGCACCGGGCCGGGTGGCTGGCCCTGGGAGCGGGGATCGCAGGCGGGGCTGATGTCATCCTGCTGCCCGAGATCCCGTACTCGGTGGACGCGATCGCGGACAAGATCGAGCGACGCCGATCCCACGGGTCGTCCTTCTCGGTGGTGGCCGTGGCCGAGGGGGCGCTGTCAGTGACGGATCACGCCGAGCTGGAGCACGCCCGCGCCCTGGTCAAGGACGCTTCCAGCCCCGAGCGCAAGGCGATGGCCAAGCGGGGCGTCAAGCGCCTGGAGGCCTCCCACCGCGCCAACACCTTCACCCTGGCCGAGCAGCTGGAGAGCCTCACCGGCCTGGAGGCGCGCGTCTCCATCCTGGGGTACGTCCAGCGGGGCGGCTCGCCCTGCGGGGCCGACCGCATGCTGGGCACGCGCCTGGGGGTGGCCGGCGCCAATGCGATCGCCGAGGGCCGCTACGGCGTCATGGTGGCCGACCGCGGCCACGGCACCGCACTGGTTCCCCTCAAGGACGTGGCCGGACAGACCAAGTTCGTGCCGGCCGACCACGAGTGGATCCAGGCCGCACGCGCCGTGGGGACGGCACTGGGAGACTGAGATCCCGGCCTGAGCGGCGGGGCGGCCCGGTGACTCTTGGTTGACTCTTCGGCGACTCTCCGTGGCTCAGCGGGGGAGGAGCGGCCCCGGGATCCAGGCGACCTCTCCCGGCTCCACACCGGCCGGGGCGTCACCGGAGACGATGACGTCGGCGCGCTCCCAGGGGCGGTCCTTGGCGAAGAAGGGGCGCTCGCCTGCCATCCACCAGTGCCAGAAGCGTACTGACTCCTCGGCGTTGCCGTTGACACCCTCCTCGATATCGCGGATGATGCCGCGGCGCTCGGCCACGTCGTCTCCGGTCTGGACCCACACATGGGCGTCGATGAGGCTGCTGACTGCGCTCAAGCCGGCTCCGGTTCCCTCGACGACGGCCAGCGGGCAACCGGCCGGGACGCGGATGGAGCCCTCGCGACCGTGCTCCCGCCACTTGCCCGGGACGAGGTCGAGGCAGCCGGCCTCGCGCAGCTCCGTCAGGGCATCGACGAGCCGCTGGTCCCACTGGTAGAGCGGCTCGTTCCAGATGAGGTCATCGAGGTGGAAGGTCTGAGAGCCGGGAACGGCCGCGATCAGTGCCGCGGTGAGTGTGGTCTTGCCGGCCCCGCCGCGCCCGTCGACTGCGATAATCGCCGGCCGTCCCTCCGGGTCTCCGACAAGGCTCAGCAGATGCGTGACGAGGTCGGCGATTGCGCTGACCTGCCACTGAGTGACCGCAGGCTCCTCCGGCTGAAGCTGGATGGACTCAGTGCCACTCACCTGCCGGAAGCGGCTGTTGCAGACGGGGTTCTGGTTGCTATGCATCGTGGGTCCTTTCAGGGACCGGCTCATGAGGGTCAGGTCGAGGATCTGTCCGAGCGTCTGGCCGGCCTGCGGGATGGTGCCGACAGTGCTGAAACCATAGCGCTCGTGCAGGTACCTCGAGGCTGTGTTGCCCGCCTCGATGAGAGCGATCATGGTGCGGTCCCCGGCCCCCCGCGAGGCCTCGATCAGTGCGGCCAGAAGCCTGGAACCAAGGCCGTTCTCCTGAACGGCTGGGCTCAGGTAGATCGAGTTCTCGACCGTGCGGGCGTAGCCCTCATAGGAGTGCCAGGGGCCGGCGACCGCGAAGCCGACGACGTCCTGCGGCTTGCCACTGACATGGGCAACGAGAGCCGTTCCGCGCTGGACCATGGGGGCAAGCCATGCCTCGGCCCCAGCAGAGTCCTGCTCGATGTTGGTCCAGATGGCCAGGGACTCCCGCACGGCGGCATTGCGGATCTTGCGGATGGCCGAGGAGTCCGCCATGGTCGCCGGGCGGATCCGGTAGGTCTGTACCGCTTCGGCGTGTCCATAGCCCTTTGTCTCACTCGGGGGCATCATCATTCCCCTCGTCGACGTACTGGGCGAGGTATCGGCCCGTCAGAGTCGTTCGGTCCGCCACCATCTGCGCCGGCGTTCCGGCGAACACGATGCGACCGCCGTCATGGCCGGCTCCGGGGCCGAGGTCGATGATCCAGTCGGCGTTAGCCATGACGGCCTGATGGTGCTCGATGACGACGACGCTGCGTCCGGAGTCCACGATCCTGTCCAGTAGCGCGAGCATGGCCTCGATATCAGCCGGGTGGAGTCCGACGGTCGGTTCATCGAGGACGATGACACGGCCTTCTTGCCCCAGGTGGACGGCGAGCTTGAGCCGCTGGCGCTCACCACCGGACAGGGTGGTCAGCGCCTGGCCGAGGCGGAGGTAGCCGAGCCCGACGTCCTCCATCCGTGCCAGGATTCTGGATGCTGCCGGCAGACGCGTCTCGCCCTGGGAGAAGAACTCCAGTGCCTCCTTGGTACTCATGTCCAGGACGTCGGCAATACTGCACCTGCCAAGACGGTAGGCGAGTACCTCGTCGTTGAACCGGCGCCCCTGACAGGCCTCGCAGCGGGACTGCACGGTCTCCATGAAGCCCAGCTGCGTCTCAATGGCTCCGGAGCCACCGCACACGGGGCAGGCGCCTTCTGAGTTGGCCGAGAAGTACGCCGGTTTGGCGCCTTTGTCTTTATTGGCTCTGGCGAAGGCCTTGCGAACCGGGTCAAGAACTCCGGTGTACGTCGCCGGATTCGAGCGCCGAGACCCCTTGATCGGGTTCTGGTCGATCGTCACCACGTCATCCGTGGGGGAGAGGTGGCCGTGGATGAGGCTCGATTTACCGGAACCGGCAACTCCTGTGATGACGGTGAGAACTCCGGTGGGAATATCGACGTCGACACCGCGAAGATTGTTCGTACTGGCGTTGCGAATCTCGATTTTTCCGGTGGGGGAGCGGTGAGTGCTCTTGATTCGAGGCCGGTCGGCCATATGGCGTCCGGTGAGAGTATCGGAGTCGCGCAGCTCCGCAACGGTTCCCTCGAAGCAGACCCGACCGCCCCGGCTGCCGGCTCCCGGCCCCAGATCCACCACGTGATCGGCGATCTGGATCGTCTCAGGTTTGTGCTCGATGACGAGCACCGTATTTCCCTTGTCCCGCAAGGACAGCAGTAGCTCGTTCGTGAGGTGGAAATCGTGCGGGTGCAGTCCGATGCTGGGCTCGTCGAAGACGTAGGTGACGTCGGTGAGGGCCGAGCCCAGGTGGCGCACGAGCTTGGTGCGCTGAGCCTCACCACCCGAGAGCGTTGAGGCCGGGCGGTCCAGTAAGAGGTACCCCAGTCCGATGGACACGAATGCGTCCAGCATTTCCTTCAGATTCTCAAGCAGGGGAGCAGCGTCGGTGAGAACACTCTGAAGATGAGTGATCCACTGCGCAAGATCAGAGATCTGCATGGCGCAGGCATCGGCAATGGACTTCCCGTCGATGAGGCAGGCGCGGGCCGGTTCGGCCAGCCGGGTCCCATCGCACTGCGGACAGGTCCCGAAGACAACAGCCCGTTCCACGAAGGCGCGAATATGGGGTTGCAGCGCCTCCGGCTCCTTGGAGAGCATCGACTTGCGGATTCTGGAGACGAGCCCCTCGTAGGTGATGTTGATGCCACCAACCTTGATCCTGGTCGGTTCCTTGTAGAGCAGGTCATCGCGCTGCTTGGCCGTGAAGGTGGAGACCGGCTTGTCCGCCGGGAAGAAACCGGACTCGGTGAAGCTGCGCGCCTGCCAACCGCCCGCCGCGTAGCCGGGAGCGGTGATCGCGCCGTCTCGCAGGGAGAGCGTCTCGTCGAGCACCTGCGTCAGGTCGATGTCGGAGACCCTGCCCATGCCTTCGCAGCGCGGGCACATCCCGCCCTGGACGGTGAACGTCTTGTGCTCGACGACCTTGCGGCCGTTGCGCTGCGTAGTGACCGCGCCGCCACCGGTGACCGATGGGACATTGAAGGCGAAGGCCTGGGATGAGCCGATGTGCGGCCTGCCCATGGTAGAGAACAGAACCCTCAGCAAGGCTCCGACGTCACTGACGGTTCCCAGCGTGGAGCGCGGATTGGATCCCATGCGCTCCTGGTCCACGACGATCGCCGGTGTCAGTCCCTCCAAGCGGTCAACGTCGGGACGCGCGCTGGCCTCCATGAATCCCTGGACGAAGGCCGGGTAGGTCTCGTTGATGAGACGGCGCGACTCGGCAGCGATCGTGGCGAAGACCATTGAGCTCTTGCCGGAGCCCGATACTCCGGTGAACACCGTGAGCCTGCGCTTGGGGATCTCGACGTCGACGCCTTGCAGGTTGTTCTCACGGGCTCCGACGACGCGGATGACGTCATGGTTGTCAGCAGAGGCCTTTCCAGCAGTCTTCCCACCAGTCACAGGAGCGATTGTGCCGGATGCCTCCGCATGATGGCGACGCTGCCCAATCTCAATCTCACCTACCGCCGATAATGCACATTATGTCATTCTCGCAGAGGCGGCTCCCACCCCGAGATCCTGCGACTCCCCCTTCCCCACCCTCCTTCAGATAGGCTCGCCGCGGGAGCACAAGGCGGCCAGGCGCGCGACGCGCACGTCATGTAACCTTCCCGGAGCGCGCCGGCCGGCCCGCCTGCCGACTATTTCCTCAGGGAGCCTCATGTTCCTCGCGCTGCGCGAGATCCGCCACGAGCCCGTTCGCTTCGGACTCATCATGTCCGTCATCGCCTTAGTGGCGTACCTCACTTTTTTCCTGGCTTCGCTGGCCGTCGGCCTGGCTCATCTCTACCGTGCCGGAATCGACGGCTGGAACTCGGCGAGTATTGCCATCACCGACGCCTCCAACGAGAACCTCTCCGCCTCACGGCTGACTGACGAGCAGCTGCGCACCGCCAAGGACCTGGCCACGGAGAACGGAACCACGGCATCGACCCTCATGAGTACCGCCGCCGTTGCCCAGGCCCAGGGTGTCAAGGACGAGGACGGCGAGGCGTTGCGGGACGACGTCTTCGTCTTCGGCATCGATCTGGACGGAGAGCTCAGCCCGGCCGTGGCCAGCGGACGAGCGATCTCGGATCCCAGCAAGGAGATTCTCGTGGACGACTCCCTGCAGGCCAAAGGGCTCAAAGTCGGGGACACGATCCGACTCCTGGGCTCCGATCACGACTGGACGATCGTCGGCTTCACCCACGACACGACCTTCCAGTCGGCCCCGGTGGTCACCCTGGACGGGCAGGCCCTGGGCCAGCACGGCCCCACCAGCCTGTCCCCCGCGGTCTCCGCCGTCGTGTTCAAGGCCGACCTCACCGGTGACAGCACGGCCATGAAGTCCGCTCAGGAGGCGGGCCTGACGGTCCTCACCAGTGAGGAGCTCATCCAGACACTGCCCGGCTACTCGGCACAGGTCCTGACCTTCAGCCTCATGATCGGCTCGCTGATCGTCATCGCCTCCACGATGCTGGGCATCTTCATCTACGTGATGACCCTGCAGAAGAGACCGGTGCTGGGGATCCTCAAGGCGCGTGGCGTGCCCACGGGCTATCTCATCCGCTCCGGCTGCGCCCAGACGCTCATACTGTCGGGCGCCGGCATCGGCATCGGGCTGCTTCTAACGGTAGCGACCTCACTGTTCCTGCCCAGTGCTGTGCCCTTCAGGCTTTCCGGCCTCCTTGATCTGCTGATCGTCGCCGCCTTCGTCTTCGTGTCGGTCATGGGCGGTCTTATCTCCGTGCGGGTCGTCTCCCGCATCGACCCCGTGGAGGCCATCTCATGACCACGTCGGAAACAGTCGCACCCCCGGTCATGACCCTGAGCTCAGTGACCCGGGACTACCGTCAGGGCGATGAGACCGTTCATGCACTGCGCAGCACCGATCTTCAGCTGCGCGCCGGTGAGCTGGTTGGGATCCTGGGCCCGTCCGGTTCGGGAAAGTCCACGCTGCTGACCATCATGGGCGGTCTGCGCACCCCCTCCAGCGGCACCGTCACTATCTCGGGTGAGCCGTTCTCCGCCCTGCCGGAGAAACGCCGGGCCAGGATCAGGCTCCGACGCATCGGTTTCGTCCTCCAGGACTCCGGTCTGGTTCCCTTCCTGAGGCTCAACGACCAGTTCGGCCTTCATGGCCGAGTCACCCGCACGAAGGGCGACACTGACAGGCGGGACCACCTCCTGGACTCGCTCAGTATCTCCCGGCGAGCACACGCCTATCCCTCCGAGCTCTCCGGCGGTGAGCGCCAGCGCGCCGCCATCGCCGTCGCCCTGTACCACGCCCCGGACATCATTCTGGCTGACGAGCCGACCGCCTCCCTGGACACCCGCCGGGCCCAGGACGTCGCCCATCTGCTGGCCGATCAGACCCATGAGCTGGGTAAGGCCACGGTCATGGTCACCCACGATGAACGCCTTCTTCCTGTCTGCGACCGGGTCCTGGTCATGCACGACGGCGTCCTGGCTGATAGGACGGAGCCGGTTGATGAGTCGGATGAGAAAGAGACGGATCAGGTGACCGGGATGGACGAGTCGGCCTGAGGTCTGCGCTGGCCCCTTCGGTCCTGGAGAACTACAGTCGGGAGGCGTGGCCACGATCCCGAACTCCGTCCGCTTCTCCACCGCCGTCTTCCTTGGTGACTCCGTGACCACCGGCTGGCAGGCGCTGAGCCACCCGCGCAACCGCTGGACCTCGCTGGTGTGCGAGCATCAGCGGTGGCGGGAGGTGAACCTGGCGGCGGACGGGCTCGGGTTCTTCGCGCGACGCGGCGGCCATCTGCCCGGTGGTCAGCGTTCGCCGTCGTGCTGGGACAGCACCTGGTTGGAGACGGTCCTGCGCTGCGAGCCCGACGTCGTCACGATCAGCCTGGGTCTGAACGACGCCGCCTTCCTGCCCTCCCAGCGCGAGCTGGTCGAGCAGGCCATCAACCACGACCTCACCTTCATCTCCACCCGGCTGCGGGGCGTACCTGTCATCGTCGCCCCGTACTTCCCCTCCTTGAAGATTGGGCCCCGTTTCCAGGCCATCCGCCGGCTCGTCCACGAGGAGGCCACCTCGTTGGGACTGACCTCGACCGATGCCTTGACCACGGCGATCAGCGGCGACAAGGACCTGCTGGCCATCGACGGCATCCATCCCGACGACGCCGGCCACGCCCGGATGGCCCGGGCCATGATTTCCTTCTACGCTGAGTTCCTGCCGAGCCCGTAACGCTTGACTTCACGTTTACGCAGGTCAGTTGGGTATTGACCCCCTTGGGGCATATGCTTGATAGCAGATCGCACCAACCGTGAACGACCGAGGAGCTCGAGGACCCACTAGTGGAGTCACACCGCGAACCCACGCTGGCCGATGTTGCCCAGACTGCAGGCGTCTCGCTGACTACAGTCTCTCGCGTGCTCAACAACCGCGGCTACCTCTCCCAGGAGACACGGGAGCGGGTAGCCGCGGCGATCGCGCAGCTCAACTACCGCCCCAATCAGATCGCCCGGGCCCTGCACGGCAAGTCGACGCAGTCGATCGGGCTCATCGTCCCCACCGTTGCGCTGCCCTTCTTCGGTGAGCTCACGGAGCATGTCGAGGACTTCCTGGCCGACCATGGGTACAGGACCTTCGTCTGCAACTCCATGGGCAAGGCCGAGCGAGAGCGCGAGTACCTCGACCTCCTGATCTCCCACCGGGTGGACGGGATCATCTCCAGCGCCCACAACGACGGTCTGGCCGACTACGGCTCGATTCACCTGCCCGTGGTCAGCGTCGACCGGGACCTCTCCCCCACCGTTCCCAACGTCCGCTGCGACAACGAGGCCGGTGGACGTATCGCCACCGAGCACCTGCTCAAGCGAGGGGCACGTCGTCCCGCGCTGCTGACGTCCCGCACCGGAACCCACAACCTGCGGGAGAAGGGATATCGTCAGGTGCTCCAGCAGGCCGGTATCGAGCCGGTCGTCCTCACCGTCGACTTCAACACGCCCGACGCCGAGCGCTCTGGTCTCATCCGTGAGCGTCTCGATCTTGTCTCCGGCGATATTGACGCGGTCTTCGCCACCGATGATCTCACCGCGGCGCAGGTGATCGAGTGGGCCTCCGAACGGGGTCTGAGGGTTCCCGAGGACTTCAAGGTGGTGGGTTTTGACGGCACCGTCGCGATGCGTCGGGCTCTGCCGGCCCTGACCACCATCCAGCAACCCATCGCCGACCTGGCCCGCGCTGCCGTCGATCTGCTCGTCGACCAGATCGGGGACGTCGCCTCATCCTCTCCGGACGATGACCGCTCCGACCTCCCCAGCCAGGCCCCACGAGTGCCCTCCCCCATGGACGTCAGGCTCGTGCCCGGTCGAACCACCTAGGGAACCATGACAAGGACTGTGAGGCCCCAACCTTTCACAAGGTTGGGGCCTCACGACGCGTACCTGTCACAGAAGGTTGCTCAGCCTCTTAGGCCTTGGTCTCCACGACGTCCGACTCAGTCCCCGCCTTGGCGTCCGACTTGTCACCCTCAGGCTCGTCGGTCTTGCGGACCACCTCGAACAGGGTGTCGCCTCGGTAGATCGTTCCGGAGCCCTGCTCCTGGATTCCCTCATAGCCCTGGGCGTTGGAGACGACGATCGGAGTGACGGTCTGGTAGCCGGCGGCACCGACCGCGGCCCAGTCGACGTCTACGAGCGGCATGCCGCGCAGGACCTTGTCTCCGGCCTTGACCTTGGGGCTGAAGTGCTTGCCCTCGAGCTGGACGGTGTCCATCCCGACGTGGATGAGAACCTCGACGCCGCTGGCGGCGCGCAACCCGTAGGCGTGCCCGGTCGGGAAGGCCACGAGGACCTCGCCGTCGATCGGGGAGACGACCGGGCCCTCGGCGGGAGCAATGGCCATGCCCGGGCCGAGCATCCCGGAGGCGAAGGTCTGGTCCTCCACCTCGGACAGCGGGATCGCGCGTCCCTGGATCGGGGCGGTCACGGTGAAGTCCTCGGCAGCCTCCTCGGGCAGCTCAACGGTCTCGGCGTGCTCGGCCATGGCCTCGGCCTCCAGGGCGGCCTCGTCGGCCTCGCCGACCTCGTCACCCGCCAACGAGGCCTTGCCACGGGTGGTGCCGTAGGCGAAGGCGGCGGCGAAGGCGGCGATGAAGACGATCACCTCGAGAATGAGGTACTTGACGATGTCCTCGGGGACGATTGACACGAAACCGACGAAGCCGGCGGCGCCCAGAGCCTGGTTGTGGATGTCGAGCAGGGCGACCCCGGCGCCACCAAGGGAGGCCACGCCCATACCGATGAAGAAGGGCCAGCGCAGACGCAGGTTGACACCGAAGATGGCGGGCTCGGTGATGCCGACGATCGCGGAGACACCACCGGCACCGGCCAGACCCTTCATCTTGGAGTCCTTGGTCAGGAAGAAGACCGCCAGGGTCACCGCGCCCTGGGCGATGTTGGCCATGGAGGCGATCGGGAAGATGAAGGACCCGGCGCCGCCGCTGCTCATCTGGGCGATGAGGGGCAGCTCCACCGCCGGGAAGGACTGGTGCAGACCGGTGACGACGATCGGCGAGTAGACCAGACCGAAGAGGAACCCACCCACGGGGCCGGCGGTCGTGTACAGCCAGCTCAGGCCGTTGGTGATGCCGTCGGAGAGCTCACGCGCCAGCGGACCGACGACGACGAAGGTGAGGAATCCGGTCACCAGGAGGGTGATGAGCGGGGTCAGCAGGAAGTCGGCCGTCCCGGACAGGCGTTTGTGGAGCCACTTCTCGATGTAGGCCAGCAGCCAGGAGACGCACAGGACGGGGATGACCATGGCCTGATAGCCGATCTTATCCACGGTCAGGCCGAAGAGGTGCCACACCTCGATGGATCCGGCCGCTCGAGCAGTCTCGATCTCGTAGGCGCTGGTCAGCTGGGTGGAGACCATGGCGGCCCCCATGGCCGCACCGAGATAGACGTTGCCGCCGAAGCGCTTGACGGCGGAGAAGCCCACAAGCACCGGGAGGAAGGCGAAGGCGGCCGAGGAGACGAGGTTGATGACGTCGTCGTAGTCCGCGAGCCACGAGAACCTGTCGACAAGGCCGTACGCACCAGTGGGGTTGTCCGGGGCAACGAATGAGGGGGAGGTGAAGAAGTCCGCCGTGAGAACGTTGTGGATCGCCATCATAAGACCGCCGGCGACCAGAGCCGGCAGCAGAGGCACGAAGATGTCGGCGATTGCCTTGATGAAGCGGGAAAGAGGGTTGCCGCTCTTGGCGGCCTGCTCCTTGGCCTCGTCCTTGGAGACCTCTTTGACCCCTCCGGTGTGGATCATCTCGGAGAAGACGAGGTCAACGTCTCCCGGTCCGACGATGATCTGAAACATGCCGCCCGCGATGAAGGTGCCCTTGAGGTCAGGGTCCTTGTCGAGAGCCTTCTGATCGACCTTGTCCATGTCGTTGAGGACAAGACGTAGACGCGTCGCACAGTGCGCGGCCGCGTTGATGTTGTCGGCGCCACCGACGTACGTCAGGACGTCCTTCGCCACGCGGGCGTGATCCATTGCCACCCGGGGTTCCTTTCTCGTGATGGGACCGCAACGACTGGGAGGGCTGGGAAACCCGCTGGTCGGGAACGTCGCTGACTCCCGGCGGCCACACCTGTGTCAATCGATGGTCACAGTACAGTGAGTTACAGCACCCTGCAACCGGAGAGAGCGGTCCCGGTCAATATCGTGTACCCGGAACGTCTTACCTCGTTTCTTCCCCGTCGGGCCGGGAGTCTTACAGGCTCTCGGGGGTCGGTGCGAAAGTCCTGGCGCTGCCGGAGGTCAGCACGAGTGAGCCGTCCACCGCAAGCCGCGCCCCCGCGCTGCCGGACTCGACGAAGCTGCGCAGAGTGAAGACCACGGAGCCGTCACCGACGAAGACCTCGGTCAGCGAGCGGTCGTGAAGAACCTCCAGCACCGGGGCGCACCCCTCGGGCAGCGTCACCGTGCGTGCGTCACCGTGCTGGGTGTAGCGCGAGGTAGAGCGATCCACCCGGAGCACTCCCCCGTCCAGCGTGATGTCCACGTGGGACTCGTCTGAGCCGATCCGAACTCCCCACGCGCCAGAGGAGCGCTCCGGATCTGCCTCCAGACGCAGCTGCCAGTCGCGGTGCCCGCCCAGCTCAGCAACCTCGTGCAGGCCGTTCCCCAGCGCCGAGCCCACCAGAGCAGGCTGCCCGACGTCGTGGGGCAGGTCGGTCGCGGGATGCTGGATAAGACGGCCGTCCTTCAGGCTCAGGCTTCGAGGAACGCTGAGGGCATGGACCCACTGGCCGGTCTCGATGGAGGGCTGGTCGTCCTCGGACGCGTTGCCCACCCAGGCGGTCAGCAGCACCGGCCCCGGCTCGGAGGGCCGCCGGGCGAAGGCCTGGGGGGCGTAGAACTCGAAGCCGCGATCGACCTCGTGGAAGGTGCCGTCGGTGCCGCGCAGCTCGGTGCCCACAAGGTGCCCCACCGTGTAGACGCAGGGGAAGATGTTCTCAAAGCCCTCCCGCTGCGGGGTGATGCCCTGAGGGCACCAGATGAGAACGTCCCAGTCCTCGCCGGTGACCTCGTCACGCACCCGCACCAGGCCGGGGCACTCCCACATGTAGCCGAAGGAGTCGAAGGCGCCGCCCGCGTCGGGGAAGCTCAGCTCTCCTTCCAGCTCCCAGGAGACCAGGTCCCGGGAGCGGTACAGGACTGCGGCACCGGTCTCGTTGGCGCGCTGGACGCCGATGAGCATCCGGTACTCCCCCGGCCGGTCGGGATCCCGGAAGACTTGCGGGTCGCGGTAGTGCGCCGTGTAGCCCTCGGCGTGGGTGGGGATGAGGGGGTTTCCGGGCCACTTGGTGAAGTCGGTCAGGCCGTTGCTGGTGACCAGGCACTGGCTGGCGGTGCGCTCGTCGGTTACCGGGTCCTTGAGGTTGCCCGTGTAGAAGAGCTGGTAGGGCGCCTGGGCAGGAGCGCGGTCCAGCTCGTGGCCCTCCAGGACGATCGCGTTGCCGGAGTAGGCGCCGGACAGATCGTAGGAGGAGTCCGGAATGACGGCCGGCTCGTGGTGGCGCCAGTGCAGCAGGTCCGTTGAGGAGGAGTGCCCCCAGTAGACCAGCTTGCGGTGGGGATGGAACGGGCTGAACTGGTAGAAGGCGTGGTAGGTGCCGCCGTCGACCAGGAGCCCGTTGGGGTCGTTGAGTCGTCCCACCGGCGGGACGACGTGGAAGCGCGGGTAGTCGGGGTCATCGGCTGCGGCGGAAGTAGCAATCGCATCCAGGGCCAGGCCCTTGAGGTCCTCAGTCACAGATTGGATGTTAGCAGGACCACTCCCACGTGCTGGGCCGACGCTCGGCCCACAATCGTTGCCTCACCAGCACAAGACCAGAGGATGGACAGAGGATGGACAGTGAGCGATCAGTGGGCGATCAGTGGAAGTACGGAACGATGAGCCACAGGCCGAACAGCGCGATCATGACGGCGATGGCGATGAAGACGCCGGCCAGGACCTGGGCCAGACGCACGCCCTCGACCTGACCGATCTCGTGCTTGTTGTGCACGATGGCCAGCATGCGCGCAGCCAGTGAGCAGATGGTGAGGATGAAGGCGGTGCCCAGCACCGTCACCGCGGTCACCAGTCCCAGAGAGCCCCAGTCGATCGTCATACCAGTCATGCCACTGATCCCGTCGTCATCCTCCGGACACTGTCTTGCTCCACCGTGCCGCCGACGATCTCTGAACGCACCTCTTCAAGCGTGCGCGGTTCGCGCCCCAGCTCGGGGTCCCGCTTGGCGACGACGACTTCAGAGGCGTCGTTGACGTTGGAGAAGTCCACGCGGTTGTGACCGGCCTGCCGAATGATCGCGAGCATTCCCAGAACGAGCAGGAAGATGACGGCCAGGGTGCCGAAAACTCCTCCCTTGACCGCGACGTACGACGTGGCCGCGCCCACCAGACCTGAGCACGGGAGTGTCACCAGCCAGGCGACTCCCATCTTGCCTGCCGTCCCCCAGGACACCCTGGTACCCCGGCCGATGCCCGAGCCCAGGATGGAGCCGGTACAGATATGGGTGGTGGACAGAGCGAAGCCCAGGTGCGAGGAAGCCAGGATCGCCACCGTTGAGGCGGTCTCGGAGGCGAAGCCCTGCGGGGCCTCGACGTGCACCAGCCCACGTCCCATGGTGCGCATGATGCGCCAGCCGCCGGAGTAGGTTCCCAGGCCGATGGCGATCCCCGCCGAGGCGATGACCCACCAGTGAGGTCCGGTTCCGGCCTCCTGGTAGCCACCGGCCACGAGCGCGAGGGTGATGACCCCCATGGTCTTCTGGCCGTCGGAGGTCCCGTGGGACAGGGCTACCAGGGAGGCTGTCACTCGCTGACTGTTGCGGAAGAGACTCTGCGAGTACGGGTTGTTGGGCTGAGCGATGCGGTAGGCGAGCGCTGTGGCCAGCGCCGCGGCCAGCCCAGCCACCACCGGAGCGATAACCGCCGGAAGGATGATCTTGGAGATCACCGTCCCCCAGTGGACGCCCTGAACTCCGGCCGCCACGACGACGGCCCCGATGAGCCCCCCGAACAGGGCGTGCGACGAGGACGACGGCAGCCCGAAGAGCCAGGTGGCCAGGTTCCACAGGATGGCGCCGGCCAAACCCGCGAAGATCATGGCCGGCGCCTTTTGGATCACTGCGTCGTCGAACATCCCGTGAGAGATGGTCTTGGAGACCTCCGTCGACAGGCAGGCGCCGATGACGTTGAGCACGGCGGCGACCAGAACCGCTCGTTTGGGCGTGAAGGCTCCTGTCGCCACCGACGTCGCCATGGCGTTGGACGAGTCGTGGAAACCGTTGGTGAAGTCAAAGACGAGAGCCGTCACGACGACAACGATCACGAGGAAGAGAATGGTGCTCATACCGTTCCCGATGGGAGATTTGAGTGACCCTCTCTGCCGCCCTGGTGGGCGGACGCGGAGGCCCGGGCTGCGTGAGCGCACCCCACTAGTATTGTTACCCGCTCATCGCCCCGCTGCCTAACCGATGACCTGTGCTCGCCCCAGTGGCACTGAGCACCTTCCGCACACGTGATGCATGCCAACCGGCAACACGGTCTTTCGTCCCAACCTGGGGGGTCAGGGCCCCTGAGCCGATTGTCACGTCGCACAAGGACTCTCAACGCTGCGGCATTCCCCGGAAAGAAGAGCTCGTCACGATAGGGTCACTGCATGGCAGCGGACACCACGAACAGCCTGGACAGCATCCACAGCGGCACCCTCCCCGGCACGAGCGCCGACACCGAGTCGATGACGGATATCGACCTGGGGATCGACCTGGGAACGACCCGTACCGTCGTCGCACGTGCCGATCGAGGAAACTATCCGGTTCTCAGCTTCGCCGACGAGCACGGCGACGAGCACGACTTCATCCCGTCGTTGACGGCACTTCGCGACGGCGAGCTCGTCCACGGCTTCGCGGCGAGACAGGCCGCTCACCAGGGCGCACCGTTGCTGCGCAGCCTCAAACGGGTCCTGGCCTCCCCCACGCTGACGGCCTCCACCCCGGTGAGCCTAGGTGGTCAGGTCTTCTCGGTCTTGGAGGTTCTCACGAGCTATCTGCGCCACCTGCGAGCTGAGCTGTCGAAGCGGGAGGTTGACATCAGTCGTGCCCGGGCGGTCGTTGCCGTGCCCGCCCACGCCTACGGGGCCCAGCGGCTGCTGACACTCGAGGCCTTCCAGGCAGCCGGTTTCTGCGTCGCCGCGATGCTCAACGAACCCAGTGCCGCCGGTTTCGAGTACACGCACCGCAAGGCGAGAACCGTCTCCTCCAGGCGCACCCGGGTCCTGGTCTACGACCTGGGAGGAGGCACCTTCGACACCTCGCTGGTCGATGTCGTCGGGACCTCGCACGAGGTCCTGGCCTCTCATGGTCTGGGCCACCTGGGCGGTGATGACGTTGACCTGCTCATGGCGACGATGGTGCTGAACAAGGCCGGTGTCGCGGAGGAGGACCTCTCCCCCTCCGATCTCGATGAGCTGCTGGACCAGTGCCGGGACGCCAAGGAGCACCTGACCCCCCAGAGCCGCCGGGTACTCATCGTCCTACGAGGCCAGGACATCGTCCTGCCCGTGCCCGACCTGTACGAGGCCTGCACGCCGCTCATCGAGCGCTCCCTGGCCACGATGGCTCCGCTGGTCGGCAGGCTCGACGACGGCAGCCCGGACCTGACCGACATCGCGGGTGTCTACCTGGTCGGCGGCGCCTCCGGTCTTCCGCTGGTTCCTCGTCTCCTGCGCGAGCGCTTCGGCCGCCGGGTCCACCGCTCCCCCTACCCCGGAGCATCCACTGCCATCGGCCTGGCGATCGCGGCGGACCGCACCAGTGACTACGACCTCACCGACCGGCTCTCGCGCGGGTTCGGCGTCTTCCGTGAGGCCGACGGCGGCCACAGGCTCACCTTCGACGCGATCCTCAGCCCGGAGTCCGTGCAGGCCTCCCCCGGCGGCCGGGAGGGTACCGTCCTGACCCGCGAGTACGACGCCGCCCACAACATCGGCTGGTACCGCTTCGTGGAGTGCGCCGACGTGGACGACTCCGGTGAACCACGCGGCGAGATCGCTCCTTACCAGGACATCGTCTTCCCCTTCGAGGCGTCCCTGAGAGATGTGGGCGACCAGGAGCTGCGTACCCGTGCCGTGGAGCGGCGAGACCACGGCCCACGGATCCAGGAGCACTACCGCATCGATGAGGCCGGCCTGGTGCGGGTCACCATCACTGACCTCTCCGACGGGTACAGCCGCCGCTATGTCCTGGGCCGGCGCACCGAGTAGTTCCGCTCGGGCCGCAACCGACCAGGACGCGGCAGGGCCGTGCGGTCAGGAGCGCGCGGCATCGGAGACCCGGGTGAGAGCCCGGGTCTCCTCGTCGCTGAGCTCTAGACTCATGGCGTCCACGATCGGCCTCAGCTGGGTCAGGTTGCGCGCTGACGCCAGCGGAGCGGTGACGCCGGGCCGGTCGCGCAGCCAGGCCAGCGCCACGGCGGCCGGCTCCACCCCTTGGGCCTCAGCGACCCGAGTGACGGCGTCAACGACGTCGTAGCACTCCGGACGCCGGTAGTCAGCGACCATACCGGCGCGATCGCCGTCAACGACCTCGCCCCTGCGGTACTTGCCCGTGAGGAACCCGGCGGCCAGGGCGAAGTACGGCATGAGCCCCATGCCGAGCTCAGCCGCCACCTGGCCCCGACCGCCGGGGCCCTCGACGTCGTCGCGGTGGAGAAGGTTGTAGTGAGGCTGCAGGACGATGGGGCGGGCGTACCCATGGGCGTCGGCAATGGAGAACCACTGCCGGATGCGCTGCGGTGTGTAGTTGGACAGTCCTACGTGACGGATCCTGCCGGCCTGACGGGCCGTCTCAAAAGCTGTCACGGTCTCCTCGAGCGGGGTGGACTCGTCATCGAAGTGGGCGTAGTAGATGTCGATGACGTTGGTGCGCAGCCGATTCAGAGACTCGGCCAGGGCCAGGCGGATGTTGTCTGCGCTCAGGCCGAGCCGGCCGGGCTTGGTGGAGACCTTCGTCGCCAGCACGATGCGATCCCGTACGGGCCGCGAGGCCAGCCAGTCTCCGATGATGGTCTCCGACTCGCCTCCGGCGTTGCCCGGCGCCCAGTAGGAGTACCCGTCAGCGGTGTCGATGAGGTTTCCGCCGGCATCCAGGTAGGAGTCGAGCACCTGGAAGGAGGCGGCATCGTCCGCCGTCCAGCCGAAGACGTTTCCTCCCAGACCGATGGGACTGACCTGGAGATCGGCGAGTGTACGGGTCGGTACTGGGGTCATGTTCCCTCCTGTTGTCTGTGCAGCGTCAGAACAGTGCGTTGTCCTGTCATCGTGTGGTTACCAGGTTCAGAGTACGCGTGAGGCTGGAACCGTGAGCACGGTTCCAGCCTCGGTGAGCACAGCCTCTGCCGGCATTCGTCCTGGACTCAGATGGCCTGCTGCCGTTTAGCCGCACGGCGCTTGGCCAGCTCGTCCTCAACGAGAGGCGTCCCGAGCGCCTGAGCGTGGTCGACCGGCAGGTCAGCCAGTGCGCCCTCGACCTCGTGCCACACCCGCCCTACTGCGATACCGAAAACACCCTGGCCGCCGGCGACGAGGTCCACGACCTCATCGGCGGAGGTGCACTCATAGACCGAGGCACCGTCGCTCATCAGGGTGATGGAGGCCAGGTCCTCCACCCCTCGGGCGTGCAGGGCGCCGACCGCCGTACGGATCTGCTGCAGGGAGACCCCGGTGTCCAGAAGCCGCTTGACGACCTTGAGGACCAGGATGTCGCGGAACGAGTAGAGGCGCTGGGAGCCCGAGCCCTTGGCGCTGCGGATCGAGGGCTCAACGAGCCCCGTACGGGCCCAGTAGTCGAGCTGACGATAGGTAATGCCTGCGGCACGGCAGGCCACCGGACCTCGGTAACCCGAGTCGGCGTCGAGCTGCGGAAGCGGGTCTCCGAACAGCATGCCCTGAGTACGCTGAGGCCTTGCTATCGCGCTGGCTTCATTCATGCTCACGGGCTGCTCCTGTCACCGGAAGGGAACGCGCCTGAAGGTGGCGCGGCGGCTCGCTTCGTGCGTCCACGACTCCACGATAGGGCCAGTTGGAGCGATGCTCAACGAAGGGCACACCCCGTCTTGATGTGCCGTCAGGCATGAATCTTTAGGTGAGGTCGAGCATTCCCGCCCAAACAGCAGCTATTCCCCGTCATAACGCCATCACCTCAACTGCCCACCAGTGAGCAGTCGTGCCACAGATCACAACTTCAGTCACATGAGCCACATCAGTCCCGCGTGTCGCCGGTGAGGTCATTGGTCGCGGACAGCATTCTCCGCCACTGCTTGAGCTGTTCGGCTCCGTGGTCGTCACTGAGGTCAACGGCCCTCAGCCGTGTCAGTGAGCTGGTGGCGTGTACCGGGAGCCGGTGGTAACCGCTCAGGAGAAGCCCCTCCCCCGGAGTGCAGGGAACCGCCGTCCCCGTGTCCGTATGGGCAGACGCTTTCACCACGATCCTGGCGATGATGCGTGCGTCATCATCGATGTCGAGCTCAATGCGCCTGATACTCCCGCCCAGGGCCTTGATGACGTCGTCTAGAAGCCTCGGCCAGGACGGCGATCGATCGGAACCGTGCGCGTGGAGGACCAGCCCTTCGTGGGCAGTCACCGGGATCGCCAGCACCGCCGGTCCTCCGTCCTCCACGAGGACAGCGACCAGGCCGTCATCAGGATTGGTGGACCTGACGCCCACCAACTGCATCAATGGCACGTTCCAACCTTACGGGGAGGCGCCCGCCCCTGTCCCAGGAACGCGCCTGCGGCTGGCGCTGACTTTCGTCGGCGCAGCCTGCCGTATCGGGGGCCGGCTCCGGAGTCCGTCGTCGAGGGCTGTCAGTCCAGAGCCTCGACGGCGCGGCGCAGCAGGATCGTGTGCAGGTCGGCGACGAGCTCGGCCAGCTCTCGAGCCGTCTCCTCGCCGGCGGTACGGGACCGAGAGCGACGCGGAGCCACGGCCTGGTCGATCGTGTCCGCCTCACGCTCGGCGGAGGCCCGTACCGCACGCAGGTTGCGCAGCGGGACGCCCTTACGGGTGATCTCCATGGCCAGGCGCACGGTTCTCAGGTTCTGCTGACTGTAGCGCCCCCGAACGTCGGGGCTGATGAGCCCGACGGCGACGAGCTCCTCGATCTGGGACTCACTAGCACCTGAATGCGTCAGGAGCGCCTCCAGGTCCATGGGCCCGTCGTCGACGATCTGCCCGTCGCGGGCGACCACCCGGGCGACCGGCTGCGGCGCGGGGGCCTCGATGTCGGCATCCAGGCTCGCCAGACGGTCGCGAATGACGTGCAGGGGGAGGTACTCGTCGCGCTGCACCGCCAGGGCGTAGCGCAGACGCTCCAGATCCGCCTGCGAGTAGCGGCGGTAGCCGTTGCCGACACGATGGGGGCTGATGAGCCCCTCCCCCTCGAGGTAACGGACCTTGGAGATCGAAAGCGCCGGGAACTCCACCTTGAGGAGATCAACGACCTGCCCGATCTTCATCATCGGCTCGCGGGAGATGCCGCGGGGCCAGCTACCACCGGCCGGGCGCTCAGAGGCCTCAAGCAAGGAGGAGGGGGCGGCTCTCTTCTTGCTTCGTGCGGTTGCTGCGCTCACCGAGACGCGGCTCCGCCCTGGGGGCCGGGGTGGTAGGTCATCCGGTACTTACCGATCTGAACCTCGTCACCGGGGCGAAGAGCCACCTGCTCCACGCGCGTGCGGTTGACGTAGGTGCCGTTGAGTGAGCCGGAGTCACGCACTCCGTAGCCCCCGTCGGGCAGGGAGGAGAAGACGGCATGCTTCCTGGAGACGGTGACGTCATCGAGGAAGATGTCGGCACGCGGGTGGCGGCCCACGGTTGTCTCGGCGGCGTCCAGCAGGAACCGCGCACCGGTGGTCGGCCCGTGATGGACGAGGAGAAGCGCCGTTCCCGACGGTAGGGCAGCGATCGCGGCAGCGTCCTGCTGACTCAGCCCCACCACCGGGGAGTCGACTGAGCCTACGACATCAGCAACCCCGAAGGTCTGGGTGGAGGAGGGATCCTGCTCGATCGGACTGCTCGACATTATTCCTGCCCCTCAGTTCGTTGCGGCGCCCGGTGCGCCGCCTCAAGCACCACCATACCGTTCGTTGCACTAACGTCGAGTCAACATCACGACGTGGCTCGCCCTGAATAGCAGGAAGTCTACCCGGCGTCCGCCCTCAGCCAACTCCGTGAGGTGATCGGGAGCACCACTGGAGGACCTCGGAAGGGTGCCGGCGCTTCACTGATGTTGCTCAGGTTAGGACAAAGGTCTCAGAAGTGGCCTCGGCAGTGGGCTCGATCTGGCGGTCAGCAGCCTGGGCCGTGGGGAGGCGTCGAGGACACGCGACACGCAGCAAGGGCCCGGTGAAGGTCGTCGAGACTCTTGAGGACGAGGCGCCGCAGGGCCTGCGGGGCCTCGGGGTGGGAGGAGAGCCAGTCCTCGACTACCCGGGCGTCGGCCTCGCCCCCGCATCCGGGGAACAGCCCCGTTACCAGCCGGGTGGCGATCTCCTGCCGGCGACCGGACCAGATTCCTTCGAGCTCCTGGAGGTAGCGGGCGGTGAACGAGGCTGTCAGCTCACGGTGCGCGTCGACGGCGAAGCCGGCGATGAGGGCATCGACATGGTCGTTGCTCAGAGCCGTGTCGGTCAGGAGCCGATCGAACACCTCTGCCTTGAGCCCGGGGAGGGGCAGTGAGCTGGAGGCCCTCAGGTGGTGGGTGATGCCGCTGGCTGTCGGGTCCGCCTTCCGTTGGGCCTCGAGCTCGCCGGGGCCAACGGCGTCCAGTCGTGCCATGGCCGTCAGCGCCCGCCATCTCAGGTCGGCGTCCAGCTCCAGGCCGGGCAGACCGCCGTCCAGGAGTCGGCGGATGCGGGCGACGGCCTGTGCTTTCGGCTCCTCACCGAGCAGCCCCGCCTGCCCCGCGGCCTCCAGCCATGCGCGGGCGCGCACGAGCTGGGAGTCCGATCCTGGCGCAGCATCACGAAGCCTGCCCCAGCCGCCGTGTCCGCTGACGGGTTCGGAGGCCTCCGGGATCTCCAGGTCGTCTGCGACGAGCCGGTCCAGGACCAGCCGCCGTGCACTCGGCCCGGTGTACCGGCAGGCGGCGCGCAGTGCCTGGTTCAGCAGCGTGGACAGGGTGCCCGGCTCGGTATCGTCGTCGGCGTGCGCCAGGACGGTCTCCACGAACAGTGGCGCACCGATCCTTGCGTCCCGCAGAAGGTTGTGCAGCATCGACCAGGCCAGGGCTCGGGCCATGGGGTCGCGGACCGCCCCGAGGGAGGCTGTCAGACGCGACAGGGAGGCCTCGTCGGGACGCACGACGGCGTAGGTGAGGTCCTCGTCGTTGACCAGGACGACGTCAGGGGCGGGCAGCCCCACCGCCTCGGCGATCTCGAGCTGCTCATCCTCCAGCGTGGCCGGCAGTCGGTGGGTGCGCACCAGCGCGCCGCTGTCGTCGAAGGAGTACAGGCCGACGACGAGCGTGTGCGGACGCAGCACCGGCTCGCCGGTGGCCAGGTCGGTGCCCTCCTGGCGAAGAGTCAGCGACACGATCCGCCCCTCGTCGACGACCAGCTCGTCGCTGATGACGGAGGGGCCCGCGGTGTGGAGCCAGGCTCGAGCCCAGTCGTGCATGTCGCGGCCCGAGACCTGCGAGAGCACCTCCAGGAAGTCCTCCAGAGCGGCGTTACCGTAGGCCCTGCGCTCGAAGAGCCTCCCTGAGGCCTCGAGGAAGGCGTCCTGGCCCACGTGAGCGACGAGCTGCTTGAGAACGGCGGCCCCCTTGGCGTAGGTGATGCCGTCGAAGGCCTGGCGAGCGGCCTCGACGTCGTCGACCAGTGCCACGATGGGATGGGTGGTGGCCGGTCGGGAGTCCTCCAGGTAGGCCCAGGCCTTGCGGGTGGAGGCAAAGCTCACCCACGCCTCTGTGTATCCGGCCGCCTCGGCCTCGGCCCAGGTGCCCTGGTGGTCGGCGAAGGACTCCTTGAGCCAGGTGTCCTCCCACCAGGTGGGGGTGACGAGGTCACCGAACCACATGTGGCACATCTCGTGGAGGATGGTGTTGGCCCTCCCCGCCCGCTGGGAGCGGGTGACCGCCCCGCGGAAGAGGTAGAGGTCCTCGTTGAAGGTGACACAGCCGGGGTTCTCCATGGCGCCCAGGTTGTACTCGGGGACGAGCACGCTGTCGTAGGAGTCCCAGGGGAAGCCGTAGCTGTAGGCGCCGTCGTAGAGGTCCAGGCCGGCGCGGGTGACGTCGAGGAGCTCGGCGGCGTCGAGGTGGTCGGCCAGGCTGGCCCGGCAGGACCAGGACAGTGGAATCGTCAGGCCCTGGCGGCTCGGGGAGCTCCACTGGCCCGTCACCCGGTGCCAGGGGCCGGCGGCCAGCGCAGTGAGGTAGGTGGGCAGGGGCTTGGAGGTGGCGAAGGAGGTCACCTCATAGCCGCTGCCGGTGCCGGTCGAGGCGCTCGAGCTGCCCGCCGCCGGGCACGTGTTGGACATGACCGTCCAGCCGCGCGGGTGGGTGACCTCCAGCGAGAACCGTGTCTTGAGGTCCGGCTGCTCCATGATCGGCCAGGCACGACGTGCGTCGGAAGGCTCGAAGTGGGTGTAGAGGTAGGTGGCGCCGTCAACCGGGTCGTGGAAGCGGTGCAGTCCCTGGCCCGAGTTGGAGTACAGGCCACACGCCCGGACCTCCACCGTGTGCTCGCCCGGCTCAAGGACGGGCAGAGCGATGCGGGCTCCGTCCCAGGTCACCGGGACCAACTGGCCGTTGATACTGAGCGAGTCGACCGCGTGCCCCACGAAGTCCACCCACAGGCCTTCAGCGGGCTGGCTGATGAGCAGACGCATCAGGCAGCGGACGCTGAAAGTCGTCTCGTGAGGGTCGACGGCCGTGGTGACGTCGATCGCCACATGGCTGGTGGGCACCCGGCACACCGAGGCCCGCCAGGCGGCCTCCTCGTGGCGCAGGTTCGTGGGGCTGTCCGAGCGAGCGGGCGCAGTAGTCGCAGTAGTCGCAGTAGTCGCAGTAGTCTCCATGTGCGGTGATCCAGCGGCAGACGGGGCGGGCAACGGAGCGTTCGGCCTCAGCTCCACTTCTCCTCGGTGCGCTCGGGCGTGGCCCACAGCGTGTGGTAAACGCCCTCGACGTCGTCGGTGCGGTGGTAGGTGTGCGATCCGAAGAAGTCGCGCTGACCCTGGATGAGGGCTGCAGGCAGGCACGATGAGCGCAGCTGGTCGACGTAGGCCAGGGAGGAGGCGAAGGCCGGGGCCGGAACACCGGCGGTGGCGGAGGTGGCCACGACCTGGCGCCAGGCGGGTAGCACCGTGGCCAGGGACGAGGCGAAGACCGGTGCCGTCAGGAGGCTGGGCAGGTTCGGGTTCTCGTCGTAGGCGCGGGTGATGTCATCCAGGAAGCGGGCCCGGATGATGCAGCCGCCCCGCCAGATGCGAGCCATAGCCCCCAGGTCGATGGTCCAGCCAAACTGGGCCGAGGCGGTGGCGATCTCGTCGAAGCCCTGGGCGTAAGCGGCGATCTTGGAACCGTAGAGGGCCTGCCTGACGGCGTCGACGAAGGCACGCCGTTCCTCGGAGCCGTCCAGGGTCGGAATCGAGGTTCCCGGGGCGATGTCTGCGGCCTGGACGGCGGCTCGCGCCGCGCTGGCCGAGGAGACGGCTCGAGCGAAGGTGGCCTCGGCGATGGCGGGCACGGCCACTCCCAGCTCGAGGGCCGTCTGGGTGGTCCACACCCCGGTGCCCTTCTGTCCTGCTGCGTCCACGACGACGTCGACGAACGGGCCGCCGGTCGCGGCGTCGGTGTGGGAGAGGACCTCGGTGGTGATGTCGATGAGGTAGGAGTCGAGCTCGGAGTCCTTCCAGGAGCGGAAGACCTCGGCGATCTCGGGAACCGTGAACCCACCGACGTGGCGCAGCAGGTCGTAGGCCTCGGCGATGAGCTGCATGTCGGCGTACTCGATGCCGTTGTG
>CAUVMS010000003.1:0-56575 GCA_963552815.1 uncultured Actinomyces sp. | reverse complement strand
TTCTCAGCCAAGATGACGTCGGCCTTCCGGCGGACCCGCAGGCGATTGTGCCACAGGTGCGAGCCGGCTCAAGCCGGCTGCATCTCAGTTCGGGATTCGGGCAGGGAAGGGCTGCGCGGGCCTGTGCGCTCGCCCTCGACCTCATTCTCGACGTCGACGTTCGAGGCATCCCCATCGGCTGTGAGACCGTCCTGACGAAGATCGTCAGGTGGGACCATGCGTACCAGGAGGATCACCATGCCGACGACGAAGAGCACCATGGCTACGCCGGCTCCCCACAGCGGAACCGGCGGGAGCCAGGAGTCCTTAGTGATGTAGCGCCAAGAGCCGTAGATACCGTTGATGTAACGATGCATCGTGATGATGAGGCCAGCGACGTGTGTCACGACGAACAGCAGCGTCCAGGACAGGAGCAGACGGCGACCGATCGGGATTCGGCGGTGAGCCAAGCGGGCCTGCAGTACAAAGGCTACGAGTACGGGCAGACCGATGAGGACGGGAAAGATGTACCTCCCCTGCCACATCCAGCCGATGACCCGGGCCTCCCTCCCGTGAAGCACCGCGGGCACCAGCACGCAGAAGATAAGACCGGTCCCCAGAGCCACGATCCGTTCACGCCAGGAACCCACGGTCCACAGCAGCAGCATCGAGGCGACGAAGGCGACGGAGAACATGATGGCCCACCATATGGGCATAATCGTGTCCATCCATCCGAAAGTTCCCACAATCTGCTGGATGTAAGTATCCGAGGAATATAATGTCCACTTGAACACGTAGCGGAAAGTGAGCTCCGGAGCAGCGTCAGGGCCACCTCCCCCCTCCAGCCCATTGGTGACCAGCACCCAGGCGGAGGCGGCCACCGATCCCACGAAGGCGACCACGATGGGCAGCCACGAACGGCGATCCCTGATGACCCGCCAGGTGAATCGCCACGGCTGGAGGGCGACGCAGCTGATGACGATGAGCGCGAGGAAGAAGGGGGACAGCCCGCGGGAGTTGGCGAACATGACGGTAATGAATGCCAGAAGCCACATCCGCCGCCCGAGCAAGGTGGGATCCGGCCTCCGAATGACCAGGAGAAGCTGACACCACAAGGCGAAAGCGGCGCTGATCTCCAGGGCCTGAGGGTTGATGACGCTGCACAGGAACACGGCCGACGGCGTGACGACGGCAGTCGCGGCGATCATCCCCAGTGCAGGGATCTCGGCCTGCCGCAGCGCACGGAACCCCAGAGCGAAGAACAGCGCCGAGATCGTCGCGCTGATGAGACGCATGAGATAGATGTTGATGAGGTTGTCCGGCAGCAGGGACGGCCATCCGACGATCCCGTAGTAGAGCGGGTTGTAGAGCGCCGCCGGCGATACGAGCCGATGGGTTCCGTCAGGCGTCTCCTGCGTGAAGACCTTGGAGGTGTCACAGATCGACGCCGGCAACTCCGGATGGAAGGCATTGCACATGAAATCGTCGGAGTCGCCGTACATCTCGGGGATGAGGACTTCCCGCGTCCCGAGGATTTCCGGGTTGACGACCTGGCCACGAACAGTGGCGACTGCTTTCCACATGTGCGCCGGCTCGTCGGCCGCAGACATGGCTGGCACATAGAACGCCCACGCTGACATCAGGACGAACAGAACCCCGAAAGCCAGCCAGAACACCTGACGAGGGGTGAGCCGCTCAGCCGTGACCAGCCAGCGCGTCAGCCAACTACGCGTCACCCTCCCCTCGGTGGCGGAGCGGAGGTCGGCCATCTGGGCAGCGGACAGGGAGGAGGCACGCACCTGCTTAGACGAGGACCCTGCTACCGGCTCGGCGTCAGCGCCATGTCCGCTATCGACGTCGGACTGGGCAGACCCCTCATCCAGCTCCTCTGAATCAACGGGTTCCTGAGGCTCGACCATTTCGCCTGTGTCATGACTCGCGTCGGTCGCGGCACTGGTCTCAAGGGTCGCCGCGGCGTCAAGGTGCTTCACAGAGTTACCTTACGATGTGGTAAGCCAGATTCCGCACTCCTGTTCGATTGTTCACACGCAGCGCCCGCGGCAGGAGAGAACCCGCGTGCAGCCGCGAGGAGACGTGCAGCCGCGAGACCCGGGCGGCCCTGCGCCAGCCGCGCGCCTGCATCTCGGAGGCCATCTGGAGGAAGAAGCGGCGTTCCTCACTGAAGCGCGTCCCCTCCAGAGCACGCCAGGAGGAGTCGGAGCCGGAGTGGCGCCGGTACATGAAGGCGAGCGTGGGGTCGTAGAGCAGACCCCGCCCGCTCATGGCCACGTCGCACACGAGGGCGAGGTCCTGGACGACGTCGTAGCCCTCACGGAAGCCGATGCTCAGGATGGTCTCGGCGCGCCAGGCCAGTGAAGGGAAGTAGAGCCAGTCGCCCCTGAGGACCGAGACCGCGAACCGCTCGCCGATCAGCAGCTGGGCCTCCTTGCCGCGAGGCATGTAGAAGCGCTTGACCTTCTCCACCAGGGTGTTGGACTGCGCGCCGACCTCGTCGATCACCACGACGCCTGGCTGGAACACACCGGCCTTCGGAGACCGTTTCGCGGCATCAACGAGCCAGTCGACGTAGTTCGGGAGCATGACGTCGTCAGCCCCCATCACCTGAACCAGCGGGTTCTCCACAAATGTGAGGCACTTGCGGTAGTTGGCGTTGGCGCCAAGATTCTTCTCCTTACGCTCGTAAGTAATGCGGGAGTCGCCAAGAGACTCGAACCATCCTGGAATCGAGTCGTCAGGATACCCGTCGTCGACGACGATCAGTCGCCAATGGGGATTTTCCTGACGCAACACACTACGGACAGCCTCCTTCATCATGGCGACATCACCATAGAAGGGGAGCAGAATATCAACAGTCACAGGATCCCTTTCTCAGACACAGGGATTTTGGCGACATCACATTAACATGACGCCATCACGTGTCACAAACAGACCGATACTCCTTATCGGCCAGACATATACTTCATCACCTCATGACTGCTTCTCAGTCCCGGGACTGAAAAGCGGCGCAAGAATATTGTCCACCATGGACAGGGCCGCTCCGATCGCCATGTGCATATCCAGGTACTGGTAGGTTCCCAGACGCCCGCCGAAGAAGACCCCCTCCTCCTGGGCGACGAGCTCTCGGTAGGCCAGGAGCATCTCCCGGTCCTGCGGGGCATTGACCGGATAGTAGGGCTCGTCTCCCTCACCGGCGAAACGCGAGTACTCCTTCATGATGACGGTTCGGTCCGTGGGGTAGTCACGCTCGGGGTGGAAGTGCCGAGGCTCAATGATGCGCGTGTAGGCGACATCGGCATCCGGGTAGTTCATGACGCTCGTACCCTGGAAATCGCCAGTCTGCGGGTACTCGACCTTCAGGTCGATCGTCCGCCAGGACAGCGCCCCCAACGAGTAGTCGAAGTAGCGGTCGACCGGCCCGGTGTAGACGACGGGGACCCGCCCTCTGAGGGCGTCCCGGTGGTAGGGCTGGGCGGTGTCGAAGAAGTCCGTGCCGAGGCGCACGTCGATCACGGGGCTGTCCGCCATCTTCTCCAGCCACGCCGTGTAACCGTCGACCGGCAGACCCTCGTAGGTGTCGTTGAAGTACCTGTTGTCGTAGGTGTAGCGCACCGGGAGGCGGGAGATGATCGAGGCGGGCAGGTCCTTGGGATCCGTCTGCCACTGCTTACCGGTGTACTCCTTGATGAAGGCCTCGTACAGCGGCCGGCCGATGAGGGAGATGCCCTTGTCGTTGAGGTTCTCCGGGTCCTTACCGGCCAGCTCACCGGCCTGCTGCGCGACGAGGGCACGCGCCTCGTCCGGGGAGTAAGCCGAGGAGAAGAACTGGTTGATCGTCGCCAGGTTGATCGGCATCGGGTACACGACGCCGTCGTGGTTCGTGTACACGTGATGGACGTAGGGGGTGAAGGAAGTGAAGCGGTTGACGTAGCTCCACACGCGTTCATTCGAGGTGTGGAAGAGATGGGCGCCGTACTTGTGGACCTCGATGCCCGTGAGGGGATCCGCCTCGGAGTAGGCGTTTCCGCCGATATGGGGACGGCGCTCCAGAATCAGGACGGACAGGCCCAGTTCATTGGCGCAGCGCTCTGCAACGGTCAGGCCGAACAGGCCAGAACCGACGACAACAATGTCGTAGCTCATCGGTGGTTCTCTATCAGGATGGATCGGTTGGTTAATCCTCGCGGCGGGTCCTGGATTCGGACTTCAGCAAGTCAATCTCCGCTCGCAGAAAGGCGATCTCCTCGGCGAGCCGGCGCCGCTCCTCGTCAGACTGCGACAGGTCAACACTGAATCGGAGCGAGAGCAGGAGCATGACAACCCCGGCGAGGAAGAAGGCAAGATTCAGCGGGACCTTGACGCCCACGAGGTGGGCCGCGCCTTCCAGGACACTGGGGAAGACCGAGATGACCGCCACCGCGATCGCGATGACCAGCCACCATGTGGCATAGCGCTCCTTCATCCCCTGGTTACGCATCCTGAAGAAGATGCCGAGCAGGACGATGAAGGCGAAGATGACTCCCAGCCAGTAGGTACTCGTCATCCCTGGACCTCCCTGACCTCTGTCGTCTGGAACTGCGAGCTCGGCCGGGTCAGCGCCACCCCCAGGGCAAGAAAGGCCCGGATGAGGAACCGCGCAGCCTTGATTGGGCTGTGGGACGGGGATCCTCCGGCTCGCGGGCGCATGACGACGGCGGCCTGTCGAATGCGCAGGCCTGAACGTTTGGCAATGACCAGTGCCTCGATGGTGTCACCGAGGTACTCGGCCGGGTAGTCATGGGCGAAGAGGTGGATGGTGCGACGGTTGGCGAGCTTGAATCCGGAGGTCGTGTCCGTCAGCCGGGTGCCGCAGACCTGCGAGAGGATGACGGACAGGAGCTTCATCGCCCACTGGCGGGGGCCGCGCACCTTGTAGTCCCCCTTGCCTGCGAATCGGGCACCGATGACCAGATCGGCATCCTCGGCCTCGGCCGCGGCGAAGAGGGTGTCGATCTCAGCGGGGTCGTGCTGCCCGTCGGCGTCGAGCTGGATGGCGCGGCGGTAGCCGTGACGTTCCGCGTAGAGGTAGCCGGCACGCATCGCTCCCCCGACCCCGAGGTTCAGGGGCAGCTCGAGGACGGCTGCGCCGGCATCGCGGGCGATCTGAGCGGTGGCGTCGGTCGACCCGTCGGAGACGACGAGGACATCGACCTTGTCCCCGGCGACGCATCGAACCTCCTCGATGACGGAGCCGATAACAGCTGCCTCGTTCCAGGCCGGCATGATCGCCAGGGAATCGTGCTGAACGGTGGTCATGAAACCTACGACACTCCTCGTACCTACCAACTGAGACAACTATACGCGGCCGTCCCTCAGCCCATTCACAACCCGGCTCGGCCGGCAGCCTACGCCAACAGCTCGCTGAGGTAGTCCTCGAGCCGCTCCATGGAGTCGGCGGGGGCGAAGCCGGTGGCCTTGATCTTGGACAGGTCCAGGGCCGAGCTGAGCGGGCGCGGCGCGATCCCCTCCTGCCCGGCGTAGTACTCCTCGGTGGTGACCGGGGTGACCTCGTCGGGGCTGTGGCCGGCGCGCTCGTAGACGCGCTTGGCCACATCGGCCCAGGAGACGATCGGGCCTTCGCCGGAGAGGTTGTAGGTACCGAACTCGGCTCCCACGGAGAGCAGGTGGATGATGCCGGCGGCCAGGTCGGAGGCGAAGGTGAGCCGGCCGGTCTGGTCGGCCACAACGCTCGGGGTGATGCCGCGCTCGGCCAGCGAGAGCATCGTCTTGACGAAGTTCTTGCCGTCACCCACCACCCAGGAGGTGCGCACCAGGTGGTGATGAGGGCAGACGCTGACCGCCGCGTCACCGGCGGCCTTGGACTGACCGTAGACGCCCAACGGCGAGGGGGTCTCCGCCTCGGTGTGGACCGGCTCGGCGCCGTCGAAGGTGTACTCGGTGGAGATATGCACCAGGGTCAGGCCGTACTGGGTGGCGGCGCGAGCCAGGTTGAGCGGCCCCACGGTGTTGGCCCGCCAGGACAGGCGGCGCCCCTCGGGGGTCTCGGCGCCATCCACGTTGGTCCAGGCGGCCGCGTTGATGACGACGTCGTAACCAGACCAGTCCCAGGCGGCCATGGCGGCCGAGTCCGAGATGTCAACCTCCGGCAGGTCGACGCCGGTGGGCTCGAACCCCGCCTGCGGCAGCAGAGTCATGAGTGCACGCCCCAACTGCCCATTCGCACCGGTGACGAGAACGCGGAGGCGCTGCTTTCCGTCTGCGCGCCCAGTTCCCGGAAGGGAAGTCTCCTCGTTCCCCACAGGCGTGGTCTCGTTCACTGGCCGACTCTTCCTTTCCTCCGGGCGTCATTCTGCCGACGTCTCACAATGCTCCGTCGGTGAAGCCTACACGAGCAGGCTACTGACAGCCTCAGTTGATGTAGGCGAAGTGAGCGGCGTAGTAGAACGCACTGACGGCGAGGACCAGGAGAAGCCCCTGAGCCACCTTCCCGGTGAGCCGGCCGCACAGGGGCACCGCGAGCACCGGGATGAGCACCATGACATAGCGGTTGAGGACTCCCGTGCTGGCGCCGAAGACGATGGCGAAGAGCAGGATCGTCATCGGGCCAACCGCCGTACAGGACAGCAGCGCCGAGCGCGCGAAGGCCCGCTCGACGACCGTGGCCTTGACGTCGAACATGGCGGTGGCCACGGCGCCGGCCACGAGGAGGGCGACGAGCACGTTGGGGAAGATCGACCAGGGGGAACTCACTCCGGGCCATCCGGTGCCGGCGAAGGCGAGCTGGTAGGCATCGTCCAGAGAGGAAAAGACCGTCAGCCCGTCGAGATTCGCCGGCGGGTCCAGCGGCGGCCGGTCAACGACCGCGACGACCGTATGGGCGCGGATCACCATCCAGATCATCGACCCCGCCAACGGCAGGACCACCAGGGCGATCGCCTCCCCCAGACGCGGCAGCCGCAAGCGGCTCTCATCGTCGGTCGCTTCATCGTTGCCATGGCGCCGCAGCCGGCGCCGCACGAGGACGGTGACCGTGTACCAGGCCAGGAAGACCAGCGCCGCCACCACGCAGAACACGTTCTGGAACTTCACGAAGGAGAAGACGATCGATATCCCGATGAAGGGCCAGATCCCCCACTCCCCCCGAACGTAGAGCACCATGGAGGCGATAATGAGGGTCCCCGCCAGGAGATTGAGGGCATCGGGGGTGACGTAGGCGTTCGTCAAACGGAACCCGGGCATCGCGGCGACGGCGATCGGCAGTGCCACCGCCACCCCCCAACGGGCTCCGAGCCGGCGCAGCATCCAGGCCAGGGCCACCATGCCGAGCCACAACCACACGGCGCCTGTCAGCCGGGCGGCCGTGATGAGCTCCAGGTGGAAGAAGCGCTGCAGCGGCCAGGACATCCATCCGGTGAGGAAGAAATAGGCCGGCGAATGGATGTCGGCCGAGGTGTAGCCGTAGATGAAGGTGTCGGAGTCGGGGACGTACGGCGCGCAGGCTCCCTGGTGAACAAGGGTGTGGGGGTCGCCGTAGCCCACGCCGCGACAGGCCGCCAGAACCCGGGCGTACTGGTCCGTCTTGTCGCCGGTGAGGACCACATCCCATCCCTGGGCCTTGTTGACGGCGTCGATGTACTGGAACTCATCAAGGACGGACAGCGGCAGGTGACGCGTCATGAAGCGGTACGTGAGCACCCCCGAGATGAGCGCGAACAGCCCGCTCAGGGCGGTCCATCGCAGCCGGGAGGACAGTGAGACCAGGGCCGGAGACGAGAGGCGAGGACGGCTCCCCTCTGCTCCTGTCTCCTCCCGGTGACCTTCTTCAGAGCTCTTCTCACGTGATGGATCAAGCTCACGTGACGCGTCCATAGGCTTCCCCGTTCGGTGGCGGCGACACCACCGAGCATAACCGACCGAACGGATAAGAAATGTGAGGCGCTACCGTTCCATGGCGGCGCGGTAGGCCTCGACATGCGCCTGGGCGGAGGCCCTCCAGGTGAACTCGTCGGCCCGCTCGACTGCGGCGGCACCCAGGGCGCGGCGCCGCTCGGAGTCGGCGTCGAGGACCACCAGGGCGCGGGCGATGGCCTGAGCATCCGACCCGCAGTAGGCGACGGCGTCTCCCCCGACCTCCGGCAGGCTCAGCTCACGGGTGGTGAGCACGGCCGCTCCGCAGGCCATGGCCTCGAGCACCGGCAGCCCGAAGCCCTCACCGATGGAGGGGTAGGCCAGGATCTCGCAGCCGGACAGGAACCCGGGCAGGTCCTCCAGGGGCAGGTAGCCGGGCCTCAGGACGGTCAGGTGCGGCGGAACCTCGGCCAGGGCGGGCTCGATGTCCGCGTCCCAGCCGGGCCCGCCGGCCAGCACCAGGGCCGGGGCGTCGTCGGAGTCGCGGAAGACGTCGGTCCAGGCGCGCACCAGGTTGGGGACGTTCTTTCGCGGCTCGAGGGTGCCCAGGAAGCCGATGTACCGCCTGCCCTCCAGACCGAGGGAGGCGGCCACCCGGGCCCGCTCGGCGTCGTCGACCGGGTGGAACACCGAGGTATCCACGCCGTGATACGCGACGTGGAAGCGCTCGGGGTCACCGCCGACGTACCTGATGGTCTCGTCGCGAGTGGCCAGGGAGGGGACGATCAGCGCGTCGGCCCCGCGCACGGCCCGGCGGATGGCGCGGGTGAAGAACTTCTGCTTGAAGGACGAGTGCGCCTGCGGGTGGGAGAAGAAGGTCGCGTCGTGGAGCGTGACGACCACGGGCACCTGGTGCAGAGCCGGGAAGGTGTAGTGGGGCGAGTGGAGGACGTCGGGGCGGATCCGGTGGATGAGGGCCGGCAGCCCCGTCTGCTCCCAGGCCAGTCGGGCGCCGCGTGACTCCAGGGACTCCGAGACCGGGAAGAGGTGGGCGCGGGGCACCTTGGCGGAGAAGTGCGCCACGTCCCGCTGCTGGACGGCCATGGCCAGGTTGACGCCGGAGGCGATGAGCTCGGGCACGAGGTCGTCGACGTAGCGCCCCACGCCTCCGAGATCAGCCGGGATCGCCGTCGCATCAAGAAGAACCTTCATGGGGGCAGGCTACCGCGCCGCACACGGCCACCCCGTACTCTGAGCGCATGAGCGCAGACCACTCCCGCCCGGCGCACTCCTCGGCTCCCTCCCCCGCCTCCCGTTCGAAGCGCGGTCAGGGCCCCACCGCCTCCGACGTCGGCCGTCCCCGCCGCCCCGGCCACCCCCGAGGACCGCGGGTGGGCATGGTCGTCGAGCAGCTGTGGCAGCCCGTCCCAGGGGGCTCGGGCACCTACATCGTCGAGCTGGCCAAGGCTCTGCGCGCCCGTCAGGTACCCGTGGCCGGGATCACCGCCCGCCACCAGGCGGCCCCCTCGCCTCAGGAGGTGGGCCTGCCGCCCATGCCGATGCGCTCCTCCCACCTGCCGCGCACCGCCCTGTACGAGTCCTGGAACCGTCTGGGGCTGCCGCGCGCCGAGTCCATCCTGCCCGGAGCCCAGCTCGTCCACGCCACTACCTGGGCCCTGCCCGCCACCGCGCTGCCGCTGGCCGTCACCGTGCACGACCTGGCCTTCCTGCGCGCTCCCGAGCACTTCACTCCGCGCGGCAACGCCTACTTCAGCCGCTCCCTGGAGCGCGTCATCGCCGAGGCGAGCGCCATCATCGTGCCCTCCCAGGCCACGGCCGACGACTGCATCGCGGCCGGGATCGACGCCGCCCGCCTCTACGTCATCCCGCACGGGGTGCGCACCCGCACCGTCAGTGACGAGCAGATCGAGAGCTTGCGCACCTCCCGAGGCCTCACACGCGACTACATCCTGTGGACCGGCACACGCGAACCGCGCAAGAACCTGCTGGGGCTGCTGCGGGCCTTCGCGCTCCTGACCGATGAGGGCGACGCCGACGACCTCGACCTGGTGCTGGTCGGTCCGGCCGGGTGGGGCGACGACGCCGTCGAGCGCGAGCTGCTCACCCGCCTGGGTGACCGGGTCCACGTCACCGGCAGGCTCGACGACGACGAGCTGGCGGCCGCCTACTGCGGCGCGCGCGCCTTCTGCTTCCCCTCCATCTGGGAGGGCTTCGGCCTGCCGGTCCTGGAGGCCATGGCCTACGGGACGCCGGTGGTCACCAGCGCCGGAACCTGCATGGCCGAGGTGACCGGGGAGGCCGGCCTGCTGGCCGACCCCGCCTCGCCCCGCGAGATCGCGGACCGGCTCGCCGAGGCGATCGGCCCGGCCCACGACGAGCTGGCTCGGGCGGGCCGCAAGCGCGCCCAGACCTTCACCTGGGACACCTGCGCCGCCGCACACACAGAGGTGTACAACGCCCTCATCGGGGGTGTGGCGTGACGCAGCTCGTGCGCCGGCCCACCGCTCGCGTCGTCATCGTCAACTGGCGCCAGCCCGAGCTGACGATCCGGGCGGCCCGCTCGATCACCGCGCAGCTGGGGGGCGGTGACACGCTCGTCGTCGTCGACAACGCCTCCGGGGACGACTCGGTCGAGCGCCTGAGCCGGGCGGGTCTGACGGTGGTCCGGTCGAGCAGGAACCTGGGCTTCGGCGCAGGCGTCAACCTCGGGGCCCAGGGCATGAGCGAGGACGTCCTCGTCCTGCTCAACAACGACGCGATGGCCGAACCCGGCTTCCTCGAGGCGATCCTGGCGCCCCTGAGCGAACCGCCGGCCGCACCGTCCACACCGACCACGTCCGCCCAGAAGACCTCGCCGCGGGCGACGCCGGAAACCGCCCCGGCCGCGGCGACGGCGCGGATCCTGCTGGCCGGCCGATGGGAACCGGCCGCCCCGGGCCAGGACGCACTGGTCTCACCGCGCACCGGCAGGTGGACGCGGATCAGCGACGAGGCCGCCGCCCGCGGCGAGGGCGAGGTCCTGGTCAACTCCACGGGCAACCTCGTGGACGCCTCCGGTAACGGATACGACCGCGACTGGCTGGTGCCGGCCGAGCAGGAGCACTCCCCCAGCCAGGTCTTCGGCCTGTGCGGCGGTGCCTGCGCGATCCGGCGGGAGGCGTGGCAGGCCCTAGGCGGCTTCCGTGAGGACCTGTTCATGTACTACGAGGACACGGACCTCTCCTGGCGCCTGCACGAGCACGGGTGGCGGGTCGTCTACGTGCGCGAGGCGGTGGTGCGCCACGAGCACGCCTCCTCCTCGGGCACCGACTCACCGATGTTCATCCGGGTCAACACCCGCAACCGGATCCTGGTGGCCGCTGCCCACAGCCCGACCCGCGTGGTGCTGCAGGCCCTGGCCCGCACGCTGGTGCGCGGCCTGCGCGGTCCACGGCGCAGCCCGGTGCTGACCGGGCTCGCCCAGGCGGTTGCCGGCCTGCCGGGCGAGCTGCGTCGCCGCTGGGGCGCTTCATCACGACGCTCAAAGCGATCGAGGCGCCGCTGATTGCAGCACCCGACTGCGCCGGCCGTGCCCCACCCGCTAGAGTTACGGAACCGACACATAGCCGGAGGCCCGAGCCTTCGGCAGCGTGGTCGGACACGTCAGGTGCCGATGGCAGGATCAAGGAGGACCCCAGAAGATGGCTGGACAAGCCGCACGAGCCCCGCGAGTCACGGTGGTGACCCGTACCCGTAATCGTCCCCTGATGCTCAAGCGAGCAGTCCAGTCGGTCGGGGCACAGTCCTTTCAGGACCTTGAGCTCGTCATCGTCAACGACGCCGGGAGCACCGAGCCGGTGGAGAGCGCTCTGGAGAGTGCCCCGATGTGGCTGCGGGAGCGCACCACCGTCGTCACCAACGAGACCTCCCACGGGCGCGAGGCCGCCCTGGAGGACGGCTTGGCCGCCTCCTCCTGCGAGTTCTTCGCCATCCATGACGACGACGACTCCTGGGAGCCCGGCTTCCTGGGAGCCTGTGTGGCCCATCTCGATGAGCACCCCGGCCACGGGGCCGTGGCGACACGCTGCGACCTCGTGGCCGAAACCGTCACCGACGAGGGCCTGACCGAGGTCGACCGGGGGATACTGGCACCGGACAAGGAGAGCTGGACCCTCATCGACACGATGGTGGCCAACTACGTCCCGCCGATCTCCCAGCTCATCCGCCGTGAGGTGGCCGACCGCATCGGCCACTGGGACGGCAACCTGCTGACCCAGGCCGACTGGGACTTCAACCTCCGTCTGCTGGCGACCTCCCCGGTCGGCTTCATCGACGGTGAGCCGCTGGCGCACTGGCACCACCGCGACTCCACCGACGAATCGGTGGGCAACTCCATCGTCGTCGACGCCGTCAACCACCGAACCGACAACCTCGCCATCCGGGACCGCTACACGCGTCTGTCCCTGGGTGACGCCATCGTGAAGGCCTCCTCCTCACAGGGCGGCCCGGCTGAGCCTGAGAACCTGGGCCTCCTGCTGGTCTCGGCGGAGTACTACCACCGGCTCGAGGAGAAGCTGGACCACCAGAACGCGTATCTGACCCAGTCCATCGCGCAGCTCAACGACACCCTCTCCTCCCTACGCTTCACCATCGGCGACCTGCACGGCTCGATCCGGCACGTCCTGCTTCAGATCCACGAGACCAAGGCGAGAATCGACCACCTCGAGGCCACGGTCAAGCCCTTCTTCCGCACCGTGGCCCAGGGGGTCAAGAGGATCCGGCGGGGCTGACAGCGGCCTGCCCCGCCGGGCCTCAGTCCCGCTTGGCGACGTCGACCATGGGGCGCGGCGGGGTGATGCGCTCGTAGTGGGCGCCCAGGGCCACCAGGCCCCCGGATTCCATGCGCGGCCCCGGGGTGATGTCGAAGGCGGTGGCCTTCTGGTAGGCGTCGATGACGCTGGAGAGATGCCAGGGCTGGATGGACCCGGAGATGAGGTAGGCGCCCGGCCGCAGCATCATCGCGGGGATGGAGACGTCCACGGTCCCCTCGCCCGGCTCGATCTTCTCAGGCTGGAAGCCGTCGTCGAGGCCATGCAGGCCCCAGGCGAAGATGCCCTCGCGGGTATCGATGGAGCATCCGAAGACGGGCTTCTCGATCGTCTCCAGGCAGCGGTAGTGCAGGCGGATCGTGGCCTCATCGCCCGTGCGCATGGAACTGACCGAGGTGCCGGTGCGGTCGAGCAGCTCGATGCGGCTGATCTGGGCCTCACCGCTGCCGAAGCGGGTACCGATGCCGTCCTTGACCTTCTTGGCCCCGTGGGTGACGTCGGAGTACTTGTCAATGACCTCGGGGGCCGGTCCGACCTCCTTGAGCCTGCCGTGGTCGAGCCAGGCGACCTCGTCGCAGAAGGTGCGCATCTGCTCCAGGCCGTGGGAGACGACGACGACGGTGCGGCCGTCCTCCCGGAACTCGGCGAACTTGTCCATGCACCGCTCCTGGAACTCCATGTCGCCCACGGCCAGGACCTCGTCGACCAGGAGGATCTCCGGCTCGACGTGGATGGACACGGAGAAGCCCAGGCGCACGTACATGCCCGAGGAGTAGTTCTTCACCGGCTGGTCGATGAACTCGCCGACCCCGGAGAAGTCGACGATGTCGTCGAACTTGGCTTCGATCTCCTTGCGGCTCATCCCCAGGATGGCACCGTTGAGGAAGATGTTCTCTCTTCCGGAGAGCTCGGGGTGGAAGCCGGAGCCGACCTCCAGCATGGCGGCCATGCGTCCGCGGGCGGTGATGGTTCCCGTGTTGGGGGCCAGGATCTTGGCGATGCACTTGAGCAGCGTGGACTTGCCGGACCCGTTGTGTCCCATGAGCCCGAAGGTCTTGCCCTCCGGGATGTCGAAGGTGATGTCCTTCAGGGCCCAGAAGTCCTCGTAGACGCCGCGGCTGCGTTGAAGGACCGCCCCTTTGAGGGACTGGTTGCGGTGGCGGTAGATCCTGAAGCGTTTGGAGACGTCCTCAATGCGCACGGCGAGCGCCTGCGAGGACGCTGCCGAAGCGGCCTGCGCCGACGAGGCGAGTGGTGACGCGGATGATCCGGTTGATGCAGCCATCTTCGGGTATCAGAGCTCCTCAACGATGCTCGCCGAGTGCCGGCGGAAGAAGGTCAGACCCAGGCCGAGCATGACGGAGGACCACAGCAGGCAGGCCAGGGAGACGGGCAGTGACGGCAGGGCGAACTCGAACAGGCAGGACCGGAAGGCCTCGAGGAAGGTCTCGGCCGGGTTGAGACGCAGGATCGTGGTGAGTGGGATCGGTTCGCCATTGATCTGCCAGCCCTTGTCGAACAGGTCGTTCTGGACGTTGTTGACCATAGTCAGGGGGAAGACGACGCCGGAGGCGTACATCCAGATCTGGTTGAAGATCTGCCACAGGTGGCCCAGGTCCCGGAAGTAGACGGTGGCGATGGACAGGATGAGTCCCAGCCCGACGGCGAACATGCCCGCCAGCAGGGTGACGACAAGCAGCGCTGGAAGCATGAGGAGGACCCCGGGGCCGCCCATGATCATGGCGATGACGGTCAGAACGAGCAGCTCGAAGGCGAAGTCGACGGTCAGGGACAGCACCGCGGAGTAGATGAGGACCTGACGGGGGAAGTAGACCTTCGTGAGCAGCCCCGAGTTGTCCACGAGGGCGTTCATGGAGGCCATGATGCCGCTGGACATGAAGTTCCAGCTGAGCACCCCGATACCGATCCACAGTGCGAAGGAGTCGATGCCGGAGTTGCGGCCCGGTGCCACGCCGCCGCGGAAGACGACGCCGAAGATGAGGGAGAAGACGGCGACCGTGGCCAGGGGGTTGATGAAGGACCACAGGCGTCCCAGCGTGGTGCCCTTGAACTCGGAGGAGACCGAGCGCTGGGTCAGGCGCAGGGTGAGGTCCAGCGTCTGGCGCCCCTCCTCCGAGCGGAGAAGTCGAGAGAGAGTCATGGGCTCACACCTCCGTCGCGGTGTCAGTGGACACGGCCGTGGACGTCCCGGCAGGGGACGTATCAGCGGAGGCGTCCGCCTGGGCGTCGATCCAGCCGCACAGGCGGTTGATGCCCTCGGTGACACCGACCCGGGGCTCCCAGTCCAGCGCCTGGCGGGCGCGGGCGGTGTCCGCCCAGGCCGCACGCACATCGCCGTCGCGGAACTGGCCGGTCACGTGCGGGGCAGGGGCGCCGTAGTGCTCGGCGATCACCTGAGCGACCTGCATGATGGTGGTCCGCTCCCCCAGGCCGATGTCGTAGGGCTGCACGGCGGCCGGTGAGTGCAGGACACCGGCCACGATGGCCGAGGCGACGTCGTCGATGAAGACGAAGTCCCGCACGATCTGGCCGTCCTCGTAGACCGGGATGGACTCGCCGGCCCTGGCCAGGCGGGCGAAGAGGGAGACGATGCCGGTGTAGGGGTTGATGAGGGACTGTCCGGGGCCGTAGACGTTCTGGAGCCGGAAGAGCACCGGGGTGACTCCGAAGGAGCCGCACCAGGAGGTCACGAGGTTCTCCTGGCAGAACTTGGTGGCGGCGTAGACGTTGGCCGGGGAGGCCATGACGGCGGTGGAGGACTGGACCGCGGGGGTCAGGCCCACGAAGTCCCACTGTCCGGCCTCGAGCATCGCGTGGGTGCGCTGGCCGGGGTAGGAGGTGCGTCCTTCGGCGTCGGTCCACCGACCCTCGCCGTAGACGGCGCGGGAGGAGGCCAGGACGATCTTGTCGGGGCGGACCTCGTGGCGTACGAGGGCGTCGAGCATCTGGGTGGTGCCGACGACGTTGACGCTGGCGTGGCGGGAGGCCTCGGTGAGGGACTGGCCGGTCCCGGTCTCAGCGGCCAGGTGGACGATGACATCCGGGGCGGCCTCGACCAGGAGGCGGTCCCAGCCCTCGGCGAGGCACACGTCCAGGCGGCGCAGCTCCACGCGCTCGTCAAGCTCGACGGGGCGCTCCTGGGACGGGTGGATCTGCGGGTGCATGTTGTCCAGGGCCACGACGCGGTCGAAGGCGTCCGCCAGGTCGCGCGAGATCGCGCAGCCGATGAATCCAGCACCACCTGTCACGAGGCAGGTACGGGTCACGAGGGTCTCCCTTGGGTAGTCGAGTCGGGACAGCGGAACGTGCTCACGCAGTACACCGTAGCCCTGGCACTATTCTCAGCGTTGCCGGAGCCGATCGTGCCCGCGGATGCCGTTGCCTTCGACACGCCGGAGGGTCGCACGCCACTGCTGCGGATCGGAGACGAGCCTCAGCGTTCGGCCTCGGAGACCTCGGGGCGCCAGCTCATGCCCTTGAAGGCCTTGGTGACGAAGTCGACGATGATGTCGGTGACCTTCACCAGTGCCACTGACAGGGCGAAGATGAGGACGCACTCGGCGGCCAGCAGCATGTAGCGCTGGATGGGGAAGAACCCGATGACGTTGACCTTCTGGATGATCTGGAAAATCACCACGTGGTGGACGAGGAAGATCGGGTAGGAGTACGTGGCGATGAGGCTGACGAAGGCCCGCACCGGCTGGATCGCAACGTAGCGTCCGGCGACCACGAGGATGAGGAAGGCGGAGACCCCCACGATCGTGGTGCCCACATCCTCCGGGATCTCCTCGGGGAACATCCCCGAGATGGCCAGGACCCCCGCCGCGGGGATGACAGTGGCCCAGTGGACCCGGCGCACGTAGAGGACGAAGTAGCTGCCGAAGGCCAGCTCGGGGAGCCGGGTCGTGAGGATCATGGCCGAGGGATACCCCGGGAAGTAGCGCGGCATGATGATGATCGTGGCGGCATAGGCCACCAGGAGCACGACCCCGGTGACGACCGGGAAGCGGTCAACGGCCCACAGCAGCAGTGGGAAGACGAGGTAGTACAGGAGAATGAAACCGAGGAACCACTCGCCCAGCAGGTACATGGTGCGGAAGTGGAAGTTCACGGCGAGCCCGTCGATCCCCAGCAGCGTGAAGATGAAGGACCTCGCCGGGGCGGCGTTCGGCGGTCGCCCGTTGTAGGTGATGAAGAAGTAGAACGTCCCCAGCGTCCAAGCGGTCCAGAACATCGGATAGATGTTGAGGAAGCGTTTCCAGTAGAACCGCTTGAGTTTGATCGGACGCCGATAGGTGAGGGTCAGGGCCGCACCGGAGATGATGAGGAACAGCGAGACGCCCAGGGCCCCCACATAGATGCCGAAGGGCTGGAAGGTCAGGACGTACCCGCCTCCGTGATCACGCAGGTGGAAGTTGAAGTGGGTGAGGACGATGAGCAGCGTGGCCAGAGCCCGGATGAGGTCCAGGTAGAAGATCCTGGGCCTCTTGCGCGCGGGTGCGGCCGGCTGCGCGGCGGGCACCACTGCTGCGGCCGCGCTCATCGACCGATTCCTCGGGCCTTGTGGTACGCCGCTCTCATCGGTCCCTTGAGGGCCGGCGGAACCCACTGGCTCACACGTCCCTTGATCCGCTGTTGAGTGGTCCGCTTGTCCCGGATCATCCCTACCATCTGAATCTCCGTGCCCAGACCGAAGCGGTCACCGACGGCGGAGGTCAGGTCACGCACGTAGAAGGACAGGTTCGTCAGCTCGATGCGGGCGAAGGAGTCGGAGAAGAGCCAGCCGCAGAAGTAGCCGGACCCCTGGGCGACGTAGCCGTGGGAGCGCTCGATGGCGTGCATGACGGTCCCGTCGATGGGGCAGGGCTCGGGCGGGAACTCCTCCCACTGCCAGTCGTGGTCGAACAGCGGCTTGAGGGCCTTGGGACGGAACCAGAACATGGAGCCCAGCGGGGCGATGGGTTCCTTGCCCGGGTCGAGGGGGACATCGAGACCCAGCTCGCGCAGGAGCGCCTTGGTGCGATCAAAGTTCGGTCCCCAGCCGAAGGTGAAGACCGGGAAGTAGTCAGCGTGGTTCGGCGGCGTGGGAGCCAGGAAACCCAGGCGCGGTTCGGCATCGAAGGTGGCGATGACGTTCTTGACGAAGTCGCGCGTGGGCAGCAGGTTCTCGAAGCACTTGTAGGCGAAGCCGTCGCCCACTGAGTACGGGTAGAGCTGGGTGACCTTCTTGTCGTGCGTGTAGCAGATGACGTCGTAGTTCTGGACGACGTCCTTCCATGCCACGAGGAAGGGGCCGACGTCGCGCCCCCGGTTCTCCACGAGGCGCACCTCGATGTTGTAGGGCAGCCCCTGGCAGGCGGCCTTGACCTGCTCCACCTTCTCCGGGCTGGAGGTGCTCAGGAAGATGTCGATGCCCTCGGGCATGTTGCAGATGTACTTCAGCGTGGGCTCGAGCAGCTCCATGTAGTACAGGTGCGCGATGAGGGCGACCTTCTGCTTCTTGGGCTCGCGGACGACCGCCTGCGTGGGCAGGACGTAGGTGAGCTGGAGGTTCTTCACCAGGTCCGCCATGTTCATCGAACGCAGGGCGTTGTCCCAGATGAGGTTCGTGTCGTAGTCCGTGTGGTCGCGCAGGTAGGCGTAGAGCTCGGCGCTGGACTCGCCCACGGACTGGCTCACCACGTCGTCGTAGGGGCGGAAGAAGGAGCGGCGCTTGAAGATCGGGCAGCGCTTGTCCCGGATGAGCTCGACCGGGGAGAAGAGCATCGGGGAGAAGGTGAAGCCCTCCAGGTCCTCGGTGTTGACGTAGACGTCGGAGGTGAAGCCGAGTCGCTCGAAGCGCTGCGTAAAGGGCACCTCGTGCAGGCCCACCGACTGCTCGTAGCTGTTGATCTCGGGGATCTCGTCCCAGTAGTCCTGGAAGGCCTGGGAGGTGACCAGGGAGCGGCGGTAGGCGTGGAAGTGGGACTGGAGGTGGCGGGGCAGGTAGCCCTCGAGGGCGTAGCCGAAGGGGTCAAAGGGGACCTTGTGAAACCAGGTGATTCCCCAGAAGTCGATGTCCCGGCCGGCCATCTCGGTGAACATCTCCTCGAAGGGGTAGACCGGCCCCATGATGGTGGCGTTGAACAGGACGACCTCGTCGAACTCGGCGAGCTGCTTCCAGCCGTAGGAGTCCAGCGCGGTCTTGTAGGCCCAGACGTCGAGTCCCCGGTTCTCGCGCAGGATGATGTTGTCAGTCAGGGCGCCGAGCTTCGCATAGCTCTTGGCGGTGAGCTCACCGTTGACGACGATGACCAGCTCGGAGAGGTTCTTCACCATATCGGCGAGCAGGGTCTCCACGTAGGAGTCCACGATGCCCTGAGCATCGAAGAAGAAGAAGATCCCGAGTCGCTTCGGGTCCTCGCCAAGCGTTGCCATGATGTCCCTTCTGGGCAGTGGTCCGAGCCGCTCACCGCGGCAGAAGAAAGAGCGGAAGAATAAGGTCCGTCAGGGCGCGTCAGCTCGCGCTTGAGGCGAGGATACGGCGGATCTTCGTCGGATCTCCCCACACGCCGGGCGAGTCGTAGGGCCGGTCTGGGAAGGCCCCGTACTCCAGGGTGATGCCCAGGTCATTGTCCCGGATGTAGGCCTCGACGCGCTCAGCCAGGGTCATCGGCTCCCCGGTGCAGGCGTTGATGATGCCGTCGACCTCGGTCTGATCCACGATTGCGGCGATCTGCTCGCCCAGGCCGTCCACGGAGATGAAGTCGTAGCGGTTCTTGCCGGTGGTGAAGGGGAAGGTGGTGCGGCCCTCCTCGGCGGCGGCCAGGAGCTTGGAGAAGATCGAGTTGCCGAACTTATCGTCGCCGACGATGTAGTAGGCGCGGATCCACTGGGCGAGGGCGTCGTGGGCCTGGGCGGACAGGAAGGTGGCCTCGCGCAGGGCGTTCTTGGCGATGCCGTACAGGGAGGCGGGGCGGCAGGGGGCGGTCTCGTCGATGGCGCCCTCCCAGTAGCCGACCTCGTGCATGGTGCCCATGACGGCGAGCTGGGGCAGCCCTGCGGCGTAGAGGTTCTCGATGAGGTGGTAGTGCTTGGCCAGGTCGTCCAGGTGGGCGTGGGAGGCGTGCTTGAACCCGTCGCGCCAGGCCATGTGGAGGACGACGTCGGGGCGTCCCATCTGGTCGTAGATGTCAGCGTCACCGGAGAAGAGGTCCAGGGAGACCCTCTCCGCCCGCTCGTCGACGCCGTCGAGCCGCAGGTCGAGTGCCTTGACCTCCAGGCCCCGCTCCAGCAGCGCGGTGACGACGTGGCGGCCGATGTAGCCGCCGGCTCCAGTGACGAGAACTGTCTTTGCCATGGTTCTTGATCCTAACAGGTGGGGGACATACGACGAGGTGGAGACGACATGGTCGGGCGGGAGGCTCGTCACGACTCCGGGCCTTGCCGTGCGGGGCGCCGGGGGCGTAGGCGCCCGCCGAGGGATCTCGCCGCACCCTTGACCCCGTCGCTCACGCTCCTCGCCCCACCGGTCACGTAGCGGTAGGCCGGTTTGAGGGCGCCGGCCACCTCCGGGTGGCGAACATCGACGTAGGAGCGCACTCGCGGTCCGAGGCCCGCCTCAGGGCCGAAGCGGGCCTGGAGGAACCTGACCTGCTCGTCGGTGTAAGCCGGCAGGTCGGCGGTGACGGCCCGCTGCTTGTAGGCCAGGGAGCCGTAGAGCCGCCCGGCCCAGGTGGGGGTGAGGACCTCGCGGGGATGGTAGCCGCTGGACATGGCCGCGTAGACGGTCAGCAGCTCGAGCACCTCGGCGGCGCGGGCACGCTGCAGGCGCTCCACCGACTGCTCAGCGCTGGGGGCCGCCTGCTCGGTCAGCCGCACCAGGTCCTTGGCGCCCTCACTCAGTGTGCGCAGCGCCTCGGGGCGGGCCAGGAACATGGAGCCGACCGGCGTGGCCGGGGCGACCGGGTCCAGGGCGGCCGTCAGCCCGAGCCGGCGTGAGAGGGCCTCGGCGGCTCCGGCCAGGCCGTCCCACTGCGGCCCGCCGTGCGGCTGGCCGATGTGGCAGGCGGCGGGCATGACCACACCGAGGCTGGGGTGGCGCTCGAAGAGGTCGAGCAGACCGGCCACGTAGCCGGGCGAGGCGAGCAGGCAGTCGAGAACCTGGCGGCGGGCGACGTCGGCCGCCTGCCCCTGAGCGCCGGGCAGCGGGCCGGCGTTGATCCTCAGGACGACGTCAGCACTGCCAGCACCGCCAGCACCGCCGGCACCGTCAGCACCGCCGGCCCTGTCGGCACCGTCATCGGCGTTACCGGAGCCGTTGGAGCGGCCGGGGTCCCACAGGTCGTCGCACTCGGTGAGGAAGGCGATGGTGCCGCGCGGGTCGAGGTCTCGGACCTTGCGGAAGGTGGTGGCCGGTCCCACGTCCTGTGGGTCATCGGCGTTCGTCCGCCGGCCGGTGACGCGCTCCAGGTCGGCGGCGTCCAGCTGGGTGGGAGAGGTGACCACGACCCGCCAGTGCGCCGGCAGGCTCGCCAGTCGCTCGGCCAGGCCATCGGTCTCGGCTCGCTCGACCCCTTCCCTCCCCGCCGGGACGTGCACGACGACGCAGCCCGAGGGCTGCGGCGTCGACGGCTGCGCCCCGGTGGGCACGGGGGCGGTCTCGGGGACGATCTCGGTGAGCCCGGCGTTGACGATGAGGTCACGGGCGGCCGCGGTGTGGACGACGTCGGACAGGATGAGGTCCTCGCTGTAGCCCGCCTGCGCGGCGGAGGCCAGCAGGTCCCCGCCGACGACGGCCTGATGGTCCTGGTGGAGCGGGTCATGGAAGAAGGCCCGGCGCTTGAGCATGGGGCAGCCGTCCGCCAGCAGCGCGGGAGCCTCCTCGATGGCCGGGTTGTCCGAGCGGTAGCGGTCCACGGGGAAGGCGACCTCGTAGGTGTGGCCGAGTCCGGTGAAATGGCCGGTGAAACGCGACTCGTGCCACTGGATGGAGTCGCGGTAGGAGGAGACCGGCGGCATCTGCTCCCAGTAGGTGCGGAAGGCGGGGTCCGTCAGGAGCCCGCGGCGCACGGCGATCCAGTGGGACTGGATGTGGCGGGGCAGCTCGCGCTTGGCCAGGAAGGGGTGGGGGCGCATGGTGTCGTGCTCGGTCATGCCCCAGAAGGAGATGCCGCGCCAGTCCTCGGCGCGGGTGAGGACCTCCTCCCAGGGGCGCACGGGGGCGTAGTAGGTGTGGTTGGTCAGGATGAGCTCGTCGAAGTCGGCGAGCCGGTCCCAGCCGAGGTGCTCCAGCCCTGCGCGGTAGGCGCCGACGTCGAGTCCCTCGTTGGGGCGCTGGAGGACCTCGTCGCAGGAGGCCTCCAGCCGCGCCAGGTCGACGTCGTCGACGGGCGAGTTGGAGACCACCAGGATGTGGTCGGCGTGGGGGCGCAGGGAAGCCAGGACGCGGGTGACGTAGTCGCGGACACGATCGTGAGGATCGAAGTGGAAGTAGATGATTCCGCGGTTTCCTCGGGTCACGTGGGTCCTCCCCCGGCAGGGCTGGTCAGAGCAAGCAAGTCAGAACAAGTAGCTGGTGTTTCGAGTCAACGCTGGTGTTTGGAGTCAGCACTGGTCTAGAGGCTGATCTGCGACGGTCGCGGCGTCAGTGTCTCACGCCGGGCCCCGGACCCACTGAGCCGAGCGGACAGGAAGCGGGGTCGGACTCCCCTGAGGAAGTCCGACCCCGCTTGGAACGGCATCTGGATCGAGGCCTGGGGCAAGGTCGTCGGGAAGGCCCGTCTAGCCGAAGTACCGGTCGATCATGGCTGCCAGGTCGTTGCCGTAGTTGGCGGCGGCGGCCCAGCCGGTGCGCTGGGGGTTCTCCTGGATCCCCAGGTGCTCCACATGGGTGGCCGACCCCTTGCGCACATAGGTGAATCGGGTGTCGACCAGTGGGTGGGAGAGCGCCTGGGGCGTGGCGCTCGCGTCGGCGTAGGCCCGCAGGTGCTGGACCTGGGCGCGCAGCCCGATCTGGACGCTCGAGAAAGAGGCCCCTGCGGCACCCCCGCCGGTGGCTCCGAGCCCTCCGAAGTTGAACTGTCCGACCTTGACGTCTCCCCCGTACTGGAGCCAGCCGGTCTCCTTCATCGCCTGGACGAAGAGCAGCTCGGGGCTGACGCCCTCGGTCACCGCCTCGTCGTACAGAGTGGTGAAGAAGTCCTGGGCCGTGGCGGCCCCGCCCTTGGACAGGGCCCCGGACGGGTAGGAGCGACCGGAGCTGTTGTAGGTGGAGACCATCGTGGCGACGACCTGCTGCTTGCTCGCCGTGGGCGTGGCCATGACCGGGTGCATGGTCTCATAGCCCTGCCAGGCGCCGCCCGCGGCAAAGGTGGACCAGCGGCCCTCAATGTTCGCGCGACCTGTCACCATGGCACCGCCCTTGGAGGCGTCCAGGTAGTACCAGCTCCCAGCGTCGGCGACCCACCCGGTCGCCATGGTGCCGTCGGAGTTCAGGTAGTACCAGCGCCCGCCGTCACTGACCCAGCCGGTCGCCATCGCCCCGCCATGACTTCCGTCGAGGTAGTACCAGCCACCGGGGCCTCGCAGCCAGCCGGTCGCCATAGCGCCGTCGGACTTCAGGTAGTACCAGCTGCCGGCGTCGCGGATCCAGCCGGTCACCATCGCCCCTCCCTTGCCACCGTCGAGGTAGTACCAGCTGCCGGCGTCGGACACCCACCCGGTAGCGAGAGCGCCGTCGGACCTCAGGTAGTACCAGCTGCCGGCGTCGCGGATCCAGCCGGTCGCCATGGCGCCGTCGGACGTCAGGTAGTACCAGCGCCCGCCGTCGCGGATCCAGCCGGTCGCCATCGCCCCTCCCTTGCCACCGTCGAGGTAGTACCAGCTGCCGGCGTCGGACACCCACCCGGTGGCCTTGGCGCCACCGACCCCCAGGTAGTACCAGGAGCCCGACTCCGCCTTCCAGCCACCGGAACCACCGGTCTGCTGCTGGGCGATGGTGCGGATGGTGCCGAGCTTGGAGTAGCCGACGTTGCCGGGGCAGGACGTGTAGCCGACGTCGCGGTGCCCCAGGATGCGGGGCATCGAGATGGTGGAGCCGGCCTGGTAGCGGTCGGTGGTCCGCACCTGCAGGCTCGCCCAGCCGTTGACATCCGAGATACCGGCTCGCTTGAGGAACCATCCGGCCATCTTGCCCACGGAGCTCAGCTGGGCGTCCGAGGGGCTGATGCTGCTGTAGTCGCCCATCATGGACAGGCCCATGGTGCCGGTGTTGACGCCTCGGGCGTGCGCTCCGATGCTCATCTTGCCGGCGGGCGCCGCCACGGAGCCGGAGCGTCCCTCGAAGACGGTGCCGTACTTGTCGATGAGGAAGTTGTAGCCGACGTCGCCCCAGTCCAGGGTGACCGCGTGGTAGTAGTAGATGCCCCGCACGATCGAGGCGGACTGCCCGGCGGAGTAGTTGTTGGTTCCGGCGGTGTGGTGCACGACGACGTGGCCCGCGGACGCGTAGTCGGGGTCCCAGCTCATGTAGGAGGCGTTGGCTCCCCACTCGGCGCGGGTGGTCACCGGGACCAGCAGACCGTTGGCAGTGGTTGATACTGGCGCAGCCACCGGCAGCCCGACCGGTTCGGCCGACACAGTGGCGGGTACAGAGCTCGCGGACAGCGCCGTCGCCTGGAAGGTCGCGGGACTGATGAGCGGCGTCGTCACCGCTGGGGCCGACTGACTGGCCGGCTCAGCAGCCGGCTCAGCGGGGGTGCCCCATGCCCCGGGCAGGCCGGACTGGGGCTGCGCGGCGGCCTCCTCGATGACCGGGGTCGGTGCGGCCTCGGTGGTCGTGAGGTCTCCCGCGTCCAGGACCTCCTCACCCTGGGGCTGAGAGGGGACGAGGGCCAGCTTGAGCCCGGTGGGCAGTGACCCGCCGACGACGGAGGCCTGGATCGCGTCGGCCCCACCGGTGATGAACTCACCGGTGCCGGAGGTGGTGCGGTCGTCGCGTCCGGCGTCGGCCGCCTCGTTGAGGTACCAGGGAGACCAGGTGCCGTTCTCCCTCACGCGCAGGTAGATGCGTACGCCCTCGGGCAGATCGGCGCTGCCGGTCCAGGTGAAGCCCGCCACGAGGAATCGGTCGACCTCGAGCGGGTCGGTCAGGAGGGTGGCGTCCGCCTGCGGGTCGGTGGCGGCGGGCAGGATCGAGGCGACGCCTCCGCCGGTCCTGCCGGAGGCCTGGGCGACGGCCTGGTGGACGGACCGGCTCACACTGGTCACCAGTGCCGGTCTCACCGACGTGCCGGCGCCGCTTCCTCCACCGCCGCCGGCACCGCTACCAGCCCCATCAGCCGAGGGTGTCGACGCCTCGGTCTCCGTCTGGGAGACGTCGCCAGAGCCCGTCCCCGAGCCGGACCGAGCGTTGTCGAGGCCCGACTGGGCGATCTCGGTGGCCTGCCCGCTGGAGGTCGTCAGGTCGAGGATCTGGACCGGCGCGGGGCCGTCAGCCTGGCCGGTTGAGCCACTGCCCGAGCCGCCCGAGCTGCCGGAGTCACCGGGGTCAGGCGCAGCACCGGCCACGGGGACCAGCCCAGCCAGCAGGAGCGGCGCCAGGGCGACCAGCCCGGCGGCACGATACGCGAGCAGACGAGCGCCACGGTTACCGAGGCGGCCAAGAGCGCGAGGGACTTTCATAGGGCTCCTTTGACGGTGATGCTTTCGTGGCGTCGATCAGTCCTTACCATCGGAACCTCCGACGCCGCTCCCTCGAGATGCACGAAATTTGATTCCTGATAGTTTTCCGAGAGATCGTTGGTAGTTTACTGAAATTTTCAGGCGGTTCTTACGGCGAACCCCACTCCCCCGGCCCCACCACCGTCCCCGCCACCGAGTGAATCTCACCTTTTCTTGACAGATCAAGGTTTCGCTACGCCGTCGGCCTACCGTTGCAATCTGATTTCGCCACCGCGGACGAAATCCGCCCGCAGGGTGCGAGTGGGAGGACGACAGGGCTCCTGTGGCATGATGGCGTCGGTCATGACGGGCGCCCCGCGCCCCCAGTTCCCACTCATCGGAGCGAGTTCTATGCACGTCCTCATCACCGGAGGCGCCGGCTTCATCGGTGCCAACTTCGTCCACCAGACCCTGGTGCGCCACCCCGACGCCACCGTCACCGTCCTGGACAAGCTCACCTACGCCGGTAACAAGGGCTCGCTGGCGGACCTCGACGACCGCGTCAGCCTCGTCGTCGGGGACATCGCCGACGCCGACGCCGTTGACCCGCTCGTGGCGGACGCCGACGTCGTCGTCCACTTCGCCGCCGAGTCCCACAACGACAACTCCCTGCGCGACCCCTCCCCCTTCATCCGCACCAACCTCGTGGGCACCTTCACCCTGCTGGAGGCGGTGCGCCGTCACAAGACACGCTTCCACCACATCTCCACCGACGAGGTCTACGGCGACCTGGAGCTGGACGACCCGGCCAAGTTCGAGCCGACGACTCCCTACAACCCCTCCTCCCCCTACTCCTCATCCAAGGCCGGAAGCGACCTGCTCGTGCGCGCCTGGGTGCGCTCCTTCGGCGTGGAGGCCACGATCTCGAACTGCTCGAACAACTACGGGCCCTACCAGCACATCGAGAAGTTCATCCCCCGCCAGATCACCAACCTCATCGATGGCGTGCGCCCCAAGCTCTACGGCGCCGGCGAGAACGTGCGCGACTGGATCCACGTCCTGGACCACAACGACGCCGTGTGGGACATCATCGAGAAGGGTCGCATCGGGGAGACCTACCTCATCGGCGCCGACGGCGAGAAGAACAACAAGGAGGTCGTCGAGCTGATCCTGGAGCTCATGGGCCACGCGCCCGACGACTACGAGCACGTCGCCGACCGTCCCGGCCACGACATGCGCTACGCCATCGACAACTCCAAGCTGGTCGAGGAGCTCGGCTGGACGCCGAGGTTCACCGACTTCCGCTCCGGCCTGCAGGCGACCATCGACTGGTACCGGGACAACGAGGCCTGGTGGCGCCCGCTCAAGGCCGAGGTCGAGGCTAAGTACGCCGCTCAGGGGCAGTAGCCACCTCACGAGGCGACCGCCTGACAGCCAGCAGAGCCGCCGGGTCATCCGGTCGTCTCCAGTCACCGCCTGGACAACCCACAGTGGTTGCCCAGGCGGTATTCTTTACTCTGTGAAAACTCCATGCTGCGCAACGGCGCGCACCAGCATCCTGATGCTTCTCCCCCTCATCCTGACCGGACCGACCCTCGTCGGCCTTCCCACGGTTACCTCACCCCCCGCCTGGGCCGTCGAGCCTCCCGCAGCGCAGGAGACGGCAACCCCTCAGCCTCCTGCGGCCACCGACGCCGATCCCGACGCCGATCCCGACGCGGCTCCCCCGCAGGCGCCTCGGGACGAGTCGTCTGCTGAGCCGTCTGAGGCCGCCTCCCCCGAGGCGAAGGACCGAGCCGCCGCCCCCGCGCCGGCACTCCCAGCCGCTCCGGCCGACGGCATCGCGGATCTCACCGGTACGGGCAGCTGGGTCGCCGTCGGCCAGAAGTGGCAGTGGCGGGGTAAGGACGGCAGCATCGCCCGGTCGCGCTGGGCCCGGATCAACGGCGCGATCTACCGCTTCGACGACGACGGAAACATGGTGACCGGCTGGTGGAAGGACGGGAAGTCCTGGTACCACCTGGCTGACTCCGGGGCCCGCTCAACCGGGTGGGTCCAGGTGGCCGGCAGCTGGTACTACCTGAGCCCCACCACCGGAATCATGGCCACCGGCGAGCTCGTCGACGGCGGTTCCACCTACCTGCTCCGCAGCGATGGCGCCATGGTCACCGGCTGGCTCCAGCAGGCCGACGGCTGGCGCTTCTACCACCCCAGCGGCGCGCGTGCCCACGGCTGGGTCCAGGACGCCGGCACCTGGTACTACCTGAACCCCACCACCGGAGTCATGGCCACCGGCTGGCTCCGCGACGGCGGGAGCTGGTTCTACCTGCACGGCTCGGGCGCCATGGCCACCGGCTGGCTCCAGGTGGGCGGCAGCTGGTTCTACCTGCAGAGCTCGGGCGCCATGGCCACCGGCTGGCTCAAGGACGGGGCCACCTGGTACTACCTGGACCCGGGGACCGGGGCCATGGTGACCGGGACGCGCACCATCAACGGCAACTCGCAGTCCTTCGCCCCGTCCGGGGCGTGGATCGGCTACCGGGCGCCGTCGGGCTACCTACAGCCTGTCGACTCGGTGACGCCCCTGGGATGGTCGACCAACACACTCACCTGGGGGATGAACGGCGTCAAGGTTCGCATCGTCCAGCAGCGCCTGGGCCTGTGGCACTCCAGAAAGCTCGCCAGCGTCGACTCATCCTTCGTCTCGGCGGTCAAGAACTTCCAACGCCGGGTGGGCCTGCCCCAGACCGGGGTGGTGGACGAGTCGACCTGGAACGCCCTCGACACGGGTTTCTCCTGGTGGGTGGACCAGCACCAGGAGGTCCCCACATCCTTGAGCGCGACCCGCGGTGAGCGCATCGAGACGATGATCGGCTACGCCTGGAACCAGACCGGCTCCAGCTACACATGGGGCGGGGCCGGCCCTTACGGCCTGGGTTTCGACTGCTCGGGCCTGGTGCTCCAGTCCCTCTACAAGGCGGGTCTCGACCCGCAGCCGATCAACGTGATCAAGCACGGCTGGCCCGACTACCGCAGCTCCCAGGAGCTCTACAAGCACCCGCAGATGATGCACGTGCCACTGAGCCAGCGGCAGCGCGGCGACCTCATCTTCTACACCACGGACGGTGTGGTCACGCACGTGGCCATCTATCTGGGGGGCGACCAGGTGATCCACACCGACTGGATGGGGCGGCCGGCCCGGATCGACCACATCACGGTCACCTACGGCTGGGGCAACATGACCTCCGACGTCGTGCGTCCCTTCCCGTGATCGGCCAGGGAGCCGCTCAGGCCGGGGCGCCTCGGGGCGTCGGGAACGGCGCCGTCAGAAGGTGACGGGCCAGTGGGGCATGCAGGTGCTCAGCTCCACGTGAGCGTTGGTGCGCGCCTCCAGGTTCTTCTGGTACTCGGGGTTGGGCTCGGGGGTACGCCCTAGCTTGATGTCCTCCTCGGCCTGGGCGTCGTCCTTGAACTCCGAGATCTGCCCGCTGGCGAGTCGGCTGGTCGTGGTGGTGTAGGTGGTCAAGGCGGTCACGGCGCTGGTCGCGGTGGTGTCACTGCCGGCAGCTGACTGCAACCGGGCGTGGTAGTCGGTCTCCAGGACCTGGGTGAACGTGTTCCACGCTGTCTGGGTGTCCTCGCCGTTCGACCCCCCGGTCAGGCCGGTGTACGCCTGCCCCTCAGGAGTCTGCTCCAAGGCCTCGACGAGGATCGCGTCCATCTGCTCGCACTGGGTGCTGGGGGCCGTGGTGGCCGGCGGTCCGACGGGTGCGCTCTGCCCGGGAGTGGAGGCCACGGTCTGGGACTTCGACGACGAGCAGGCCGCCAGGGTGGCGGCCACGGTCAGGGCAAGGGACGTGGCGAGGCAGGCGCGGACGGCGCGACGGGGACCCATGTCACAAGACTAGCCGACCGAGCCGTTCTCCTCGGCCGATGGCACCGGCGGGTAGGCGAGGTAGGCCAGGCGGGCGGCATTGGCCCGCGAGCGCCGCAGCCCCGACTGGATGACACCCAGCATCATCCACAGGAAGCCCAGCGTCACCAGGCCGATACTCAGGAAGAGGGTGGGAAAGCGCGGGACGTTGCCGAACTCCAGGAAGTGCCACACGACCGGGACGCCCAGGATGACGGCGACGCCCCAGGTGAGGAAGCCGAGGGTGCCGTAGAAGAGGACGGGGCGCTCGTGCCTGACGAGGCGAGCGATGAGGCCCAGGATCTTGAAACCGTCGGAGAAGGTGTTGAGCTTGGACTGCGTGCCGGCAGCGCGCTCCTTGAAGCCGACCGGGACCTCGATCTGGGGCACGCGCAAGGTGGCGGCGTGGACCGTCAGCTCGGTCTCGATCTCGAACTCGCGGCTCATGGCGGGGAAGGACTTGACAAACCGGCGGGAGAAGACCCGGAAGCCGGAGAGCATGTCGGTGACGTGAGTGCCGAAAACCTGGGAGGTCAGGCGGTTGAAGGCCTTGTTGCCGGCCTCGTGCCCGGGCCGGTAGGAGCTCTTCTCCCGCACGTCGCGGCGAACGCCCAGGACGTGGTCATAGGGGCCTTTCAGGAGGGACTGGATCATGGAGGGCAGGGCTGCGGCGTCGTAGGTGTCGTCGCCGTCGATCATGACGTAGATGTCGGCCTCGACGTCGGCGAAGGCCCGGCGGACCACGTTGCCCTTGCCTTTGCGCTCCTCGCGGCGAACGATGGCACCGGCGGCGGCCGCGACCTCGGCGGTGCGGTCGGTTGAGCGGTTGTCATAGACGTAGACGCGCATCGTGGGGACGGCCGCCAGGAGGTCGGTGACGACCTTCCCGATCGCGCCCTCCTCGTTGTGGCACGGGACGATCGCTGCGATGTCGAGGTTGGAGAGATCCACCTGATTCCAATCAGGACGGGAGCCGAGCAGCCGCTATTCTATCGGCACCCGCTCCCAGGCCGGTGATCCTGCTGGTGACGCGGGTGCTGATGCGCTTGTCATGCGTCCCCGGACTGGAGAACAACGCCTGTGCCCCTGCCTCTGCCGACCTGGCTCTCCTCCTCTCGCTTCAAGCACCCCGGAGGCTCTGCGGACCTGTCTCAGGAACCGGCGGGAGGGAGTCGTCGCCTGCGACGCCGGGTGGTGGCGTCGGCGCTCTTCGCGATCGCCTTCGGGGCGGTGGAGGCTGCCGCGCAGATGGTGGGCCGGGTCCAGCCGGGCAGCGGGAGGCTCCTTGAGGGCTCGTTGAGCCCGCTGCGGCTCCTGGCGGCCGTGGTTCTCAGCGGGGCTGTGTGCTGGGGCTTTCTGACGCTGGTGGATGTCACCGAGCGGCGTCGGGCTCGTAGGCCCCAGAGTACCGAGGCGAGGTCGGGAACGGGGCGGCCGGCCCGGCGTCGGCTGGCGCTGGCAGCATTCCTGGTGCCTCTGGTGTTCTGGTCCTTCCTGTACATGCACCTGTGGCCGATGGCCTCGATGAATGACACGGCCTGGATCCTGCGCAACCCGACCGGCTCCGGGTCCCGGCACCCCATCATCTACACCCTGACGACCGGGGGCCTGTTCCGACTGGGACGGCTGGTCGGAGGCGACCTGGCCGGCGTCGTCCTGCTGTCGGTGGGGCAGATGCTGCTGTGGGCCGCGTGTGTGAGCGCCGTCGTGGTCTTCCTGGACCGCTCGGGGGCCTCTCGCAAGGTGTGTAGGGTGCTCATCGCCTACTGCGCACTCATGCCGCTGGTGGCCGACTACTCCTTCGCCGTGGTCAAGGACTCGGTCTTCTCCCTGTTCACCACCCTCCTCATCCCGGTGCTGCTGGTGGCGCGTGCCAGCGCCGGGCGGGTGCTGCTCAGCCGACGCAGTATCGCCGTGGTCGTGGCGGTGCTGGCAGGATTCGCGCTCATGCGCAACAACGCCCTGCCGGTGGTCCTGGTCATCCTGGTGCTGGTGGTGTGGTGGTCGCGGGCGCACCTGCGCCGGGCGGTGGCGGTGAGCGCCGTCGCCCTGGTGCTCATTGTCGTTCCGCCTGCCGCAACGGTGCAGGCCTCGCAGGCCGAGGAGGCGCTGGGGATCCCGTTGCAGATGGTCGGCTACACCCTGGTCCATGACGCCGGATGCCTGCCGCCGGCCAGCAGGCGGGTCTTCGACGCCGTCCTGGAGCCGGAGGTGTGGAAACAGGTCTACCGCCCCGACAGCGTCGACCCGGTCAAGGACGACGGGGCCTTCAACACCGCCTACCTCGATGCTCACCGTGACCAGTTCCTCTCCGCCTGGGGTCGGGCGCTGGTCGCATGCCCGCGTCCCTTCGTCACCGGCTTTCTCGCGCACACCGCCAACCTGTGGCGCTTCGACGCCGACCCTGTCCGCTCCGAGGGGCAGTCCCGCTTCGTCTCCGCGGTCTCGAACTACCCGGCCGACCGGGAGCAGGTGATCCGCAACTACGCCCGTGCGGGCGTCGTCAACCACTCGCTCCTGCCCCGACTGCTGCAGCCGGTGGGCGACGCCGTCGTACGGGGCATGGAGGCCACGCCTGGTCAGGGGACCTGGATGTGGGCGCTGGTGCTGAGCGTCGTCGGGTTCGTCTACGCCGGGCGTCGGGAGTGGTTGGCGATCTACGCACCCATGGTGCTGCTGTGGGCGACGCTCATGATCGCCGCCCCCACGGTCACGCCGTTCCGCTACATGGAGCCCGTCATCCTGGTGGTGCCGATCGGGCTCGTCGTCCTGCTGGGCACCGACCGCGCCACCTGGGAGCCGAAGACTGAGCCGCACTCCGACCGGGGGCAGTAGTCCTCCGACGCTTGGTACGAGGTGCAGTGCCATCCGCCGTGGTGAGCACCATGATCGGCACTGCGAGGGACAGCTTCTGCGTGACGTGGTCACTACCTGCACCGCAGTGAGGCCCTGGAAGCGGCGGGGTCGTCAGTCGCAGGCGGTGATGCGCCACAGGGCGGTGCTGCCCTCGGAGTCGATGAGCTCGACTCCCTCGGTGGGAACCTGGGTCAGGCGCGCGTCCCAGCGCAGGGGGGCTGCGCCGGTCGCCGAGCCCGAGGCGGTCGCATCCGAGCTGCTGTAGAAGTACCTCACGCCCAGCCGGTTGAGCAGGGTGCAGGTCTGGGAGTCCGGCTGCCCCAGGGCGGGCCAGGCGGAGGCCAGGTCAGCCTCCGGGGTCCCCGGTGCGGCTGCGGCGCGCATCGGGTAGACGACATGAACCCCACCCAGGGACCACAGGTGGGCGGCCCCCCTCGATGGTGCTCCGAGGACGACGGCGTCGTCGGGCAGTGTGCTCCGGGAGCGCTGAATGAGCGTGATGGCGTCCTTGGTGAGCAGGGTCCCGTACTGGATGCGCTGCGGATCGTAGACGGAGGCGACCAGGGCCCGCTCCAAGGGGACTCGCGCCGCCACCGGCAGGAGCACGAGCGCTACCAGCATGGCGGCCGCCGTCCGTCCCGGCCGCCCCGGCCGTGTCCTGTCAGCTCGCGACGCCGTCCGGCGCAGCACCGCCCACAGTCGTTGCCCGGGCTGCCCGGCACCGGCCCGGGCCATGAGGATGAGGGAGGGCAGGATGGCGAGTGGGAGGATCCGGGCCTTCTGCAGGTACCAGGGCGAGCCGAGCTGTCGCCCCACCCACTGCGGCCCTCCCACCAGGACCAGGAGGGTCAGCGCCAGCAGCCACATGACGAGCCAGGGGCGCTGATCTCGCCGCGAGCGCGCCGACCATGCTGCTCCCAGGGTGAGCAGGCCGATCACGATCCCGACGGGCACGGTGGCTCCGGGGACCGCCCCGTACATCGGTAGGTCGATGAGCGCCTGGCCCAGGGTCGCCACGGCGCCGGCCACTCCCCCGGCAGGACGCTGGTAGCCCAGGACGGAGGCCAGGGAGCTGCGCATGAACCAGGCCCCGGCGACCAGGACCAGTACGGCCACGACCGCTCCGGCTGACAGGAGGACCCGGCCGCCCCGGCTGCCGGCGCTGCGGCGCCACAGGGAGGCGGCGGCGTCGGTCAGGAGAGGCAGGGTGAGGATCGCCAGGTTGAACAGGCCGGTGCCGTGCGCGGCCACCACGCCTCCGGCCGCGGCCAGGACGAGGAGGACCCGTGTCAGGTGGAGGCGCCGCGACGCGGCTCCTTGGCGCAGCTGGTCGTAGAGCACGAGGACGCCCGGAAGTCCCAGGATGCTCAGGGCGTAGGGCCACACCGCCAGGGAGGTCATGAGCAGCAGCGGGAAACCCACTATCCCTGCGCTGAGCGCGAGCACCGCGGCGACCGCGCACGCCTGTTGCTGCCGGTCGGTGCCGCCACCGGCCGCGGCGGTGTCGAGGCCGGTGACCCGGGCGAGCAGTCCCAGAAGGCTCAGCGGCCAGGCCACCGCGGTCAGGGCCAGCACCCCGGCGGTACTGGCCGGGACCGGGCCGCTCGGCGCCAGTGCCAGGACCCCGTGCCAGACGGTGGGGTAGTAGATGGCGCGGCCCGAGTAGAGGGAGGACAGGCCCCCCAGCATGGAGGCGTTGCCCCCTTCGCGGATGGCCGCCACCGCGTTGAGGTGGAAGGTCGCGTCAAAGGCCTGCGCGGGGTAGCCGGGGCCGGGCAGGCAGGACAGGATCGCCCCAGCCGGCACGACGACGGCCACGGCCAGGCCACCGGCCAGGATCATCCGCTCGGCCCGGCTCCACGGCGTCGTCCGTCGCTCGCGCTGCGCTGCGGGGCCGGCGACCAGGCGCGCCAGAAGGCTCGAGGCGGCGGTCAGGGCGGCGATGACCGCCCACCCCCAGGGGCGCCAGGTCAGCGCCAGGGCATGGGCGAGGATCTCCGCAGCCCCGATGAGCGCCGAGCCGATGGCGGGGGCCACCGCCAGTGACGGCAGCGTCCCCAGGCGGGCGGCTCGCCCGACGACCCATCCGGGCACGAGCAGCAGACCGGCCACGACGAGCGTGGCGGCCGCCAGGGTCCAGCCGGAGGCGTCGGCTGCTCCCCATGCCGCGGTCGCGGTCATACCTGCTGCCGGGCTCAGGTCGCCTCCCGGATCACTCGCCTCCGCCGATGGTCAGGCGGGGCACACCGGTCCACGCGGCGGCATCGGTGGCGCGGCGCCCGTCCAGAAGGAGACGCAGCCCGGGCAGGTTGGCGGGTGTGAGCTCGCGGTACTCGGGGTGGTCGGCCTGGACGATGGCGACGTCGACCGGCTCCCCCAGGTGGTAGGCGGTCCAGCCGAAGCCGGCCAGCTCCTCGTCGGTGTACATGGGGTCGTGGACGACGACCTCGGCGCCGGCCTCGCGCAGGGCCTCGACGGTCGGGAAGACGCCGGAGAAGGCGGTCTCCTTGACCTTGCCGCGGTAGGAGGCGCCTAGCACGACGACGCGCAGGCCCTTCAAGGAGCCGAGGACCTCGGTGGCCCGGCCGACCACGTAGGCGGGCATGGTGGCGTTGAAGGTGCGGGCGGTGCGCACGACTGAGGCGTCGGGGTCGGTGGACAGGTACAGGCGCGGGTAGACCGGGATGCAGTGCCCGCCCACCGCGATGCCGGGGCGGTGGATGTGGGAGTAGGGCTGGGAGTTGCAGGCCTCGATGACGCGCTCGATGTCGAAGCCGGCCTTGTCGGCGTAGACGGCGAACTGGTTGGCCAGGCCGATGTTGACGTCGCGGTAGGTGGTCTCGGCGAGCTTGGCCATCTCGGCGGCCTCGGCGGCGCCCATGTCCCACACGCCGTTGGGGCGGGGCAGGTCGTCGCGCTCGTCGAAGTCGAGGACGGACTCGTAGAAGGCGATGCCGGCGCGGGTGCCGGCCTCGTCCAGGCCGCCCACGAGCTTGGGGTAGCGGCGCAGGTCGGCGAAGACGCGACCGGTGAGGACCCGCTCGGGGCTGAAGACGAGATGGAAGTCGGCACCCTCCTTCAGGCCGCTGATCTCCTCGATCATGGGCTTGAAGCGTCCCCGCAGGGTGCCCACCGGCAGGGTGGTCTCGTAGGAGATGAGGGTGTTCGGGGTCAGGTGGGCGGCCAGGGAGCGGGTGGCGTCATCCATCCAGGTGAAGTCCGGCTCCCAGGTGGCGTCGTCGACGAACAGCGGCACGACGAGCACGATCGCGTCGGCGTCGGGGATCGCCTCGGCGTAGTCGGTGGTGGCGCGCAGGGCGCCGTTGCCGGTGGCGGGGCTGAGCGCCGCGAGCTTCTCGGCCAGGTGGGCCTCGCCGGGGAAGGGCTCGACGCCGGCGTTGACGGCCTCGACGACAGCGGGGTTGACGTCGACCCCGATGACCTCGTGGCCCTTGTCTGCGTACTGGACGGCCAGGGGCAGTCCGATCTTGCCCAGGGCGACAACGGCGATGCGCATGCGGGTTGGTCCTTCCGTGGCTTCGAGCGTGGTTAGTCAACCATACTCGTTCCTCCTCGTGAGCCGGCCGGTGGCCGGGCGTCATCCCTCACTCGCCTCGCGGTTCGCCGTCGGGTGTCCAGCACAGGTCGATCCGGTAGACGGCTGCGGAGCCGCCACTGTCGATGAGGGTGAACCCCTCGGAGAGGTCGACGCCGTAGAAGCCAGGACGCAGCCTGGAGTTGGGGGCACCGTTGAACCTGGTGTCCTGGTCCGCGTAGAAGTAGTGGATGCGGTGCCTGCGCACGATCTCGCACACCTGGGGATCGGTGCGAATATCCGAGAAGTGCCGGGCGAGGTACTCGCCGTCGGGGTCGGAGAAGGACCACCCCATGTAGTAGGAGGACACCTTGACGTCGGACACCGCGGGCAGAAAGGCCATTCCTGAGGCGGGGTCGCCCGTGACCAGCTGCTCCGGCGGGATCTCCACCCGCAGGCGCGTCATCATCGCCAGCTCGGCGGCGTCAAAGCTGTAGCGCGGCTCCTTGAGCTTGCCCGGCCACACGGCGTTGTGGAGGTCGCTGCGCATGATCGGCCACAGCATCACGGTGGTCAGCGAGACGATCAGGGCGACGACGGTGACGGTGAGTACCCCCGGGGAGAGTCTCAGACGTGCCGAGTGCCTCTCGACCAGGTGGGACATCGCCAGCGCCAGCAAAGGGGCAGCAGCGAGTGTGCAGGTGCCCACGACTCGGTAGGAGTTCACGTAGTGAAGGCTGGCCACGTGGGTGAGCACGGGGATAGAGACCAGGCTTCCCAGCAGTACGCCCATGAATCCCAGCCATAGTGAGCACAGCCACCGGGTCCGGAGGTTCTTCCAGGCAACCACCAGACCGATGATGGTCAGGACCACGACCGCCAGGTAGATGATGATTGAGGAGTGTTGGAGGTCCGTGCCCTTCAGGCGCAGGGTCGCCATGACCAGGAGCTTGGGGCCCAGGTCCTCCCAGCCGCGCTCGGGGTAGCGGCCGAACTGCGACTGCTGCGGCCCCGGTGAGACGATGAAGGCGATGGTGATCAGGCAGATCGCCGCGCTGGCTGCGGCAAGCAGCCAGACTCTTCTCCGGTCTCCTCGCGCGTGCGCCGAGACGGCCGCCTGCGCGGGGAACCAGACCGCGAGCACGGCGACGATCCAGAAGACGACACCGACGGCGGCCGGGTGCGCCATGGCCAGACCAGCCAGAGGAATGACTCCGGTGGCGGCCCGTCCCAGCCACCTCTTCCAGGGAACGCGCCAGTCGCGGCCCACCTCCAGGAGCCAGGCCAGAAAGCCCGGGACGGTTGCCAGTGCCATGACGTAGGGCCACATGCCGGCCGCAAGCTCGAGCCGCAGGGGGAAGGCCGGCAGCAGGAACGTCGCCGCCACCGCCCAGAGCCAGGAGCGGGGGTTGTCGGGGAACAGGCGCTGGCACAGGACCGCGATTCCGGCGATCCACACCAGAGGAGCCATCAGAAGCAGGGTGTTGCCCGCCACCAGCGCGTACTGGGAGCGGAAGTCGATCAGCGCGCCCAGCGAGTGCCAGACATTGGGGTAGTAGGAGCGTCCATCGCTGAGGCCGAGCAGTCCCTGGTTGGCCGACAGCGGGTCGGCGTTGCCGGTGCGCGCCATCAGCCAGATCTGGTTGTAGTGGTAGGGGGCGTCCCCGCCCTGCATGATGAGACGCGGTCCCATGGCGCTGATGATCGGCAGGATCGTCACCAGCCACGCCACCATCACGCCCAGGGCCTTGGGCAGCACCTCCTTGGTCCGGCGCCAGACCCTCTCCATCCCCCGGGGACGCGAGCGCCACGTGATCGCCCGGCTCAGCGCCGCGACGACGGCCAGAAGCAGGAGCACGGTGGCATAGCTGTACCTGCTCCAGATAATGCCGGCATGGTGCATGAGCACACTGGTGAGTCCCACGAAGGCGAAGGTCCATGCGGGCGCGGCCACAACCCTGACCACGAACGGTCCGGCGTTGAAGATCGTCGCCAAGTAGTAGCCGGGCGCGTAGAGCAGCGCCACCAGTGAGAGCACCAGCGGAAAGAACTGCGCCCATTCAAGAAGTGCGGTCATCGGCGACGAGACCTGCCTTCTGCCACGATCTCGTTGATGATGGCAGCCGCCACCTGTCCCAGGCGGCGGGCGGACACGTGCTCAAGAGCCCATGCCCGCAGCTGTGCCGAGGGTCGGACGACCGACGTGACCGGAGCCGAACGGGCCCCGGAGGCTGCGGGGGCGACGGCAGGCGCCCTCTCATCCAGGGTGAGGTCGGTCATGGCTCGGGCCACCGCGTCGGCGTCGTAGGGCACTGCGACACCGAGCCCCTCCTGGACCACCTTGCGGCCCGCGTCCTCGGCTCCCGCGTAGATCACGGGGGTTCCGCAGGCGGCGGAGGCGAATGCCTTGGTCGGGAAGGCGAAGCCGTAGGGTCCCGGCTTGACGCTCGCCAAGGTCGCCACCGACGAGCGGATCCACATCGCGGTCTGATCCGGTGACATGCGCCCGAGGACCTGGACAGCTCCGTCGGGCAGGGACTCGGCCTGCCTCCTGATCGCGGCGAAGGACTCCCCCTGGCCGATGAAGACCAGACGGGCCGCGGGATCGCGCTGCAGCACCGTCTTGAAGGCCTCGACGAAGATCTCCGCCCCGTGCACCTCGGAGGCGGTTCCCGCGTAGACGAACAGCGGTCCGGTGGTATCGACCCGCCGGCCCTCCGGAGTGAACACGTCGGTGTCGATACCGAAGCCCAGCCGACGGGTACGCGACCCGATCTCACGCCCCGCCAGCCGTTCCTCCATCCCCTCGTGCACGGTCATGAGGGTGGAGGCGCCGTTGAGCACCCAGTTCTCCAGCCGAGTGAGGACGGCGGCGACGACCGGCGGAGCGGTGGTCTCCTTAACGGCGTCCGACCACAGGTCGGCCGCCCGGTAGGCGTAGGGCACACGACGCAGGGCGCACACGACGCGCACAACCGCGCCTGTCGTCGGAGGAGGCTCGCAGATCACCACATCTGGTCTGCGCACCAGGAGCAGGCGGAAGAACAGTGGGACGTCGAAGGACATGTACTGCACGTAGCCGCGGACGTAGCCGGCCTTGTCACGCAGGACGGGGGCGCGTCGCACAGTCAGCCCAGGATCGTCGCGGACCTCGAACTCCTGGGGGGCCCGGCTGGTGAGCACGGTGACGTCGAAGCCCTCACGCACCAGGCCGTCGGCGATCGCCCCCAGGGCGAGGGAGGCGGCGGCGGGCTCGGGCCTGAACAGCCGACTGACCATCACGGCACGGGGCCTGCGAGCAGGCTTCCTGTTGTTGTCGGTCATGGTCGCGCTCCTTCATGGGGGCGGCGCTTCGCCGCACCTCCAGGCAATCCGGTGTCTCCGGGCAATCCGGTGAGCTCCTCCGCCACCTGGCGGGCCCTGGCCTGCCAGGTCTGGCTCGGCAGGACCTCGCGCATGCGCCGGCGCACCGCCTCGATCTCCTCAGGCGCCTCACGCAGGTGACGCAGCAGCGCGCTGAGGGCTCCGGCGTCGTACTCGAGAACCCACCCGATCCCCATCTCCTGGACGAGACGCCCGGTCTGGGTCCCGCGCACGGCGATGACGGGCAGCTCGTGGGCCAGGTACTCGTAGAGCTTGTAGGGGACGGCGAAGTCCCAGTACGGGTTCGGTTCGGTGAACAGCACCCCGAGGTCGGCGCGCTCGTAGAGCGGCAGGAGCTCGCTGCCGGAGCGGTGGACGACGTCGGCCCGTCCGGCGGGCAGGAGCGGGGCGTAGTGCTCGCGGGTCTCCTCCCAGGTCTCCTGGCGCACGCACAGCGTCACCCGCGTTCCGGGGGTCTGGCTCACGGCCCTCAGGCAGGCGTCAAGACGGTAGTTGTCCTGAAGGACGCCGACGAACAGGAGGTCCAGAGCCTCTGCGTCCGGGGACCCGACGGTCGGACGGCTCCCGCCCCCGGCCTCGACGACCGGGGCGCCGGGGGGAAGGGCGCTCGCCCGCTCCGGCGTGAGGAAGGGAATATGGCGGCCCATGGCTCGGCTGGGCAGAAAGAGGTGGATGCCCAGGCGCTGGTAGGCCAGGAGCTCACCGCGGTAGGTCGCTTGGAGACCGGCCTCCAGGATCGGGTTGATTCCCTTCCGGAACTGGGGGAAGCGCCAGTAGACGTCCCGGTAGAAGATGCCCACCGGCACCCCGGCGCGCTGGCAGTCGCGGAAGAATGACAGGTCGAGCAGCGGGTGCGGCGGCAGGTGACGGGGCTCGGTGAGGGCATTGGGGATGGTGGCGTTCTCTCCGTAGACGAAGGCCGGTGCGGCACCGGCAGCGATCGCCGCCCGCACCCGGCGCATGGCCTGGCGCCGCTGCGCGGCGTATCCGGTGACCTCCATGACCCGGTAGCCGAGGTCAGCGAAGGCCTGGCGCATCGCAAGGGGCCGCAGGATGGAGGCCGCGAGGCGGCCCGGCTGGAGAGGGAAGGGAGCATGGAAGATCATGAGCCTGCCAGCCCCGGCACTGGCTACGGGCCCGCCTCCACCATCCATGCTGCTTGCGCTCACGAGGTCACCTCTGTCTTGTGCCTTGGTCCCTCAGGCGGATAATCCGCCCCGTGGGATGCTCAGAAAGCATCTCACACCTGACCGAACCGACGAGACGCATGTCTGTTGCCAGCCACCACAGCATGTCGCCGGTGCCCGTCGGGCGTCAACCGCGTCACGTGTCATAACTGTGACACACTGGGCGCCGTCAGACGGGTCGGACGCACCGACCGCCCTTGGTCAGAAGGTTTGAGAAGGCAGGTTGCGGTGAGCGTTATCGAGGTTGATCTCCGGCTCAGGAGCCCGCACTGGTCCCGGGTGAGAACGTCCGATGACACCACGATCGACGGCAACGGCCTGTGGGTGCGGGCCGACACCGGCTGCTCGGACCCGACCGACCCCGAGGTCCTCGCCTCCCACCCGGGGCGCCTGGCCGCCATCCGGATCAACGGGGACGAGGTCCTCCTGGCACAGGACCGTCTGCGCTCCTGGCCCCTGTTCTGGTCCCTTGAGAACGGGCCCGACGGCGCACGACGACTGGTCATCAGCGACGACGCGACCCTCATGCGTGAGGCCGTGTCCGCTCCACGCCTTGACGCCCGGGCCCGCCGGGAGTTCCTCGACGCCGGTTTCGTCACCGGCAGTGACACGCTGCTGGCCGGCGTCCACCAGACCGAGCAGGGTACCGTCGTGCGCATCGATCGTGCTACGGGGCGAGCGCGCACGATCAACCACTCCCTGGGGCGGTTCTCCGAGGAGACGGACGCCATCGTCGACCCCGAGGACTTCGCCGACCTGCTCTTAGAGGCCCTCGACGCCGTCCTCGGGCGGGTCCTGACGGACCTGGACCGGCGGCCGGGCGCCCCCAGGCTTGTCGTTCCGCTGTCGGGCGGGCTGGACTCGCGCCTGCTGGTCGCCTGGCTGACGCTCCACGACGCGCTGGACCGGACGGTGGCCTTCACCTATGGGCGGCCCGGCGCCCGGGAGGTCGAGATCTCGCGGAAGGTGGCCCAGGCCGTGGGCCTGGAGTGGCACGCCGTGGACTACGATCCGCCCACCCTGCGCGAGGCCTGGCAGTCCCAGGAGGCCGCCGACTTCCTGAAGGACAGCTATGTCCTGGGGGCTCTGCCGCACATCCAGGACTGGTGCGCGCTGCGCACCCTCCTGGCACGCGGGGTGGTGAGTCCCGGCGACGTCGTGCTGCCGGGGCACACGATCGTGGGCAACATGCACGACGAGCAGCTGCTCGATGAGTCCCCTGCCACTCGCAGCCAGGTGGCCAGGGCGATCATCACCCACCACCAGGAGCTCCAGGGTGAGCAGCACAGGGCCTGGGCAGACCCCTACCGGGCGGGAAAAGTCAAGGATTTCCTGGCGCTGCGGCCGTTCACCGGCAGCCCGCGCGACGTGCAGAGCATCTTGGAGTCCTACAACGTCCGCGAGCGGCAGACCAAGTACATCAACAACTCGGTGCGCGCCTACGAGCACCTGGGCCTGGAGTGGGCCCTGCCCATGCTGGACGTGGAGTTCTGGGACGCCTGGCACCGCGGCGGCGTCGAGCTGACAGCCACGCGCGACTTCTACGCCGTCTTCATCGGGCGCCTGTGGGCTCAGGCGACCGCCCGGGCATCCGGTCAGGAGCAGGCCGCCGAGGCCGATCTGGCCTACTTCGCCCCGACGGAGGTCAGCGAGGGAACCCGTTCCCGGCTCAAGGCGGTGCTGTCCTGCCTGCACCTGCTGAACCTGGCCGAACGCACGGCCTCGGCGTGGGTCACCCTGCACTCGCCGATGAGCTTCGATGCCTTCATCACCGATGCCTCCCGGCCGGCGGCCGCGGTCCAGCTCATGACGGGTCGCACGCTCCTGGGGTTCTGGGCCCGGGCATTCATCACGGACACCTGGTGCCGCAGGTGCCGTCTGTTCACCGACCTGCCCGTGGCCGACATCCCGCCAGCACCCGTCGACCCGTCAGGGCTGAAGGCGTAAGGGACCGGGCGTATGCGTGTCACGATCGTCAGCACCTGGCTCCCTACGAAGGTCTCCCCGGGGCTGGGCATCTTCGTCGCCCGGCACGCCGCCTCGATGGCTGCCGCCGGGCACGACATCCGGGTCGTCCATCTCGTGGCCGATCACGTCGATGACGGCACACGACGTACCCGCATCATGGGTGTGCCGGTGGTGCGGCTGCCCATGACGCCCTCGCGCCCTCATGAGGTGCTGGCGGCCAGACGGGCGCTGGGCACGCTGACCGCGGGCAGCGACGTCGTCCACACCCACGCCATCTCCACGCTCATGCCCTACGCTCTGAGCCGGCCGCGCGAGCCGTGGCTCCACACCGAGCACTGGTCGGGACTGGCCAACGGCGGGGCCGCTCTCGGCGCGGTCGCCCGCGCAGGGGCCAAGGTGGTTCTGCGCCTGGAGCGCAGGCCCGACGTCGTCACCACCGTCTCCGACCAGCTCGCCACCGATCTGAGGGCATACCGCCCTCACGGTGAGATCCTGACGGTTCCCAATGAAGTGACTCGCCCCAGTAAGCCGGCCCCGCGTCGGACCGTCCGCCTGGGACGGGACGTCCTACGGATCGTGGGAGTCGGGGGACTGATTGAGCGAAAGCGTCCGGGCCTGGCGGTCGCAGCGGTCGCGGCGCTGGCGGAGCTGGGCGTCCCGGCCCGGCTGACCTGGGTGGGCGACGGCCCGCTGGCCGAGCACTGCGCCGCTCTCGCCCAGAGCCTGGACGTCGATCTGGAGCTGACCGGGCAGCTGCCCGACGACCTCGTCGGGGAGGTTCTGTCCGCCCATGACCTCTTCCTCGTGCCGACGCTGGCGGAGACCTTCTTCCTCGGCGCCGCCGAGGCTCTCGCGGCAGGTCGGCCGGTGGTCACCAGTGACCGCGGCGCGCACACGAGCTTCCTGGACCCCTCCGTGACCGAGATCGTCAGCCAGGACGACCCCCAGACCTGGGCCGGGGCCGTCGTCGAGGTCATGCGCCGGTGCGAGGGGCTGACGGCCCAGGACATCCAGGACACGCTGCCGCGGGCCTTCTCCCCCGAGGAGGTGGCGGGCGCCTACGGGCGCGCCTACGAGGCCGCCATCGCCGTGCACTCCGCCCAGCACTGACCCCTCGGGTCCTTCAGGGCTCAGTCCTCCAGGGCGACCAGTCCGTCAACGAACTCGCGGTACTGGCGCTGCGCGTCCGACATCCTCGCCCAGGTTGCGTGCGCATCTGCGCTCATGGCTGTGTAGTCGGCGTTGCTCAGGTCCATGACCGACTCGATGGCGTCGGCGATCTGCTCGGCGGTGACGTCCACCGGGATGAGTCGGCCGTTCTCGCGATCGTGCACGATCTCACCGGTTCCGCCGGCGGCGGTGGCGACGACCGGCATCCCCGCCGCCTGGGCCTCCATGACGGCCACCGGGACGCCCTCGCCGTCGGAGCAGTTGAGGAAGCAGGCGAAGTCGGTGGCGGCATAGAGCTCGCGGACCTCCCTGTTGGTGAGGTGCCCGGTGAAGGTCACCGGGGTCGAGTCGATCTGCTCCTCGGCCCGAGCGCGCATGGCGGCCAGGCGGTCGGCGTCGTACTCGCCGATGTGGGTCCAGGAGACCCTCCGACCGCGTCGCTCCAGCTCGGCGACGGCCTCCACGATGAGGTGGACCCGCTTGTAAGGGGCCATGTGCGAGCAGGAGACCAGCTGGAAGGGATCGGTCCTGTGACGCTGGTGGCGGGGAGCGGCCGGTACGCCCAGGCGGCGCACCTCGATGTTGCGGGCCTCGGGAAAGCGCCGGTGCAGGAAAGCGGCGGCGTACTGGGAGATCGGGTAGACCCGGTCCACGGCCCGCATGACGAAGCGACGCGAGGGGACGTAGCCGCGGGGGGCGTCGGCCTCGTCGACGTCGTAGGCGTGCGCCCGGGAGACGACCTTCACCGGGCGTCCCCTCAGCTCGCGACGCCGCAGCATGCCACCCAGCGCCGCCCCGGTGAAGAACCAGTAGGAGTAGATGGTCAGGTGCCCGGCCCCCTCCAGTCCAAGACTCGGCAGGAGCCGACGCATTCGGCTGTAGGCGCTCAGGGCGATCGCCGCGAAGCGCACGTCCATGCCGAAGCGGCCGAAGCTCTTCCACGGCGGCGTCTCGACCATCCGCTCCCGGCCCAACAGGATCTGCGGGGCGCGCAGGATCGCGTGGAGACGCCAGTCGGGCAGGCGTGAGGCGGGCAGCAGGGCGCAGCGGGCGTTGTCGGGCAGCGTGCGGGTCTGACTGGCCCCCTCGCTCAGGCGCACCGGGACGATGACGACCTCGTCGTAGGCGGCGCACAGGGTCTCGATCTCCTGCTCGAGGAACTCCTCCCCCACCTCGTAGGGGAAGGCATCGGTGAGCAGAAGCAGGCTGCGTCGTCCCTGCCGCCCGGCCGGGGCGGCGGACGCTGTCGCCTCAGGCCTCCGAGACTTCGGCTTCGTGCGAGTCATGTCCGTGTCTCCTTCCGGTCCGGGCGGACCCGTCGGCATCGAACTGCTTGGCCGCGTAGTCGGCCAGCACCGTGTTGAGCACCAGCAGCCCCGCCATCATGGCGCCCAGCACGTAGCAGGTGGGCATGACCTCCAGCGGGGACCAGTGCAGCCAGGCCAGGGGGGCGGCGGTGTAGAGCAGGGCGAAGCCCAGCATCCAGTCCTGGTGCTCGGTGACGATGAACAGGTTGGAGATCGGCGAGGTGATGAGCAGCATGAACAGCCACGGAGTCAGGGCCCTCGCGAAGCTCCCGGAGTCGGCCCACCTGGCTCCGAGAAGCAGAGGGAAGAGCCACGGCGAGAGCACGTAGATGAGCGTGAAGGGAATGATGCCGATCAGGACCGCCCGCTTGATGGTGACCCTCACCAGTGGCCTCATCTGACCGGGCTCGATCGTGGAGAGCTTCTGGAAGAAGACCTTGGCCACCGCACCGTTGATGAGGATGAGCGGTGCGTCCAGGTAGCGCCAGGCCATCTGGAACTGTCCCAGCGCGGAGGCCGAGTAGCTCGCGATGAGCAGCTGGATGCCGTTGAGGCGCAGGGCGTCCGCCAGGGCGTTGGGGCCGTTGAGCAGTGGCATGCGCCGATAGCGGCGGGCGACCCACCGCAGGGACGGCGCCTCCTTGGGCAGTGGGCGCCACAGCTCCTTGGCCTGGCGTCCCAGGTTTCCGAAGGCGAAGACCTGGCCGGCGGTGAACCCCAGCATCAGCCCGGCCATCCCGCCCATTCCCACCAGGCCGAGGCCGAGCTGGCCGACGTTGACGCCGATCTGCTGCTCGGCCTGATTGATGGCGATGGCGCGGTAGTTGCTGTGGCGGTTGAACCAGAACTTGAACAGCTCCACCCCCGACATGAGGAAGGTGGTCAGGCCCACCATGGGCATCCACAAGGCCACCTCATGCCCCCACCACCGCGTGACCAGGCCGTGCAGGGGAAGGGCCGCCACCGTGGCCAGCAGCGAGACGACGGCGATGCACACCATCCCCAGACGGGCCACGCTCAGGGCCTCGGGCTCCCTCTTGGGGAGCATGATCGTCATGTCGTAGCGCAGTGCCGCCACGGCGACGAGGATGCCCGCGACCGAGGTGTAGATCGCCATCAGCCCCATGTCGCGAGGCGTGTAGATGCGCGCCAGCACGATCGACATGCCGAAACTGACCACCTGGGCCACAGCCGTCCCGGTGATGAGGGTCAGCACGTGGCCCAGCAGCGGTGAGGACTCCAGGAGCGCCGATACGCGCTGACGCACCCACCCGATCAAGCCGCCGGAGGCGAAAGCCGCAGGATCGCCCACGGAGTCCTTGGCGGGGCCACTCACAAAGTGACCGTCCGGTTCTCGCTCGCCGAGGTCAGGACCGCCTCGACGACGTCGAGCGTGGCCACCCCCTCGGCCATGGTGACGTGGCGCTGGGCCACGCCGCGCACGGCGTCGCGGAAGCCCTCCTGCTCCAGGGCCAGCGGCTCTCGCTTGGGGATCGCGTAGCGGATGACGTCGCCCTCACTGACTCCCCGGAAGACGGCGACCTGGTCCCAGGTGGAGGCCACGGTGCCGTTGGCGTGGAAGGTGAGGTCACCGGTGAGGGTGTCGGCCACGAAGGCGCCCTTCTCCCCGGTGACGATCGTGATGCGCTCCTTGAAGGGGGTGAGCCAGTTGACCTGGTGGCTGACGATGATGCCGCCCTCCAGCTGGCCGGTGGCCACCATCATGTCCTCGGTCTGACGACCCGAGCGGTGCGTGACCTGCGCGGCCACGGAGGTGTAGCGGGCGCCGGCCACCCAGGCGGTCAGGTCGATGTCGTGGGTGGCCAGGTCCTTGACGACGCCGACGTCGCTGATGCGGGCCGGGAAGGGGCCCTGGCGGCGGGTGAGGACCTGGTAGACCTCGCCGAGGTCACCGGCGTCGAGGCGCTCGCGCAGGGCCCGCAGGGCCGGGTTGCAGCGCTCCACGTAGCCGACGGCGCCCACGAGCCCACGCTGGGCGAAGGCGGCGGCCACGCGGCGGCCCGCCGCGGCGTCGTGGGCGATGGGCTTCTCCACCATGGTGTGGACGCCCGCCTCGGCCAGGGCCAGCGCCACATCCTCGTGGTAGACGGTGGGGACGGCCACCATGGCGGCGTCGAGCCCGGCGTCGATGAGGGCGTGGACGTCGGGCAGGACCGGCAGGTCCCCGGCCACGCCGAAGCGGTCGCCGCCGGGGTCCGCCACGGCGACGAGCTCCATGCCCTCGGTGGCACGGATGACCCGGGCGTGGTGGCGCCCCATGGACCCCAGTCCGATGAGCCCCACGCGCAGGGGGTGGTCGGCCGTGCCCTTGTCGGACAGGTAGTGGGCGCTGGGCTGGCCGGTCGTCGTGGCCAGGCCGTCGAGGGAGACGTTCTCGCACATGTCAGGCACCTGCCTTGACGGTGGCGGCCACGGCCTGGCCGATGCGCTCGAGGTCCGCCTCGCTCAGGGAGGGGTGGACCGGCAGGGAGAGGCACTCGCGGGCGGCCTTCTCGGTTCCGGGCAGCTCGAGGCCCTCGGCGTAGTGGGCCAGGGAGGTCAGGCGGTGGTTGGGGATCGGGTAGTAGACGCCGCTGCCCACCTGCCACTCCTCGCGCAGGGCGGCCTGGACGGCGTCGCGCTCGGCGCCCGTGGCCCCCTCCAGGCGGATCGTGTACTGGTGGTAGACGTGCGTGCAGCCCTCCGGGACGTGGGGGGTGACGACGCCGTCCACGCCCGCCAGCTCGGCGTTGAGGCGCGCGGCGTTGGCCTGACGGGCGGCGGTCCAGTCGGCCAGCTTGGTCAGCTGGACCCGGCCGACGGCTGCGGCCACGTCCGTCATGCGGTTGTTGAGGCCCACCAGCTCGTTGGCGTACTGCTGCTCCATGCCCTGGTTGCGGATGAGGCGGCAGCGGCGGGCCAGCTCGGCGTCGGCGGTGGTGATCATGCCGCCCTCGAGGCTGGTCATGTTCTTGGTGGGGTAGAAGGAGAAGGAGCCCCAGGCGCCGAAGGCGCCCACGTGCTTGCCGTTGATGGCGGCTCCGTGCGCCTGGGCGCAGTCCTCGAAGACGGCCAGGTCGTGACGCTCGGCGATGGCGAGGATCTCAGGCATGTTGGCGGGCAGGCCGTAGAGGTGGACCACCTCGATGGCCGCCGTGCGCTCGGTGATGGATGCCTCGACGCTGGCGGGGTCCAGGGTGAAGGTCACCGGGTCGATGTCGGCGAAGACCGGAACGGCGCCGCTGATGGCCACCGAGTTCCCGGTGGCGGCGAAGGTGAAGGAGGGGACGATGACCTCCGGGGCTGCGCCGTCGCGCTCCCCGAGCTCACTGGCCAGGGTGGCCACGTGCTGGGCGGAGGTGCCGGAGTTGACGGCCACGCACTCGACGCCGTCGACCACCTGGGCGGAGAACTCCTCCTCGAAGGCCTTGACCTGGGGCCCCTGGACAACCATGCCTGAGGCGAGGACGGCGTCGACGGCGTCGCGCTCCTCCTGCCCGATGATCGGTTTGGCGGCGGGGATGAACTCGCGTGACATCAGTGGGTGACCTCTCGGATGGTGGTGTCGGACTCAGTGCCGGTTTCTTGGTACAGGGTCCCGGTGACGGGGCAGCGCCAGCGCGGGGCGCCGACGGGCCCGGGCTCGGCGGGGGTCAGTGGCTCACCGGCCCGTCCGACCCAGCCGATGCGGCGGGCGGGGACCCCGGCGACCAGGGCGTGGGCGGGAACGTCCTTGGTGACGACGGCGCCGGCGGCCACCGTGGCCCAGGCACCCACGTGCACGGGGGCGACGCACACGGCGCGGGCCCCGATCGAGGCGCCTTCGTCGATGGTGACCCCGACGGGATCCCAGTCAGCGGCGGACTTGAGCGTGCCGTCGGGATTGACGGCCCGGGGGAAGTGGTCGTTGGTGAGGGTGACGGCCGGGCCGATGAAGACGCCGTCGGCCAGCCGGGCCGGCTCGTAGACGAGGGCGTAGTTCTGCACCTTGCAGCTGTCCCCCATGACCACGCCCTCACCGATGTAGGCGCCACGGCCCACGATGCAGTCCCGACCGAGGACGGCGTGCTCGCGAACCTGAGCGAGGTGCCAGATGCTGGTGCCCTCGCCGAGTACGGCCTCCTCAGAGACGTCGGCTGATGGGGCGATTCGGGTGGCCACGGCAGCTCCTGTGCGGACGGCCCGAGCCGCCCTGACGATCGAGTGAGACCGGTCAACCTGGTGGTTGCCGGGGCCGTGCCACTTCCGGTCGCCGGGGCGGCGGCGGGCGCTGCACGACCGGCCCCATCCTAGGGGACTCGCCCGCTTCAGACGACGCCTGGGCGTGACCCGGACGAGACCTAACCCACCAACGCCCACCGGTCCGGGATACCACAAGCCGAACGGAGCCGCGTCGTCGCGTGCGAGAATGCAGCAGTGACTATCTCCAACGCGACACGGGCCGACGAGTCCACCCCGGTGCCTCAGATCACCGATACCTGGCTCGTCATCCCCCTGTACAACGAGGCGACCGTCGTGCGCGAGGTCGTCTCCCGGGCCCGCGAGATCTTCCCCTACATCGTCGCCGTGGATGACGGATCCAAGGACGACTCGGCCAGGGAGGCCGCCGCCGCGGGAGCCATCGTCGTGCGTCACCCGATCAACCTCGGCCAGGGCGCGGCACTGCAGACGGGCTTCTCCTACGTCCTGGAGCAGACGAACGCCGACTACGTCGTCACCTTCGACGCCGACGGCCAGCACTCAGCGACCGACGCCGCCGCCATGGTCGCCGCAGCCCGTGAGGAAGGACTCGCCGTCGTCCTCGGATCGCGTTTCCTGGAGGGGCCCTCCCCGGTGGGCTGGCTCAAGCGGCTCATCCTGCGAACGGCGGCAGCGGTCAGCTCGCACACCTCCGGCATGCGACTGACGGACGCCCACAACGGCCTACGGGTCATCCGCCGTGACCTCCTGGCCCAGCTGGATCTCAGGCAGAACCGCATGGCGCACGCCAGCGAGATCATCCGGCAGATCGGGGCCACGAGGCTGCCCTGGCGCGAGTTCCCGGTGCACATCGTCTACACGGAGTACTCCCGGTCCAAAGGGCAGTCCCTGTGGAACTCGGTCAACATCCTGGTCGACCTGCTCTTCTCCTGAGCACCTCCACCTGAGCACAGCACGGAAGGCACAGACCTATGAGTCATCAGATCTACATCCAGGTCCCCCTCATCCTGGCCGTGGCCGCGGTGGGCTGGATGATGCTGCGCACCCCGGGCGGGGCCCGTCACCAGGCCGGCCGCCGGCTGGCGACCCTGGCCTTCGTGGCCTTCGCCATCGTCGCGATCGTCTTCCCCTCGGTCTTGACCGGCATCGCCCACATGGTCGGGGTCGGGCGAGGCACGGACCTGCTGCTGTACGCGCTGGTCGTGGCCTTCCTCGCGCAGATCCTGTCCTCCTTCCGCCGCAACAGCGCGCGCGAGCGGCAGATCACTCACCTGGCCCGGCGCATCGCCCTGGATGACGCTCCCGAGCCTCCCGCGGCGGCACGGCGCACGACCCCCTGACGTCGTCATCGCCCCGGCGAGGAGGCGGGCGGCGACGGGCGGCTCAGTGCCGAGAGGCGCGCACCTCGAGCTCCTCGCGCAGGCGCAGCCCGCCGCAGAGCACCCAGCGCACCGGCGCCTGCCACGGGGCGTCGTAGACCCCGCGGAGGTAGTGGCGGGCCGAGGCGTGGTGAGCCCGGATCATCTTCTCGGGGCGCGCCTTCCAGCTGGCCCCCTGCTCATGGATGACGACGGAGTCGTAGACCTGCACATTCAGCCAGCCGGCCCGCCCGACCCGCTCCCCCAGGTCCACGTCCTCGAAGAACATGAAGTAGTCGTCGTCGAATCCGCCCAGACGCCGCCAGGCGGCCGCCGGCAGCAGCAGGCAGGCCCCCGAGAGCCAGCCCACCGTCCGCGACCCGCCCGAGCCGCCCTGATCGGCGGTGTGGTAGGCCGCGGAGAAGGGGTTGGACGGCCAGACCTTGCCCAGGACGGCGTGGCCGGCACCCTTGACCAGGGAGGGCAGGGCCCGCCCGGAGGGGTAGACAGTGCCGTCGGTGTTGAGCAGGAGCGGACCCAGGCACCCGGCGGCCGGGTTGGCCAGGCCCGCGTCGATGAGCGCGTCGAGGCTGCCAGGCCTCCAGACGAGGTCGGGGTTGGCCACCACCACCCAGTCCTCCTGCAGGTCGGCGGCCGCCAGGTTGGCACCGGCCCCGTAGCCGAGGTTGGTTCCATCGCCGACGACGCGGGCCCCGTGGCGCCGGGCGGCGGCGGTGACGACGTCGTGCTCGGTCCCGTTGTCCGCGATGACGACGGTGAGTCGGCGCGCCGTGGCCGTGGCCAGGGAGGCCAGGAATCGCTCCAGCTCCTCACCGGGGTTGAAGGCCACGGTGACGACTCGCACGCTCTGCGCGTCGGGCGCGCCGGGAGCCGAGACGCCGGAGGGGCCCGGATCCACCCGACTGTCCGATCGACCTATTTCACCCTCCGCGATTTCAGATGCCCTCGCCTCGCAGGGGGCGCCGGGCTGGGCGATGGAGGGGCTCTTTACCGTGTCCACGGAGCCTGCGCGGGCTCTCGGGACACTGGCTGGCGTGGGTTCCACAACATTGGTCACGGAAAGAGCCTAGCGCTGTAACCCACGTGAGAGGCTTCACCCCTCTCAGGGCGAATCTCATGCGATACGTGCAGGAAGCCCTATATAGATCTCCTCAATGATTCCCTATCATCGCTTCCGTGCCTCAGTTCAGTAAGCCGCGCGCGCGGCACTCCTCCAAAGAACTCGGACGCCGTCTGTTTCGTCGGGCGGCGCTCAGCGTCCTCGCGGTGGTGCTCTTCGTCGTCTCCGGCGCAGGCTTCGCATGGCACAACATCCAGTCCCGGGTGACCTGGTTCAACGTCGACAGCATCCTCTCCGAGGACGACCGCCCCGGGACGAAGCCGCCGGACAGCTACGACGGCCGAGCCGTCAACCTGTTGGTGCTGGGCACAGACTCCCGCTCCGGGGACAACAACGTAGACGGTTCGGACGGCAGCGACGAGGTCTCCGTGGCCCGCTCGGACACGGCGCTGATCATGCACATCTCCGCTGACCGCAAGCGCGTCGACGCCGTCTCCATCCCTCGCGACACGCTGGTGGACATCCCCGAGTGCACAAGCCTTGACGGTGAGACCACCGGCGCCGAGGAGGACAGCCAGTTCAACTCCGCCTTCGCCAACGGGGCCGGCACCGGCAACGACAAGAAGGCCGTCGCCTCCGGAGCCACCTGCACCCTCAAGACCGTGGAGAAGATGACGGGTATCCGTATCGACGACTTCGTCGTCATCGACTTCAACGGCCTGTCCAAGGTGGTTGACTCCCTGGGCGGAGTGCACGTGTACGTCGACGAGGCGATCGACGACTCCGACTACACGGGGCTGACGCTCGACGCGGGCTGCCAGAAACTGAACGGGCAGACCGCCCTGCAGTACGCCCGCGTCCGCCACGGCGTCGGCGACGGCTCGGACATCTCCCGTATCTCTCGCCAGCAGAAGCTCATGAACGCCATGGCCAGCAAGGCCCTGTCCTCCAACGTGCTCACGCAGTCCGGATTCCTGACCAGCACCCTGGAGACGCTGACCACCTCGAAGCACATCGGCCAGATCAGCAACCTGTCGGGCCTGGCCTACTCCCTCCAGGGCGTCGGCATGGACAAGATCAACTTCATCACCATGCCGAACGAGGCGGCAGACGACGAGAACCGCGTGGTCCCCACCGAGAACGCCAAGAAGGTCTGGACCGCCCTCAAGAACGACAAGCCCGTGCCGGCCGACGCCGCAGCACCGGCGACGACGGATGCGGGCGCCGCCGCGGACGGCCAGACCGCCCCGGAGGAGGGGGCCGCCGAGTCCCCGGAGGCCGACGCGGCCACGACGCAGGCTCCGCAGACGCAGGCCCCGCAGACGGGCTCCTCCAGCCAGCAGCCCACCGCGAAGCCGAGCGCCCAGACGTGCCCCGCCTGAGGCAGGATCGTAGGCGTGACTCCGACAGACAACTCGCTCCCGCCCTCGATCACCCCCGGCTCCGGTCGGGGAAGACCTCCGCGTCGGCAGCGTCCCATCGACGCGGTCAGCCAGCGCGGCCGCGAACACAGCGAGACACCCTCTAGCGAGGCCGGCACCGACCCCGCCGGCGGCTCCCCGCGCCGCCCGTCTCCTCCAGCACCCGGGCCGTCGTCGGCCCCGGCCCGCCAGCCGAAGCGGCACTCGGTGCTGGGCCATCAGGACAGCACCGGCGAACGGTCCTCTCAGCAGGCCTCGCGTCCGGCCCAGCAGCCTCCCTCCGCCCAGCCGCGCAGCGCCGCAGCCGCCCCTCGCAACGGCAGTCACGCTCGGGCCGGGTCAAGCGCGGTGCCTCTGGAACCGGGGGCCGACGGGCGGAGCACCACGGCCGAGCCTGAGCACACCCGGGTGATGCCCGCTCGGCTCGGAACCTATCCCGTGGGCGCCCAGGGTCTCCAGTCCCCGGAGGAGCCCGCTCCGAGCGGGCCTGCCCTCGAGCCCGAACCGCCCCGCAAGGCGAAACGCGCCCGGCCGCGCTGGCGTCGGATCCTGCGCTGGACGGTCATCGTCATCGTCATCGTCCTGGCGCTCATCGCCGCCCGGGTCGCCTGGCTGTGGAACGACGTCTCCTCCCAGCTCCACCGCGTCGACGCCCTGTCCGGGGCGGCAGACACGCCGGGCGAGACCTGGCTCATCGTCGGATCGGACGCGCGTGGCGGTGTCGTCCAGGACGACACCGAGGGCGCCCGCGCCGACTCCGTCATGCTGCTGCACCGGGCGGCCAACGGGCAGACGAGCCTGACCTCGCTGCCGCGCGACACCTTCGTGGACATTCCCGAGTACGGGGAGAACAAGATCAACGCGGCCTACTCCTACGGCGGCCCCAAGCTGCTGGTCCAGACGGCGGAGAAGCTCTCCGGACTGACAGTGGACCACTATGTGGAGGTCGGCATGACCGGCGTGTCTGAGATGGTCGACGCCGTCGGCGGGGTCAACGTCTGCTGGCCCTACGACGTCGTCGACGAGGACTCGGGACTGGTCTGGGACACCTCCCAGGGCGAGTGCCAGACGGTGGACGGGACCAAGGCGCTGGCCTACTCCCGGATGCGCAAGTCGGACCCGACCGGCGACGTCGGCCGTGGCCTGCGCCAGCGCGCCGTGATCTCCGCAGTGGTGTCCAAGGCGGCCTCACCGACCACCGCCATCTCCTTCTCCCGTCAGGACGCGCTGGTCGACGCCGGCACGAACGCTCTCACGGTGGACGAGAGCACCAGCACCATGAGCATCGCCAGGATGGTGCTGGCCTTCCGCTCAGCCTCCAGTGGCGGGCTGACCGGCGCCCCGCCCATCGAGGACACGGCCTACTCCCCCGATGACGCCGACATCGGTGCCACGGTGCTGCTGCGGGACACGACCGCACCCGACTTCTTCTCCAAGCTGCGCGACGGGAAGCTGGAGGCGACCGACTTCAACCAGTCCTGACGCCGAAGGCACCGAAGACACACGTGTGCGGGCCGGTTCCCCCAGGAAGGGGGAACCGGCCCGCACACAGTGGTTTCGGGACCGCTCAGCCGAAGTGGGGCCGGTTCGGATCCGCCTGCCAGGAGGTGTAGGAGGAGGTGACGATGTCGTCCAGGTCGTGCTCGGCCTTCCAGCCCAGGACCTCACCGATGCGGGTGGCGTTGCCGATGAGCTGGGGCGGGTCCCCGGCGCGGCGGGCGAGCTCCTCGGGCTCCAGGTCCAGTCCCGTGGAGGCGATCACCTTGGAGACCACTTCGCGCACCGAAGCGCCCTGGCCGGTGCCGACGTTGAAGACGTGCTCGGTCATCTCCTGGCCGCCGGCCAGGTAGTCCAGGGCAGCGATGTGCGCGACGGCCAGGTCCTTGACGTGGATGTAGTCGCGCACGCAGGTGCCGTCGGGGGTGGGGTAGTCGGTGCCGAAGATCTTGGGGGTCTCGCCCTTGGAGAGACGGTCGAGGACCATGGGGATGAGGTTGAGGGTGGCCATGTCACCCAGGTCGTCCCAGCCGGCGCCGGCGACGTTGAAGTAGCGCAGGCCGGCCCAGCGCAGCCCCCAGGCCTTCTCGGCGTCGGCCATCATCCACTCGCCGATGAGCTTGGTCTCGCCGTAGGGGTTGATGGGGCGGCAGTCGATGTCCTCGGGAACAATCTCCACCGGGGGCATGCCGTAGACGGCCGCCGAGGAGGAGAAGATCATCTGCTTGACGCCGGCGGTCTCCATGGCCAGCAGCATGTTCGCCAGGCCGCCCACGTTCTGCTGGTAGTACCAGGCGGGGCGCTCCACGGACTCGCCCACCTGCTTGCGGGCCGCGAAGTGGATGACGGCGGTGACGCCGCGCGAGCTCATGGCCTCGGCGAGAGCCTCGGGGGCCTGGCCGCTGGCGACGTCGAGCTCGACCAGCTCGGCGCCCTTGACTCGCTCCGGCGTCCCGTAGGAGAGGTCATCGACGACGACGACCTCCTCGCCGCGCTCGAGGAGAAGTCGGACCACGTGCGCGCCGATGTAGCCGGCGCCTCCAGCAACGAGAATGCTCATGCCCCCAGTCTACACACGACCCCCCAGAACCGAACAGAAACGAACGTGGGATCAACGCGTCAGTGCGTTCCTCGCCCAACACCCCCTCACACCTTGTACACCCGTGTACACTGACACCACAACACCCCCCAGGCCTCTCGCTCACCAGAGCACGCCCAAATCGGGGGGTTTTTACCTGCCGACAGACTACACTTGCAGAGTGAATTCCCCGACTCGGCATTACAGTAAACCAGCACTCAACGAGAACGAGCTCGTTAAGTGTTACCTTGAGCGCGGACTCACCATCGCAGACCCGGACCGCGCCGCCAGATATCTCCGACACATCGGATACTATCGACTCTCCCCTTACACAATCCCCTTCCAAGCCGATCGAACCACCCACTCCTTCAGCCCGGGAACCACCTTCGACGACATTCTGAACGTGTACGTCTTTGATCGCGAGCTTCGCCTCCTGACAACTGATGCTCTCGAACGTGTCGAAGTAGCCGTACGTGCCGCGACGTCCAACATAATGTCAACACACAGTGGAGGAGGAGCGTTCTGGTACACAGACTCCTCAAACTACCAAAATCATAAAGACTACTCCGCAACAGTTGAGCGCATCGAACATCTCACGAGTCTTGGTCGGCAGTACGCTCCCTCAACTCGTCGCGAGCAGACGGACCGCCTTCACTACCCTGATGCACTCACCCATTATCTCGACACCTACACATCCCCGACAACACCGCCATCCTGGCTGGTCATCGAGCTTCTCACCGCCGGCGAACTCCAACGCCTCTACGCCGGCCTGGCACGCAAGTACCGCAAAGCGATCGCGAGAGAACTCCATCTTACTGAGCCGGTTCTGCAATCATGGCTGAAAAGTTACGTCAGGGTCCGCAATATCTGCGCCCATCATGGACGCCTCTGGAATAGATTTCTTGGCGTATACCCGGCAATCCCCAAGAGCGGGACCGTCCGCTGGCTCTCCGACCGCAGCACCTTCGACACCAGCAACCCAGAGGCCCTGGAAAGAAAACGACTCTACCCTGTGCTCGTCTCGCTTCAGTCAACGCTGTTCACCATCAGCCCACACTCGAGTTGGGCGCTACGACTACAAAATCTTCTCGAAAAGTATCCACGCATACCGCTGAATGCTTTGGGTATGAGAAAAGGATGGGCGGCTGACAGGTTCTGGCAGGATGCTTTCAAAGCGGCTTCACAGCACGAGTAACAGTCTTCACATGTTTCATTGCACCTGTTGAATCAGCCGCTCGCGCAGGGCAGCGCCCTTGGCGTGGGCGACCTCGCCCAGGTCCTTC
>CAUVMS010000002.1:0-66120 GCA_963552815.1 uncultured Actinomyces sp. | reverse complement strand
TCTCAGCGGCCGGGTGCGGCAGGACCGGCACCTCGACGCCGAAGACGGGGGAGGAGACCCTGGTGCCGAACAAGGGCTGGTAGCGCTCGTCGTCGGGGTGGGCCACCAGGGCCACGCAGGCGGGCAGCAGCTCGGGGCGGGTGGTCTCGATGCACACGTCGACGCCGTTCTCCACCGGGGCACCGGCGGCCTCGGCCTTGGCGGCGGCCGCCTCATCCGTGATGTGGAAGGCCAGGCGGTGGTAGAAGCCGGGGTACTCGCGCGACTCCAGCTCGGCCTGGGCCACCGCCGTCTGGAAGGTGACGTCCCACAGGCCCGGCGCTGCCGCCTGGTAGGCCTCCCCGCGCTCAAGGTTGTGCAGGAAGGCGGTCTGGGCCACCTTGCGGGCCCGCTCACCGATGGTCTGGTAGGTGTGCGACCAGTCCACGCTCAGGCCGAGCCTGCGCCACAGGGCCTCGAACTGCTTCTCGTCCTCAACCGTGAGCCGCTCGCACAGCTCGACGAAGTTGCGACGCGAGACCGGCACCTGGTCGCGGGCCTTGATCGACTTGCCCTCGCCGCCGGTGTGCGGCGGGGTGAAGTCCGGGTCGTAGGGCAGGGCGGGGTCGCAGCGCACCCCGAAGTAGTTCTGCACGCGGCGCTCGGTGGGCAGGCCGTTGTCGTCCCAGCCCATGGGGTAGAACACCGCCTTGCCGCGCATGCGCTGGAAGCGGGCCACCGTGTCGGTGTGGGTGTAGGAGAACACGTGCCCCACGTGCAGGGAGCCGGAGACCGTCGGCGGCGGGGTGTCGATGGAGAAGACCTCTGCCCTCTCGGCGCTGCGGTCGAAGGCATAGGTTCCCTCGGACTCCCAGCGCTCGCCCCAGGTGGTCTCCAGGCCGTCGGTCGACACCTTGGCCGGCACTCGCGGGCTGTGAGGCTCGGAGGGCAGCAGACGGCTGGACGATGACGGGGGAGCGGCGGGGCTCGTGGGGGTCTCAGACATGGGGCCGATTCTGTCACGGCGCGGCCGGAGGCCTCGACACGGCCCGGTGTGAGGTCGGCGGACGTCGGCGGGGCTCGTCTATATTGCAGGCCTGATTCCGGGTTACGAAACGAGTTTAGATTGGTACGCTTGTACCACTACGGGTTGAGGAGGACCCGGACCGGGGCCGGGCTGCAGACAGACGGGAATCAAGGAGGATGCGCATGGACGAGGAACCGGTGGAGCACAAGGACCCAGTAGGGGAGACGCTGCGGGGCGTCTCCAGGAACCCGTCCACGGAGGATAGCGGGGATGTCGGCACAGACGTGACCGACCGGTTGCGCGAGCTCACCGAGCAGGCCGGCGTGCTCAACCGCAAGAATGCCCACCTGGCCAACGCCCTGCGGGCGGCGCGTCAGGAGCTGGAGGCCCTCCACGAGGACGTCAAGGCCCTCCAGCTCCCGCCCCTGGCTCACGCCACCGTCCTGGCCGTGGACTCCACCGCGCGCACTGCCGATGTCTCCATCGCCGGGCGGCGCCACCGGGTGGGCGTGGGACCCGCCGTCGTGGCCTCCTCCCTGCACCCGGGAGACGACGTCGTCCTCAACGAGCACCTCGTCATCACCACCACCTGCCCCTCGCCGCGCTTCGGGGAGGTCGTCACCGTCAAGGAGACCTACGACGACGCCACCGTCCTGGTCCTGGCGCGTCACGACGAGGAGCAGGTCCTCAGCCTCTCGGCGACCCTGACCGACCACCGCCCCCGAGTCGGCGACGCGCTCGTGGCCGACCTGGCCGTGCGCATGGCGCTGCGCCCCGTGGTGCGCTCCGAGGTCGAGGAGCTCGTCCTGGAGGAGGTTCCCGACGTCGGATACGAGGACATCGGGGGACTGGGCGAGCAGATCGAGCTCATCCGCGACGCCGTCGAGCTGCCCTTCCTGCACCCCGACCTCTACCGCGAGCACCAGCTCACCCCGCCGCGCGGCGTTCTGCTCTACGGCCCGCCCGGCTGCGGCAAGACCCTCATCGCCAAGGCGGTTGCCGCCTCCCTGAGCGGGGGTGACCGGGGCGAGGCCTACTTCCTCAACATCAAGGGGCCCCAGCTGCTGGACAAGTACGTGGGGGAGACCGAGCGGCGCATCCGCGTCATCTTCGCCCGGGCCCGGGAGAAGGCGGCCACCGGGGTCCCCGTCGTCGTCTTCTTCGACGAGATGGACTCCCTGTTCCGCACCCGCGGGTCCGGACGCTCCTCGGACGTGGAGACCACCGTGGTCCCCCAGATGCTCGCTGAGATCGACGGTGTCGACGAGCTCGACAACGTCGTGGTCATCGGGGCCACCAACCGCGAGGACATGATCGACCCGGCGATCCTGCGACCGGGCCGCTTGGACGTCAAGATCCGCATCGGCCGGCCCGACCAGCGCGGCGCCGCCGAGATCCTGGCGACCTACCTGACGCCGGACCTGCCGATCAGCGAGGAGCTCCTGACCGCCCACGGTGGCCCTCAGGGGGCGGTGGACGCGCTCATCGACCAGGTGGTGGAGGCCCTCTACACCCGCCGCCGCGCCACCGAGATGGTCGAGCTCACCCACTCCGACGGGCAGGTCGAGATCCTCCACGTCGCCGACCTCGTCAGCGGCGCCATGCTCGCCAACATCGTCGACCGGGCCAAGAAGGCGGCGGTCAAGGACCTGGTCACCAGCGGAAAGCGCGGTCTGACGCAGGAGCACCTGCGCTGCGCCGTCATTGAGGAGATCATGGAGAACGAGGGCCTGCCCGCCACCGTCCACCCCGACGACTGGGCCCGCGTCAGCGGACGGCGCGGCACCCCGGTGGTCTCCATGACCGTGCTCCAGCGCCCCAGAGAGGAGTGAGAACGGTGGGATCGACGAGCTCCCAGCGGACCCCCGGCCGTGAGGTGACGGTCATGGGTCTGGAGACCGAGTACGGGATCCTCGGTGCAGAGCCCGAGGATGTCGTGGCCGCCTGCCTGGAGGCCGAGGGCGAGCAGGGGCGCAGCCTGGGCGTGCGCTGGGACTACTCGGGTGAGTACCCTCTGCGCGACGCCCGCGGCTTCGATGTGGACCGCAGCGCCGCTGACCCCTCCATGCTCACCGACATCCCTGGAGCCGCGTCCGTCGAGGGACCCGTTCCCGGACGGTTGCGCACCACCATCGTCGAGCGGCTGACCGCGCAGGAGGAGGCCTGGCAGCGCGGTACCGCCACCTGCGTGGCTGCCGGTGGGCGCCTCTACGTGGACCACGGGCACCCCGAGTACGCCACTCCCGAGTGCACCGGGGCGGCGCAGGCGGCCCTGGCCGACCGGGCCGGGGATCTGCTGGTGGCCAGGGGAGCGGAGCTGCTGCGCCGTCGCGGGGTAGCCGCCCGCCTGTTCAAGAACAACGTCGACGGCAAGGGCGCCACCTACGGCACCCACGAGAACTACCTCGTGCCCCGGGCGATCGACTTCGACGACCTCGTTGAGGCCCTCGTGCCGCTGCTCGTCGTCCGCCCGCTCCTGCTGGGCTCCGGCCGGGTCGGAATCGGCGTTGTCGCCCAGAATGCCGACTTCCAGATCACTCAGAGGGCCGACTACCTGGAGAAGATCGTGGGCCTGGGCACGACGGTGGACCGACCACTGGTCAACACCCGCGACGAGCCCCACGCCGATCCCGAGCGCTGGCGGCGCCTCCACCTGGTGGCCGGGGACGCCAACTGCTTCGATACCATGAACTGGCTCAAGCTCGGCATGACCTCCCTGGTGCTCCAGGTCCTGGCCGACGGCGTTCCCGACTCCTGGCGCAGCCTGCGCCTGGCTGACCCCGTGGCCCAGGCCCGGGACGTCTCCCGCGACATCCGCCTTCGCGGCGCGCTCGAGCTCGCCGACGGTCGACGTCTGAGCGCCCTGGAGATCCTGGAGCACTACCTCGAGACGGTGCGCAGCCACCTGGAGAGCCAAGGGCGCCCCGCGCCGGCTCCGGCGGGCGACCCCCTGCGCCCGAACCTGGCCGCGCTGGCCGACGGTGCGGACACCGACGGGGCCGAGACCGGCGCCATCCTCGCCTTCTGGGAGGCCTCATTGGCCTCATTGCGCGAGCTTCAGGCCCAGTGCGCCAGCGGCGGCGAGCCGGGAGACTCGGGAGGCCCTGCCGGCCACCTGGAGTGGGTCGCCAAGCAGCAGCTCCTGGAGGCCACCGCGCGCCGACACCCCGGCGCGGGCGGACACGACGTCCTCCACGCCGTCGACCTGGCCTGGTCCGAGCTGTCCCTGGCCGGGCGAGGCCTGTCCGAGCGGGTACCGGCCGGCGTCGTCGCCAGGAGCGGGCTCGGCGACCAGATGCTGGAGGCCGCTCTGAGTGAGCCGCCCGCCACCACCCGGGCCTGGCTACGCGGTAGGCTCGTGAACGCCTATCCCGGACAGGTGGTCGCCGCCGGCTGGCACTCCATGGTCCTGGAGACCGGGGAGAAGGGCCAGCGTCGCCTGCCCCTGACCGACCCGTTGTCCTTCACCCGCACCGCCGCGTCACCGGCCGTCGAGGGCGCCGCCGACGTCGTCGAGGTCCTCACCCGCCTCACGGGCGAGGACCTGGGCCGCCCAGCGCCGACCACCGAAGCCGTGACCGTACCCGCCACCCCGTCAGGAGAGCAGACATGAGTGAGTTCGCCCAGCCGTCCCGCAGTCGTCAGGACGACCCCGCCCCCGACGAGGACCCGACGCCCCCGCCGGCTGGACCCGCCCGGGGCCAGGGGCTGGACTCGGTTCTGGACATGATCGACGACGTCCTGGCCGTCGAGGCCCAGGAGTTCGTGCGCGGCTTCGTCCAGAAGGGCGGCCAGTGAGCGCCAGCGCCCCGGCGCCGCGCGTCACCGGCCTGGAGACCGAGTTCGGCGTCCTGTGTGCCCCCGCCGGGCCTCCAGAAGCGGCGAAGGAGGACCTTCCAGACGTTGAGCAGGCGGCGGCGCTCATCTTCCGCCACCGGCCCACCGGATACCGCAGCACCAACCTCTTCCTGCCCAACGGCGGGCGCCTCTACCTCGACATCGGCGCCCACCCCGAGTACGCCACCGCCGAGTGCGTGCGCGTGCGCGACCTCGTGGCCCAGGACCAGGCCGGGCGCGAGATCCTGGCAGGCATGGCGGAGCGCGCCGCCGCGGGCCTCGCCCAGAAGGGGATTTCCGCCCGCATCCACCTGCTGGCCAACAACACCGACTCCGCCGGCCACACCTACGGCTGCCACGAGAGCTACTCCGTGCCCCGCTACCTGCTCGACGACGCGCCCGGGACTCAGGGCACCGATGCTGGGCGAGGTGAAGCCACCATGGCGGTGCTCACCTCCTTCCTGGCCACCCGCCCCGCGCTGGTCGGCTCCGGGAGACCACTGGAGTCGGCCGCTGCCGGCAGTGCCCCGGACGGTCAGGGGCCGGAAGGCGAGGACGCCTCCTGGGGCCTGTCACCGCGCGCCCCGCACCTCAAGGCCCTGGCCTCGGCCGACACCACCGGTCAGCGGGCCCTGGTCAACACCCGCGACGAGCCCCACGCCGACGCCACCCGCCTGCGCCGCCTGCACGTCACCTGCGCCGACACCACCATGGCTGAGCCGACGACGGGACTGCGCAGCGCCCTGACCCTTCTGCTCCTGGACGCCCTCGAGGCCGGGTGGGACTTCACCGACCTCGTCCTGGCCGACCCGCTGGCCACACTGTCCGCGCTGGGGGAGAGCCCCTGGGGCGATGTCCCGGCCGTCACCGCCGACGGACGCCGCCTGAGCGCCGTCGACCTTCAGGAGGCCTTCCTGGAACGCCTCACCTCCTACCTGGACGACGCCGGAGTGCCGGACTTCCTCCGTGGTGCTGAGCACCTGCTGACAGACCTTGCCCCGCGCGTCATCTCTTCGCTGCGCAACCATGACGACAGCTCCATCGACACCGAGATCGACTGGGCCATCAAGCGCCGCCTCATGCGCGCCCAGCGCGAGCGCCACCCCGAGCTTGCGGGGGAGGTGCTGGACGCGCTGCGCTCGCGGGTCGACCTGGCCTACCACGACCTCAACGCCGAGACCGGGCTGGCCCCACGCCTGGTTGCCCAGGGGGCCATGGTGCGCCTGTGCGAGCCTGCAGAGATCGAGCGCGCCCACCACATGCCCCCGGCAACACGCGCAGCCCTGCGCGGAGCATTCGTGGCGGCCTGCCTGGAGGTGGGTGCCGACTTCTCGGTGACCTGGGAGAGCCTGCGCCTGGACTCACCGCCCGCCGCGCCGATCGACCTACCCGACCCCCTGGCGACCGTGAATGACGCCGCCCAGTCCCTGACCCAACAGGTGCGGCGCCTGCGCCCTGAGGAGATGCACCGCATCAACCTCGTGGGACGCGGAGGCCTGGGGGCCCCGGGCTAGGCTCCTTCGTCCGCCGCGCCGGACTCCGCCATCGTCAACCCACCATCCGGTTTTCCCGTCTTTTCAACGGTTAGTTCTGTGTGCCCTGGTGCTGCTCAGCGCCGGTTCGGCCCTTGCGGGAACCACTAAGGAGGAGTAGAAACTTAGGCGTGCCTCACCAAAGCTGGTGGGGAGCTGATGAGTCAAGGAGCCGGTATGGCCAACACAGTCAGTTCAGCCAGAACAGCAGCGAACACTCCGGCCGGCCGCAGTGGCGGCCGGGCGAGGAGCATCACCTCACCGCGCAACCTCATCAACGTGGGAGTCTTCACCGCCCTGTACTTCATCGCCCTGTTCGGCTCCGGGATGCTCGGGGCGATCCATCCGATCATGATCTTCGTCGGAGGGATCATCGGTGTCATCGTGGAAGCGATTGTCTGCATGCTGTACGTGTCCCGGACGCGGGCCATGGGTGCCTACACCATCCTGGGTCTCATCATCGGCATCCTCATGGTCGTCACCGGACACGCCTGGGTCACGCCGCTGGTCGCGACCGTCCTGGGACTCGCCGCTGACGCCATCACTCGTGCCGGCGGATACGACAGAACCATCACTAACGCCCTGGGATTCGCCGTCTTCTCCATGTGGACCATCAGCCCGATCCTGCCGGTGATATGGGCTTCAGAGGCTTACTTCGCCCACATCCGCGAGTCCATGGGGGACACGTACGCCAGTGATCTCCAGGCGCTGATCAGCCCGATGTTCCTCCTGGTGTGGATGCTCGTCATCGCGCTCCTTGCCTACGTCAGCGCCCTGCTGGGAATGAGGGTGCTGCGCAAGCACTTCAAGCGAGCGGGCGTTGCCTGAGCATGCGGCGCACGCGACCCCGGGGGTCCAACGTTTCTGCGATGGGCGTGGAGGAGTCCCCGGCCTCACCGCAGGAGCTCGCTCGAGAGGGCTGCTCTGTCCTGGATACCGCCTTTGGGGGACGTCCCCGCCCCAGGGGTGCCGCTGCTCCTCGTGTCCACGCCGATCCGCGCAGCAAGTTCATCCTGCTGCTCGTGTGCAACGTGCTGGTCATGGGCATGGCCTCCAACCGCGCCGTTGGACTCATCGCCGTTCTGGTGGGCGTGCTCATCGCCCTGGACGAGCCGGTGCGCGTGCTCATCAGCTACTCCGCCATCACCGCAGTGTTCTGGGGGCTCACCCAGCTGCCCCTGTGGTGGCCTTCCAGGGTCGCGGTCTTCTGCGGGGTCGTCGCCTACTGGCTGCTGCGCTTTGCCATCTCACTGTCGCTGGGGGCCTGGTTCGTCACCACCACCCGCGTCAGCACCCTGCTGGCGGCGCTCAACCAGCTGCGCGCGCCACGGTTCCTCACCATCCCGTTGGCAGTCCTCTTCCGCTTCGTGCCGGTGGCCCTCGATGAGGCCAGGGGCGTCATGGAGGCCATGCGGCTGCGCGGCTACAGCGGCTCCTACCTGTGGCGCCACCCGCTGGACGGCATCGAGAAGCTCGTCGTCCCGGTCCTGGCCGCCTCGGCTCGCAGTGCCGATGACCTGTCGGCCGCAGCCCTCATCCGGGGCCTGGGCAGCGGTGGTCGCCCCACCGTTGTCGACCGCCTGCGTTTCGGGGCTGCCGATGCCGTGCTCCTCGCGCTCAGCGCCGGCCTGGTGGTCCTGGCGCTGCAACCCGTCTGGGGGAGGTGACGATGACGCCCTCCCACGATTCTCGCCTTCATCTTCGTGGCGTCTCCTACGCCTATCCCACCGGCCAGCGGGTCCTCGACGACATCGACCTGGACATCGCACCCGGAAGCCTCACCCTCGTGTGCGGGGCCTCGGGATCTGGCAAGTCCACCATGCTGAGGCTGCTCAACGGGCTCATCCCGCACTTCCACGACGGTAAGCTCACTGGCCGGGTCCTCATCGACGACCAGGAGGTCTCCTCCGTCCCGATCGAGCGCTCCGGTCTGCGCACCGCCACGGTCTTCCAGAATCCCGCCTCTCAGTTCTTCACCACCACCGTCTCCGACGAGCTCGCCTTCGCGCCCCAGAACTACCAGGTGCCCGCGCAGGAGATCCGGCGACGCCGAGCCGATGCCCTGGAGGAGCTGGGCATCACGGACCTGGCCGGTCGGGACCTGCGCGGCCTGTCCGGCGGACAGACGCAGAAGGTCGCCTGCGCCCAGGCCCTGGCCCAGCGGACCCCCGTCATCCTCCTGGACGAGCCCACCTCCAACCTGGATCCGAGCGCGATCGACGATGTGCGCGCCACCATTGAACGACTCAAGACCGCCGGGCGGACCCTCGTGGTGGCCGAGCACCGCATCTACTTCCTGCGCGGCCTCGTCGATGAGGCCGTCATCATGGGGCAAGGGCGCGTCCTGCACCGGATGACGGGCGAGGAGCTGTGGCGGATCGGTCAGGCACGGCGCAAGGAGCTGGGCCTGCGCACCTTGGAGCGGCCCCGGCTGGCCACGAGCCCCGTACCCGTTGCGGCCCTGGCTGGCCACGCGGATGGGGCGGCCGACGACGCGGTGAGCGGCGTCGAGCGTCCCTCCCGCGCGACCGGTGGCGCACTCCGGGCTGAGCCTGACGAGGTTCCGGGAGAACCGTGGAAGGAAGACCTGCGTATTGAGAATCTCAAGGTCGAGCGCGGTGGCCGCCTTATCCTCGACATCCCCGAGCTCACCTTCCCCGCCGGTACGATCACCGGCGTCATAGGGGCCAACGGGATCGGGAAGACGACCCTGGCGCGAGCCGTCTGCGGTCTGCAACGCACCCGCCGGGGCGCACGCGTCTCCTGTGACGGCAAGGAGCTCGCCGCCGGCCAGGCCTTCCTCGTCATGCAGGACGTCCACCGCCAGCTCTTCGCCGAGTCGGTCTCCCAGGAGGCCAGCTTCCCGCAGCTGACACGTCTCGACCTGGCTGACCTGGCCGACCGTCACCCACTCTCTCTCAGCGGCGGGCAGAAGCAGCGGCTCGTCATCGCCACCGCGATCGACCAGGACGCCCGCGTCGTCATCCTGGACGAGCCCACATCCGGCGTTGACCACCGCCACCTCGTGGCTATCGCCGCCGAGCTGCGGGACCTGGCTCGCGAAGGGCGCGTCGTCATCGTCATCAGCCACGACATCGAGTTCCTCAACGAGTGCGCCGACTACGTCGTCGAGATTGAAGGAAAACTCACCAGAGAACAATAATGAGAATGATTTGCAAATGCGGTGGCGTCCGAGTAGACGTGAGGGCGTCGCGCTGCCCCGTCTGGTACCGCCCGGCTCGGCGTCTGTGCGTGACGCCCGACCGCTCTCACCATGATCTGCAAGAAACTCACAAGGAGAAGACATGAGCACCACCAACCGCCCAACGGCGCCCGCCGGGCAGGAACGTACCGTGCGCACGTCGTCACGCTCGGGCCTGGCCGACTCCGCGCTCGGAACCCGCAACCTCATGACGATCGCGGCCCTGGCCGTAGTCTCGATGATCCTGCTGGTACCACTGAACTACCTGGCCCCGGCAGCGGGAGCCGCCCCGGACGCGGTGCTCCTGGGCTGCGCGATCATGGGCCTGTGGCTTGTGCCCTACCTGCTGCCCGCCACCGTCGTGCGCCGCCCCGGCGCCGTGATGATCGCCGCCCTGCTCATGGGGATCATGTGCATCTTCACGACTCCAGCTGGTCCATCGGCGCTCGTCGGCAACCTCATCGGCGGGGCCTTTGTGGAGGTGCCCCTCGCGCTCCTGCTCTACCGCAAGTGGACCTGGTGGTCCTTTCTGATCTCGGCGCTGGCTTTCGGTCTGCTCAACGGTCTGATGTATGTCTCGGTGATCAAGGTGGCTGCGGGGACCGTCTACGCGGGCACCGGCGTCATCATCTCCGTGGTCTCGGCACTTGTCGGTGGCGTCATCACCATCGTCCTGACCCGCCTGCTCAACCGCGCCGGTGTCGGCATCGACCACCGCGCGACCGGCCGTGCCTGAGTCAGCGCTCGCCGTGTCCGAGGCGCCCGCGGTGGAACAGCTGCCTGGCGAGCCAGCAGAACCGGCACTGGTGAGGATCGAGGACCTCAGCGTCCACTACCTCGGGCGCGAGAGCTGGGTCCTGGACTCGGTGAGCCTCACCCACTTACGCGGCCAGGTCACCGCCGTCATCGGTCCGTCGGGCTGCGGTAAGACCACGCTGGTGCGTGCCCTGTGCGGTCTTATCCCGCACTGCCTGCCCTCGGAGTACTCCGGCAGCCTGAGCCTGGCCGGCACTGAGGTCGCCGACGCCACCGTCCAGGCCCTGGCCGAGACCGTCGCCTACGTCGGTCAGAGCCCCGACGCCGCCGTCGTCACTCGCAGAGTCCATGACGACGTCACCTTCCCCCTGCAGAATCTCTGCCTGTCCCGGACCGAGATCTCCTCACGGGTCCATGAGGCTCTGCGCAGGGTGGGACTGATCGAGCGTATTTGGGACGACCCCTGGACGCTCTCAGGCGGACAGCGTCAGCGGCTTGCCGTCGCCGTCGCCCTGGCCATGCACCCCCGGCTCCTCGTCCTCGACGAGCCCACCAGCACCATCGACGCCACCGGCCGCCAGGAGTTCTACAACCTCATCTCCTCTTTGACAGCCTCCGGTACGGCGGTCGTCGTCATCGACCACGATCTCGACCCGGTGCTGCCCATCGTGGACCAGGTCCTGGCTCTCGATACAGCCGGAGGCGTCATCGCCGTCGGCTCCCCGCGTGAGGTCTTCACGGGGCACCGTAGTGAGCTGACCGACGCCGGCGTATGGATGCCCCGGGCGCTGCGTGACGCCGAGGACGGCCTGCCCGCGAGCTCTTCCGCACCTGACGTGCCACTGACCTGCGCCGAAGCCGGAATCCAGGTGCCGCGGCTCACGGACCTGTGCGCGGACGTGGAGGTGCGCTACCTGGAGAAGCAGACGCGGGACTCCGTTGAGAGCTGGCAGCAGGTCGAGGCCATCGACACCCGTGACGCGCTCGCCGGTCGCACTCGGCCCGAGCCCAGAACCAGCGTCGAGCTGGTCGACCTCGAGGTTCCGGGACGCTCACCCCGGGTGTCCATGCGGTTGGGGGGAGGCGAGCTCGTGGGGCTGGTCGGCCCCAACGGCGCGGGCAAGTCCTCGATCCTGTCCGCCCTGGCCGGCCTCGTGCGCTCCACCGCACGCAAGGCGGTGGTCGGCGGCCGGGATGTCGGCAAGGGCAGGCACCCGGTCGGATACGTCTTCCAGAATCCTGAGCACCAGTTCGTGGCCACCACCGTCGGAGCCGAGCTCGCCGTCGGAGGCACGCCGCCGGAGCGGGTCAACCAGCTCCTCGAGCAGTTCCACCTCGTTGCTCACCGGGACCACCACCCCCTGACCCTCTCGGGCGGCCAGGCCCGGAGGCTGTCGGTGGCGACCATGGTCAGCGAGGAACGCGACGTCGTCGTCCTGGACGAGCCCACCTATGGGCAGGACTGGGACAACACCTGCGAGCTCATGGACTTCATCGGCCAGCTACGAGACCAGGGGCGCACGGTCATCATGGCCACGCACGACCTCGAGCTCGCCCTGGAGCACTGCACCCACATCATCGCCCTGCCGGGGCCGACGGTGCGGACCGGAACGGGCCCGGACCCGGCGCACAAGGTCGCCTCGGCCGACGACGCCGGTGAGACGGCGAGGACAGTCGATGCCGAGGCGGATGCCTCGCCCTCCGGATCACTCGGCCTTCCTGCGGTCCCGCCCAGGCCCCAGCCGCGGCGAGGCCTGTTCACCTCCCTCAACCCCCTCACCCTCTTCCTGGCGGTTGTGCCCGCCATGGTGATGGTCTTCGCTCTGCGCAACCACCACCTCAACCTGGGCCTGATGCTGACCTCCTCGCTCCTCGTCGTGGCCGCGCGCGCCTCCCTGCGGCGCACCATCGCCTCGGTGATCGCCCCCTGGGCCGTGACCGCGCTCATGATCTGGATCCTCAGCGCAGGGTACCGCCAAGAGAATGCAGTGACTCTCTACGACCTGGGTGACGCGGTGACAGGAGGTACCAGCATCGGCGCGCTTGTCGCACTCGTCCTCGTCTCAGGGATCTCCACCGACCCCGAGGCCCTCATCCGGACCCTGACCACGACCTTCCGCATGCCCTACCGCCTGGGGGCGGCGGGCACCGCGGCCATCGCCTTCATCACCCGCTTCCATGACGACTTCGTCCTTCTGCGCACCGCCAGGGCACTGCGTGGAATCGGAAGGCGCTGGGGGCTGCTGGCCCCCGTGGTCCGCTGGATCGGATCATTCCTGCCGCTGATGATCCTGGCCATCCAGCACGCCGAGCGCGTCGCCCTGTCCATGGACTCGCGCGCCTTCGGTGCCCATCGGCAACGCACCGAAATGACCGACGAACCCTGGAGAGCGCGCGACTGGAGCGTCGTCGTGCTCACCTGGACGCTGGTCGCCATCACCTGGAACACACTCCGCTGAGGAGAGCACCATGCCCAACCGGCCGATTCACCAGACGACTCACCAGACGACCAAACGCTTCACCGAGGAGCCAACCGACCGCCCCGAAGAACCCGAAGAAGTCGGTGACACCGGCGGCGCTGGGCATCCCGGCATCACCATCGGTGAGCTCATCCGGCCCGCCCGCCCGGCCATGATCGTCTCCGGCCTGTTGACCGCAGTCGGAGCCCTGATGTCCATCGTCCCCTTCGAGGCCCTGCGCAACATGGCGGCCATATGGCTGGGGGAGGCCTCGCCGGAGGGCTGGCGGGGCAGCCTGTGGGTGTGGGCGGCCATCGCCGTCGTCGCCCTCTTCCTCTCCCAGGCCCTGTACCTGGCCGGCCTCGGGGTCACCCACCTGGCCGAGGCCAGGCTGCGTCGCCACCTGCGCCAGCGGATCGTTGACGCCATCAGCCATTTGCCCCTGGGACGGGTGGCGCAGATCCCGCACGGCACCATCCGCAAGATGGTCTGCGACGACACCTCCGCCATCCACACCCTCGTGGCCCACGTCCCCGGGGACGCCACCAACGCCGTCGTCATGGCGGCGGCAGGCACGGCCTACCTGTTGTGGACCGACTGGCGCCTGGCCTGCGCGCTGGTGGGGCTGTGGGCGCTTGCCCTGGTGGTGATGGCCATGGCCCTGTTCGGCGTCTCCGACATCACCGAGCGCTTCGGTGCCGCCCAGACGGCGCTGGCCGCCGCAACCGTTGAGATGCTTGAGGGCATCAAGGAGATCAAGGGGTTTCAGGCCACAGACGCCTCCCGCACCCGCTTCAGCCAGGCGCGCACCGAGTTCTCCAGGCTGTCATACGAGTGGGTGAGCAAGTCCGGCAAGGCCATCAGCGTCATGGGTGCGCTCCTGCGTTCCTCCACGGTCTTTGTGACCGTCGCGGTGCTGGCCGTCCTGTTCACCGCCCAGGGGTGGACGCCGCTGTCAGCGACCCTGCCCTTCTTCCTGGTGGCCCTGGGGCTGCCGGAGGGACTCATGACTCTCATCGGCCTGACGCAGCACATGTACGAGTCCAGGCTGGCCGCTCAGGCCACCGCCGGTCTGCTCTCCCAGCCGCCGATGCCCGAGGGGACCCACGACGACGGTGAGGGGCCCGCTCCCGGGCGCGTCGACGTCGAGGACGTCACCTTCTCCTACGAGGAGGGCTCTGCGGTCCTGCACGGAGTGTCCTTCACCGCCGAGCCGGGAACCGTGACGGCGCTCGTCGGCCCCTCCGGCGGAGGCAAGTCGACCCTGGCCCGCCTCATCGCCCGCTTCTACGACGTCGACGACGGCGCCGTGCGCGTCAGCGGCGTCGACGTGCGTGAGGCGGCCTTCCCCTGGCTGCTCTCGCGCGTGGCGATCGTCCTGCAGGACGTGGCCCTGTCCCACGAGTCCGTCCACGACAACATCGCCCTGGGACGTCCCGGTGCCACCCGGGAGCAGGTCGAGGCGGCCGCCCGGGCGGCCTGCATCCACGAGCGCATCACACGCCTGCCCCACGGCTACGACACGGTCCTAGACGACGAGGGCGGATTCCTCTCCGGGGGAGAGCGCCAGCGCGTCACCCTGGCGCGCGCCTACCTCCAGGACGCCCCGGTCCTCGTCCTGGACGAGGCCACCGCTCAGGCCGATCCCGCCTCCGAACGAGACATTCACCGGGCCCTGTCCCAGCTGGCGGCCGGCCGGACCGTCATCATCATCGCCCACCGCCTGTCCACCATCCGTGACGCCGACCAGATCCTCGTCGTCGACGCCGGACGCATCACCGAGCGTGGCACGCATGAGGACCTCCTGGCCGCTGGCGGCCGCTACGCCGCCATGTGGAGCAGCCAGGACCTGAACGAGGAGACCGACGCCGCGGCACTGACGGCCTCAGCCGCCCCGGCCGAACAGCTCGGAGCCGAGGCCGCCGGGCAGGAGGAGAAGTAGCCATGTGGAAGCTGCTGACACGAATCGTCAACGCCGCCGAGATCCGGGTCATCACCGCCTGGTTCGCGGCCTCCGCCGTCCTTCAGGGCCTCACCCTGGCTCTCATGATCCCCCTCCTGCGCGCCCTCTACTCGCGCTCGGAGTCGCTGACCGGTTGGCTGATCGCCGTCGTCATTCTGGGGGTGAGCGTCCTCGTCGTCGACACCACGGCCATGATCCGGTCCTACCGGGTCAGTGTCTTCGAGGTCTGCGACACCATGATCGACCGCATCGCCGAGCACGTCCTGACCCTGCCCCTGGGCTGGTTCAGCGCCGAGCGGGAGGCCGTGGTCGTCAACGCCACCTCCAAGGAGGTCAACACCCTCTCCCACCTGGCCTCCATGGTGATCCCACACCTGTGCAACGCCTTCATCGTGCCGCTGGTCATGCTGGGGGCCACGGCCATCGTCGAGTGGCCCCTGGCGCTCATCATGGCCGCCACCATCATCCCTCTGGCCCTCGTGTTGCGCCTCATGGGGGCCGCTACCACCCGTGCTAATGAGATGGAGGACCGCACCGCGACCGTCGCCGCCGGACGCCTCGTGGAATTCGCCCGCCTTCAGCCGGTGCTGCGCGCCACCGGCGTCACCGAGACTGGCTGGGCGCCGGTGCGCGCCGCCCTGGAGGCCGACTCCGAGTCCACTCTCGAAGGTCTGAGGGTCAAGGGCAGGCCCGGCCAGTACTTCAACCTCATCGTCAATGTCGCTTTCGCGCTGGTCATGGCGGTCGGCCTGTCACGCGTGAGCGGGCACGGGCTCGACGTCGTCGGATATCTCGCGATCATGACGGTCACCGCGCGCATGCTCCTGCCCCTGACCAAGGCCGCTCTGTACGTCTCCGAGGCGGACAACGCGAAGGTTGCTCTGCGGGTCGTGGGGGACATCCTCGACGCGCGTCCCCTGCCCGACCCCGAGCCCGGCCAGGAGATCGAGCCCCAGGGAACCACGATCTCCCTGAATGACGTCACCTTCTCCTACGACGAGGGCCGCCCCGTCCTGGCCGGCGTCTCCCTGACCGCGCCCCAGGGGAGGGTTACCGCCCTGGTGGGCCCGTCGGGGGCGGGCAAGTCCACGATCCTGCGCCTGGCCGCCCGGTTCTGGGACGTCGACGACGGGACCGTCACCATCGGTGGGGCGCCGGTTCGCTCCATGCGCGCCTCGACGATCATGGGCATGACCTCCATGGTCTTCCAGGACGTCTACCTGTTCGACACCACGATCCGGGAGAACCTGCGCATCGCCCGACCCGAGGCCACCGACGCCGAGCTGGCCGAGGCCACCCGGCGCGCCCGCCTGGACCGCGTCATCGAGGCGCTGCCGCACGGGTGGGACACGCAGGTCGGTCCCGGCGGGCTGAGCCTGTCCGGTGGGGAGCGTCAGCGCGTCGCCATCGCCCGCGCCTTCGTCAAGGACGCCCCGATCCTCCTGCTCGACGAGATCACCTCGGCCCTGGACGGGGAGAACGAGTCCGCCATCACCGAGGTGGTGCGCGAGCTCTCCCGGGGCCGCACCGTCATCGTGGTGGCCCACCGCCTGTCCACCGTCCGCCAGGCCGACGAGGTCGTCTTCCTCGAACCGAGCCAGGCCGGTGCCCGCGTGGCCCAGCAAGGCTCGCCCCAGGAGCTGGCTGCCGTCCCCGGGCCCTTCCGCGAGTTCATCGAGGCCTCCACGGCCTCCTCGCGCTGGCACATCCGTCAGGGGTGACGCGGGGCCGCCTCAGGTAAGACGAGTATGGTGGGCGGACGCGGTCCCGTACCGGTTGGTATGGGGCCGCGTTTCTGTTGTTATGAGAGCCTTCAAAGTCCTATGAAACCTCCTGTCAATACTGAGTGGTATGTTTGATACCAGCCGGTACGGATCGGTCTGATGGTCGATCGGGTGCTCGGATCCAGGTAGTTGAACGAAAGGAGGGGGTCATGGCCGACGTACTAGCCATTGAGGACCTTCACAAGCACTTCGGAAGCGGGGCGCACGCGGTGAGAGCCAACGCCGGCGTCACCATGCAGGTGGGTGCCGGCGAGGTGGTCGGGCTCCTCGGGCACAACGGCGCGGGCAAGACCACGCTGGTCAACCAGGTGGTGGGGCTGCTGCGTCCGACCTCCGGGAGTATCAGGCTCGACGGGGTCGACGCCGTCGCCAACCCCGCTCTCGCCCGTCGCCTTACCAATGTCCAGGCGCAGGCCAATGTACCCATCACGGGGCTTACGCCCCTGACGGCGATCGACCTCGTGGGGCGTATGCGAGGAGGGCGTCCGCGTCAGACGCGCAGGCGCGCCGAGGAGCTGATCGACGCCCTCGACCTGGGGGAGTGGGCGAGGACTCCCGCGCAGAAGATCTCCGGCGGTGTTGCCCGTCTGACGGCCTTCGCCATGTGCGCCATCGTCCCCGGGCGCCTGGTCATCCTCGATGAGCCCACCAATGATGTCGACCCGGTACGCCGGCGCCTGCTGTGGGACCAGATCCGTCTTCTGGCCGAGGCCGGGGCGGCGGTCCTCCTGGTGACCCACAACGTGCGGGAGGCCGAGCGGGCGGTTGACCGGCTCACCGTCCTGGATCACGGCCACGTCATCGCCGAGGGAACCCCTGTGGCACTCGTGGCCGGCCACGGATCGCCCTTCGTCCTGGAAGTCAGTCGAGCTCCCGGCCGGCGGATCGAACCTCCCGTGGGAATGATCCTGACGCAGCACGACGCCGTGCGCGCATCCGTGGCGGTGGACTCTCACCGCACGACGCAGGCCGTGGAGTGGGCCGCTCACGCCCTCAAGGACGGAGTGATCGAGCGCTACGAGCTGGCTCCGATCTCACTGGAGGACGTCTACGTGGACCTTACCGGAAGCGCGGGTGAGGAGGTGAGCCGTCATGCCGCGTGAAGCCGAGCAAGACCCGGTCCAACCCGACATCCACGTCGTCCGCGTCGCCCCCTTGCTGCTGCGCGGGCATGACCTCCGTCCCCACAGAATCAGGAAATGAAGGAGAACATGATGTCTACTCCAACCAGTACGACTGCTGATCCGGACCAGGCCGGTGGCACCGGCCTCCGGGAGGCGTCTCGGGCGACTCCGCTCTGGTACCAGCTCGGCCTGCTTGTTCAGTGGCAGTTCCGACGCAGCCTGCCCGTGCTTCCTCTCTTCATCATCGTCCAGACGCTGCTGTCCGTCTCAATGGTCCTGGGATACGGGCTCATCGCGGGCCACCCAGGCCGCGAGGCGAGTCTCTACCTGGCCGGCGGCGGGCCGGCGATCGCGCTCATCTCGCTGGGACTCATCATGACGCCCCAGTGGGTCTCCCAGTCCCGCACTGAGGGCAGCCTGGACTGGATGCGCACCCTGCCCGTCCCCAGGGTCGCCTTCCTCCTGGCAGACCTCACGATCTGGACGGCTCTTGCACTGCCCGGCCTGGTCGTGGGTGTCATCGTCGCCAACGCCCGCTTCGACGTCGACCTCGCCCCGCAGTGGTGGCTGGTGCCCGGCGCTGTGCTGGTCGCCCTGACAGCGGCCTGCATCGGCTACGCCATCGCCACGCTCCTGGCTCCGGCCCTGGCTCAGATCCTCTCCCAGGTACTCGCCTTCGGCATCATGCTGTTCTCACCCGTCAGCTTCCCCGCCGACAGGCTCCCCGACTGGGCCCAGGAGATCCACCGCTGGATGCCCTTCGAGCCCATGGCTCAGGTGGTGCGCGCCGGTCTGTTCTCGCACGACGCCGCCATGCCCACTCGTTCCTGGATCCTGCTGGGCGGATGGTGCCTGGTGGCCGTCGTCGGAGCGTCATGGGCGCTGGGAAGGCGACCCTGAGCCGGCCGGGATGCCCACATGGTCGCGGCCCGGTGGAGGAAGTGACGAACGTGGAGGAGGAAGTGCCGTGACCCCCTTTCTAAGGGGCCTCCTCTACAGTGGGGGCATGACCGCCAGGAGCTCCGCCCGCGGGCCGAACAGTGACCGTGATGACTCCGGGGCCTCCGCCTCTGATGACATCAGGGAGGCGACGCGCGCCCTCAATGAGGCGATCACCGCCTTCTCCCGTGCGGTGGGGGCGGCCGGTCAGGAAGCGCGCCGGAGTGGTGAGAGTGCGGTAGCGGCCTCCCTGGACCTCGCCTCCCGGAAGCTGGCCTCCGCCTCCACCGCAGTCAGCGGCGCTGCCCCGGGTCGGGGCGGCGGGCGTCGTCGCAGCGAGGAGACCAGGGCGCGGATTCTTGCTGCTGCCAGGGAGGTCTTCGCTGCCAAGGGCTACGAGGGGGCGTCGGTCAGTGACATCGCCTCGGCGGCTGGATTCACCAAGGGCGCCTTCTACTCCTCCTTCCCCTCCAAGGAGGCCCTGTTCCTGGAGGTCGTCACCTGTGGTGAGGAGAGTCCGGATGAGGCTGCTCGGGAGATGGCGAGCCCCGACCAGTGGGGCGAGCAGCTCCAGGAGCTTCCCATGGAGGATGTTGTCCTGCACCTGGAGACCTGGCTCTACGCGATACGCCATGAGGACTCCCGGGACCGGCTGGCCGGTTCCTGGCGCCGCTGGCTGAGAGAGACCTCCCTCATGGTGGCCCGTTCTCACGGACGCCGCGAGCCGAGCCAGCAGGACGAGGAGACGGCCTTCGGGCTCCTGGCGGTGGGCATCTTCGGGCGCGTGAGCGCCGCAGCCACCACCTCGCAGGAGGTCGCCCCCATCATCCAGCGCCTGTCCGAGCGTCTCCTTGAGGATGGTGGTGACTGACGTTCCTTCTCCGCCGAGAGCGACATGTTTCGCGTAGGGGTACGGAAAAACGGTTGCCCTTCGCGAAAAACGCCCGGCTCGGCGGTGGGGTGCGCTCGCGGTCAGGTGACCAGCTCCCGGTAGCGGTGGACCACCAGCTCGGCGACCGCCGGGTGGTCGCCAATGGGAGCGGCCACGACGTCGGCGCCCGTGGAGTGCAGGGCCCGGTGGAAACGTCCTTCCGCCAGCAGGTAGGTGGTCACGCCCACCCGCCTGGCACCTCGGGCCCGGGCCGTGCTCACCGCGTCACGGACGCTGGGGCGCGCAGCCGAGAGGTAGGCGGGCCTCACCTCGCGTCCCAGACGCGCCTCGAGCAGATGGCTGATGGCCTCCACCTCCTCCAGCGCCGCCGCCTGACGCGACCCGGCCGCGCCCAGAACAATATGGTCAATCCCTGCGAGCCCGCCCAGGGGTGCGGACGCCTCATGAAGCCGCTGAGCGACGGCCTCCACCAGGTGGACCTCGACCCCCAGGTGTCCGGCGACCGTCCCTGAGCCGTGACGCTCCACCGCGGCCGGTACGTCATGGAGAACGTGATAACCGCGGGCCAGAAAGAAGGGCAGCACCACCGGATCCACCAGCCCCTCCAGCGCCGTGGCCGGGTCCGGGGACTGGAGCTCGATGTAGCCGGTGCGCACCTCCACCTCCGGCATGATCGTGCGGACGCGCTCGGCGGCGCGAGACATGACTGAGGACGACCCGGGCCGGCGCGAGCCGTGGGCGAGCAGTACCAGAGGGCGAGTACTCATACCGGCTCCACCACCAGATCTGCGCGCGTGCGAGAACGGGCCGGCTCGACCGACGTCGACCCGCCGGGACCACCGGCGGTGACCGGCTCGTCCGGTACGGCGGCCTCAGATGCGTGGTCGTGCCGATGAGCGGATCGGACCTTCTCAAGCACCTGATCGGTCTCCTCCCGGACATCCTTGGCGGCAGTCCGCGCCTTGCGGACCGCCAGGGCCAGGAAAGCCGCCCAGACCACCCCGAGCGCGGCGTACAACATGACCCCGGTCCGGGCTGAGGCCTCGGCCCAGAACAACAGGACCCGCAGGTTCGTGGCCAGGATCAGCCCGCCGACGGCGGTGCCCAGCACCGCTCCGGGCAGACGGGAGACCAGCCAGGCGGCGATCGGTGCAGCCACCAGTCCGCCGGCCAACAGGACCAGGACGATCCCGAGGCTGGTGCCCACCGATCCCAGGCCGGTGAGGAAACCGGCCGAGGCCGCCACCGTCACCAGGAACTCCGAGGCCCCCACCGAGCCGACCACTGTGCGCGGCGCCGTGCGACCGCCAGTGAGCAGCGTCGTCGTCACCACCGGTCCCCAGCCGCCACCACCGGTGGCGTCGACGAAACCACCCACCAGCCCCAGGGGAACCAGGAGCCGCCGGCCGTGTGGGGATCGGTTACCAGAGCCTCGGGGCGGGCGCAGGGCGAAACGCCCCAGGACGTAGGCCCCCAGCAGGATCAGCAGGCTCGCCGTCACCGGGGTCGCCGCGCGGGTCGACAGGTGAGACAGGGCTGTGGCGCCGCTGAAGGCCCCTACCGCACCGGGCAGCCCCAGCCGGACCATGAGGCGGGGGTCGGTGTTGCCCAGCCGCCAGTGGGAGGCTCCTGACACCAGTGACGTGCCGATCTCAGCCAGGTGCACTGAGGCCGAGGCCAGCGCCGGGCTCAGGCCGGCCAGAAGCAGCAGGGAGGACGAGGTCATGCCGTACCCCATCCCGAGGGAGCCGTCGATCAACTGAGCGGCCAGGCCGACGAGGGCGAGAAGAGCAAGCTTGCGCATCAGTGACTCCAGGACGTTCGGTCTGCGTGCGCCGAGGTGGGCTCAAGCGGCGGGGCTCGCCGGCCGGATCTCCTCGACGACTCGGTCAGCCCAGTACGGGCTCAGAGTGACGACGTCGCCGATGACGATGACTGCGGGGGCGGTCACGCCGTACCGGGCGGCGACGTCGGCCAGACATCGCAGCTCGGTGGTGGTCACGCGCTGGTCGGGGTGGTAGCCGCGCTCGATGATCGCTGCCGGAGTGGCCGCATCGCTGCCGGCCTCCAGCAGGGAGGCGACCGAGTCCCGCAGCCGGGAGACACCCATGAGCAGAATGAGGGTGTGATCGCGGCGCTGGGGGAGCACCCCGAGATCCGCATGAGCCGTGATGACCGAGAAGCCGCGCGACAGCCCCCTGTGGGTGACGGGAATCCCCGCCGCAGCGGGCACGGCGATGGCGCTGGTGATCCCCGGGACGACCTCGACGGCGACACCGGCCTCGTGGCAGGCAGCGGCCTCCTCTCCACCGCGCCCGAGCACGTAGGGGTCGCCGCCCTTGAGCCGGACCACCCCCTTGCCGTGGCGGGCCAGGTCGACCAGGAGCGCATCGATCTCCTCCTGGCTCATGACGTGCCGGCCGCGCCGCTTGGAGGCGTCAATGACCTCCGTGTCCGGGTGCAGGTCCTCCAGCAGCCCGCGAGGAGCCAGGGCGTCGACGACGACCACGTCCGCTTGGCCCAGCAGCTCCAGGCCGCGGGCGGTGATGAGGTCGCTGCTGCCCGGGCCACCGCCCACCAGCGCCACCCAGCCGCCCGCAGAGGCAGAGGGAGGCGCAGGGGCGAGGCCCGGCACGGGCGGTGAGGGTGACAGTGAGCGCACGGGTAGGGCTGCTGAGGGCCCCGAAGCCACAGACGTATCGGGGGAGAGCTCACGAGCCATGCCTCAGCTCCTGCCGGAGGAAGCGGCCGCAGCCGGTTCGCTGCTGGCCGCGCTCGCCAGCTGCACCATGCCGGCCCCGAGCGTGCCGCCCTCGTGGGCGTCGATGAGGAGGAATGCGCCGTCGGACCGGGAGACCGAGTAGTCGGCCAACGGCACCGGCGAGGCCAGGCGCAACTGCACCAGGCCGATGTCGTTGAGCTCAAGAGCATCCGCCGGGACCGTGGTCAGGTCGTCCAGGTCGAGGCGGCCCTCAATGGTGCGCACGATCGCCTGGACCGTCTGGGCGCCGTGCTTGAGCAGCACCCGCGTTCGGGGGCGCAGGGGCTCCTCGCTCAGCCAGGACACGTGGGCGGTGACCTCGGTGAGTACCTGGGGCGCGTCGCCCGCCGCGGCCAGGGTGTCGCCGCGGGCGACGTCGACGTCGTCGGCCAGACGAACCGTGACGGACTGGCCCTCAACGGCCCTCTCCAGGCTGCGCTCGCCCAGGTCGATACCGGCCACGCGCGAGCGCCTGCCCGAGGGCAGAACCACGACGGGGTCACCGACGCGCACCGAGCCCGAGGTGATCCGCCCGGCGTAGCCGCGGTAGTCGTGCAGCTCGGGCGTCGGGGCGGCGCCCTGGGGGCGGATGACCAGCTGGACCGGGAGTCGGAAGGCACCCTCATCGCGCGCGGTGGGCAGGGACTCCAGAAGCCCCAGCAGGGTGGGCCCCGTATAGAAGGGCGTGCTGGCCGAGGCCTCGACGATGTTGTCGCCCAGGAGCGCGGAGGTCGGCAGGACGTGGATCGTGGCCGCGCCCAGCTCCGCGGCCACGGCGCGGATGTCGGCTTCGATGGCGGCGTAGACCTCGGCGGAGAAGTCCACCAGGTCGATCTTGTTGACCGCGACGATGACGTGCGGGACCCGCAGGAGGGCGGCGACCGCCAGGTGGCGGCGCGTCTGCTCCAGGACCCCGTTGCGCGCGTCCACCAGCAGCACGACGACATCGGCCGTGGAGCAGCCGGTGACCGTGTTGCGGGTGTACTGCACGTGTCCGGGGCAGTCGGCCAGGATGAAGGAGCGCCTCGGGGTGGCGAAGTAGCGGTAGGCGACGTCGATCGTGATGCCCTGCTCCCGCTCGGCCCGTAGCCCGTCGGTCAGCAGTGCGAGATCGGCACTGGTCAGGCCCCTATCCAGGCTGACCTGCTCGACGGCGGCCAGCTGGTCTCGCAGGACGGACTTGGAGTCGAACAGCAGGCGGCCCACGAGCGTGGACTTGCCGTCGTCGACGCTGCCGGCCGTGGCCAGTCGCAGCAGCGAGCCGCTGGTGGCGGCGCGCGCCTCGGCTGCGGCGGGGATATCGGTGAGGATGAGCGTGCTCATCAGAAGTAGCCCTCCTTCTTACGGTCCTCCATGGCCGCCTCGCTCAGGCGGTCATCGGCGCGGGTGGCTCCCCGCTCGGTCAGGGTGGAGGCGGCAACCTCCAGGACGATGTCGTGGTTGGTGGCGGCGTCGGACTCGACGGCCCCCGTGCAGGACATGTCGCCCACGGTGCGGTACCGCACGGTGCGGGTGACCACCTGCTCGCCGGCGCGCAGTGCGTTGACACCGCTGGCCGCCAGCCACATCCCGTCACGCCGGAAGACCTCGCGCTCGTGGGCGTAGTAGAGGCCGGGAAGCGCGATGTCCTCGCGCTCGATGTAGCGCCACACGTCGAGCTCGGTCCAGTTACTCAGGGGGAAGACCCGCACGTGCTCCCCGGGACGGTGACGGGGATTGAGCAGGTTCCACAGCTCGGGGCGCTGGTTGCGCGGGTCCCACTGTCCGAACTCGTCGCGCAGGGAGACGATGCGCTCCTTGGCCCGGGCCTTCTCCTCGTCGCGGCGTCCGCCGCCGAAGACGCCGTCGAATCCGCCCTCCTCGATGGCGTCGAGCAGGGGGATCGTCTGGAGCGGGTTGCGGGTGCCGTCGGTGCGCTCGCGCAGACGGCCGTCGTCGATGTAGTCCTGGACGCGGGCCACCACGAGCCGCAGACCGAGGTCCTTGACCGTCTTGTCACGGTAGGCCAGCACCTCGGGGAAGTTGTGGCCGGTGTCCACGTGCAGGACGGGGAAGGGGATCGGAGCGGGCCAGAAGGCCTTGCGCGCCAGGTGCAGCATGACCACGGAGTCCTTGCCTCCGGAGAACAGCAGGACGGGGCGGCGGCACTCGGCGGCGATCTCCCGGATGACGAGGATGGCCTCGGCCTCCAGGACGTCAAGAATGTCCAGGGCCTCAGGAGTTGTGGGGGCCTCGGAAAGGTCGGCGAGTCCGGCTGGTCCCAGGTCCGGCGCCTGAGCGGGGTCAGGGGAGGGGGCCGGCTGGGTGTGGGTCAGGGTGATGCTCATAGGTGGATTCCGCATTCTGTCTTGGTGAATCCGGCCCAGCGGCCGGAACGGGGGTCGTCTCCGGGTTTGACTCGCGCTGTGCACGGGGCGCAGCCGATCGAGGGGTAGCCGTCGTACAGGAGAGGGTTGATGAGCACGCCGTACTGGTCGGCGTAGCCGGTCAGGTCCGCCATGCTCCAGGCGGCCAGGGGGTTGATCTTGACGATCTCGTGGGTGGTGTCCCATCCGATCAGCGGTGTGCGGGTGCGGGTGGGGGCCTCCTCACGACGCACGCCGGTGGCCCAGGCCTCGTAGCCGCTTAAGGCCCGGGCCAGTGGCTCGACCTTGCGCAGACGGCAGCAGGCGGCCGGGTCCCGCGACCACAGGTCCGGTCCGTAGCGCTCGTCCTGCTCGGCCACGGTCAGCTCAGGAGCCACGTCGACGACGGTGACGTCCATGGTGGCGGCCACCGCGTCGCGGGTGCCCACGGTCTCCGCGAAGTGGTACCCGGTGTCCAGGAAGAGGACGTCGACGCCGGGCAGGACCCGGGAGACCACGTGAGGCAGGACGGCATCGGCCATGGAGCAGGCCACGGCGAGTGTGCCGGGGAAGTTCTGGGCCGCCCACTGGACGACGTCGAGGGCAGGGGCATTGTCACCGAGCTCGCGCGCGCCGACCTCGGCCAGGGCGCGCAGCTCCTCCTTGGGTCGCAGCGGAGCCCGGCCTGTGTCCTGTGACTTCGAGGCGGTGGCGGCAGGATCCCGGTGCGGCGGGCCCGGGGGCACCCGGGTGCCCTCAGTGGTTACGGCGCTCACTGCAGGGCCTCCTCATCGGCTCGGTGCGCCCACTGGGCGAAGGTCTCCTCGGGGATGCGCTGATCCAGGTAGCGGCGCACCAGGCGCTCGACGTAGTCGGTCAGTCCGGAGGCGGGAACCTTGAGACCCCGGACCGTGCGGCCCAGGCCGGCCTCGGCGCGTCCGTCGGTGGCCAGGCCCCCGCCCAGGTGCACCTGGAAGCCGGGCATCTGCTCGCCGTCGACCGTGATGATCTGGCCCTTGAGACCGATGTCCGCGATCTGGATGCGGGCGCAGGAGTTCGGGCAGCCGTTGACGGTCAGGGTGATGCGTCGCTCGAGGTCGGTGTCCGCCAGACGCGCGTCGAGCTCGGCCGATACGCGCGCCGCCAGCTTCTTGGTCTCCACGATCGCGAACTTGCAGAACTCCAGCCCGGTGCAGGCCAGGGTCGAGCGGGTGAAGGCGCCCGGGTCGGGATCGAGCCCCAGCTCTCGCAGGCCGGCGACGGCGTCGTCGACTCTGTCAGCCGGGACGTCCAGGAGCAGAAGGTTCTGCAGCGGGGTGGTGCGCACTCGGTTGGAGCCGACCCGTTCGGCCAGGTCTGCCAGGCCCAGCAGGACGTCCCCGCTCAACCGGCCGACCGGCGGCTTGGCCCCCACCCAGAAGCGGCCGTCCTTCTGCTCGTGGACGCCGATGTGGTCGGAGTCCCCGCTCGGCTCCTCGGGGGCCGGCCCATCGGGCAGGGCGCGTCCCAGGTAGTCCTCCTCAAGGACCCGCCGGAACCTCTCCGGCCCCCACTCGGCCATGAGGAACTTCAGCCGGGCCTTGTTACGCAGGCGACGGTAACCGTAGTCGCGGAAGATGCGGATGACGCCGTACCAGACGTCGAGGGCGTCCTCCGGCGTGACGAAGGCCCCCAGCCGCTGCCCCAGACGCGGGGCCGTCGACAGGGCGCCGGCCACCCACAGGTCGTAGCCGGGACCGAGCTCGGGGTGGTTGACGCCGACGAAGGAGATGTCGTTGATCTCGTGGAGGATGTCGAGGCTGGGAGAGCCGGTGATGGCCGTCTTGAACTTACGGGGCAGATTGGCCAGTTCGGGGTCTCCCAGGTAGGTGTCCTTGATGGCCCGGGCCAGCGGGGTCGGATCGATGACCTCGTCCCCGGCGATACCGGCCACCGGGGAGACCAGGAACCCCCGGGGCGTGTCCCCACAGCCCTCGATCGTGGTCAGCCCCACCGACTCCAGACGCTGCCACAGCTCGGGCACGCTGCCGATCTCCACCCAGTGGAGCTGGATGTTCTGGCGATCGGTGATGTCGGCGGTGCCGCGGGCGAAGTCGTTGGAGACCGAGCCCAGCACGCGCAGCTGCTCGCGGCTCAGGCTCCCGCCGTCCAGTCTCACCCGCTGCAGGAAGTAGCGGTCGGACAGCTCGGAGGCGTCCAGCTGGGCCGTACGGCCGCCGTCGATCCCCTGCTTGCGCTGGGTGTACAGACCCCACCAGCGGAAACGGCCGTTGAGGTCGTCGGGTGCGATGGTCTCGAAGCCGCCAGGGGCGTAGGTCGTCAGGATCCTCTCGCGCACCTGAAGGGGAGCCCCGGCCTGTTTGAAGGCCTCGTTGTCGTTGAGCGGCTCACGGCCGTCGAGGGCCCACTGGCCATTGGGGCGGGCCTTGCGTGGTGGGCGCACGGTGCGAGCGGGTGGGGTGACGGTGGTGGTCATTGCTCCTCCATAACAGTGGCGGGTCACTGGCACAGGAGCGTCCGGGTGCGCTGAACACAGGGCTGTCAGGCTGTTAGGTCAGCGGAAACCGTCTTAGCGGGGCCTTCCGGACGCTTCATCGCGCCGGATCCCTCGTTGAGCGGGGCTGTTTCCCCTCGAGTGCGTCAGGCGCGAGCTAGGCCTGACAACACATGACCGCGTGAGCACGCAGAATGTCAGCGGGATAAGCACCGCTGAAGAGAGCTGCGTGGGAGAAGGTCATGGCCGAAACAATAGCGACGGGTTTATCTGACAGCAAGCAAGAACGATATGTGCTTCCAGTCACGACATCGTTGCCGAGAGCGACATGTTTCGCGTAGGGGCGCGGAAAAACGGTCGCCCGTCGCGAAAAACGCCCGGCTCGGCGGTGGGGTGCGCTCGCGGTTACGCGCCCAGCTGGCGGTCGCGCTCAACGATGGCCTCGAAGGCGCGCACGACGGCGTCGGAGAAACCGGCCCGCTCCAAGGCCACCATCCCGGCCACCGAGGTGCCGCCGGGGGAGCAGACCGCGTCAATGAGGTCGGCCGGCGTGCGACCGTGCCCGCCCTCGGCGGTGCGCTGGGCCTCGGTCTGCACGGTACGGGCGGTCCCCAGCACCGCCTGGGCCACGATCTGGATGGCAAGGGCCTTGGGGATTCCGCCCATGACGCCGGCGCGCGCCAGGGCGTCGATGAAAGCGCACACCAGGGCGGGGGAGGAGCCCGCCAGGCCGATGAAGGCGGAGAAGTCCTTCTCCTCCAGAATGACGGTGCGCCCGATGGACTCCATGAGGGTGCGCACTGTCTCCAGGTCGCGGGCGCTCACGTTGCGTCCCGGCGCCAGCGCCGTCATGGACTCACCCACGGCCGCCGCCATATTCGGCATCGTGCGCACGATGCGGGTTCCCTCGGGCAGCATCGACTCCAGGCGCTCGAGCGTCAGGCCGGCCGCGATGGAGACCACCAGGGGCTTGCTGCGGCCGATGGCCTCGGACAGCCGGTTCAGGACGGTGGGGATGACGTAGGGCTTGAGCCCGAGGATGAGGACGTCGCTGCGCGAGACCAGGTCGGCGGCGTCGGGCACGTGGACGGCCCCGACCTGGCCGGCCAGGCGCTCGGCGGAGCCGTGCTTGCTGGTGAGTAGCAGGTGCCCGGCCGGTGTTCCCGCAGCCACCGCCCCTCGCACGATCGCGCTGACCATGTTGCCGGCACCGATGAAACCGATCCGCATGAGGGCCTCCTGCTCGTCTGCGACGTGAGACCAACACGGTACCGCGCCGGCGCGCCGGGCGGAGCGACTTCCGGAGAGTCGGTTGGTTCGTGGCGCAGTGCCAGCACCCGCAACCGCCCGGCCGGCCTCAGAGGACCATGGCGGCGATCCAGCCGGCGATGAGCAAGGGGATGTTGAAGTGCAGGAAGGTCGGGATGACCGAGTCGCGCATGTGGTCGTGCTGTCCGTCGGCGTTGAGACCCGCCGTGGGGCCCAGCGTGGAGTCCGACGCCGGTGAGCCGGCGTCGCCCAGTGCCCCGGCGGTCCCGATGAGGGAGACCGTCGCCACCGGTGAGAAGCCCAGGGACAGGCACAGGGGCACGTAGATCGCCGAGATGATCGGCAGGGTGGAGAAGGATGAGCCGATCCCCATGGTCACGATGAGGCCCACGAGCAGCATGACGAGGGCGGCCGCGGGCTTGGAGCCGGCGAACAGGGAGGCCGCCGACTTCACCAACGGCTCGATCTGCTTGGTCTCCTTGAGGACATTGGCGAAGCCCTGCGCCGTGATCATGATGAGCCCGATGAGGGCCATCATCCGCATGCCACCGGTGAAGACGTCGTCGGCCTCGGCGATGGCGACGACCCGGGTGGCCATGAACAGCAGCAGGCCCAGGAGCGCCCCGACCAGGAGCGGATCGGCCTTGGACTCCATCCAGGTCAGGCAGGTCTGGACCGCGAAGCAAGCGACGACGGCGACCAGAGCGATCGCCACCTTGCGGCGGTCGATCTCGGCGGGACCGGAGATCTCCTCGCCCGAGTCGGCACCGGTGTCGATCCGGTAGGTACGGGGTTTGCGGTAGGTGACGAACACGGCGATGAGCAGACCCGCGATCATGCCCAGCGCCGGGATCCCCATGGCGTGAGTGGGCGAGATGTGGGAGACGTCCAGGCCCGCGTCCTTGATGTTGGCGTAGAGGATGTCGTGGAGGAAGACCCGCCCGAAGCCCAGCGGCAGGAACATGTAGGTGGTCACCAGGCCGAAGGTGATCGTGCAGGCCACCGCTCGGCGGTCCAGCTGCAGGCGGCTCATGACGATGAGCAGCGGCGGGACCACCAGCGGGATGAAGGCGATGTGGACCGGGATGAGGTTCTGGCTCATGATCGCCATGGCCGTCAGACCGCCCAGCACCATCATGGTCGTCATGCGCACGGCTCGCTGGGAGGTGGAAGCGTCCTCGGTCTCGATCTTGGCGATGAGCCAGTTCGCCAGCAGCTGGGGAAGGCCCGAGTGCGCCACAGCCATGGCGAAAGCCCCCAGCAGGGCGTAGGACAGGGCGATCTTGGCGCCGTCGGCCAGACCGTCCTGGAAGGCCACCATCGTCTGGCTGATTCCCAGGCCGGCGGTCAGTCCGCCCACGAGCGCGCCGACAAACAGCGAGAGCACCACATGGACTCGCAGCGTCGCCAGGATGAGCATGACCAGGACGGCAAGGATGACGGCGTTCACGGGGAGCCTTCCGATGGGGTACCGGGTTGTGCGGTTCGGCCGGAGCCGGGCCGGCTCCACCGAATCGGGGCCGATTGTGCCAGGCCGGAGTGACGGGGACGTATCGTGGAGCAATGAGCGAGAACCACCACGACCTCACCAGCAGTCTCTCGTCTGCCCGCCGCGCCCTCGTCACCGGGGCCTCGACCGGCATCGGCGCCGCCACCGTCCGGCTGCTGCGCTCCCACGGCTGGCAGGTGGTCGCCACGGCGCGGCGGGTCGAACGCCTCCAGGCCCTGGCCGCCGAGACCGGCTGCACCTGGGCGGCAGCAGACCTCCAGGAGCCCGGCGATGTTGCGCGCCTGGCCCGCGACGTGCTCGACGCCGGCCCGGTCGACGCGGTCATCAACAACGCCGGCGGTGCGCTGGGAGTCGACCCGGTGGCCGAGGGCAAGGCCGAGGAATGGGCCACCATGTACGAGCGCAACGTGCTCGCGGCCCTGCGCGTGAGCCAGGCCTTCCTGCCCGGCATGCGCAAACGGGGAGGGGACCTGGTGTTCCTCACCTCCACGGCCGCCCACGACACCTACCCCGGTGGGGGCGGCTACGTGGCCGCCAAGCACGCCGAGCGGATCATCGCGAACACGCTGCGCCTGGAGCTGGTGGGTGAGCCGGTGCGCGTCATCGAGATCGCCCCGGGCATGGTGGCCACCGAGGAGTTCTCCCTCAACCGCCTCCACGGGGACGCCGATGCGGCCGCGAAGGTCTATGCCGGCGTCGCCGAGCCTCTGAGCGCCGACGACGTCGCCGCCTGCATCGCCTGGACGCTGGAGCTGCCCGCCCACGTCAACATCGACTCCATGGTGGTGCGGCCGCGGGCCCAGGCCTCCAACACGCTCGTCGCCCGCGATCTGTGAGGGGGACTCATGAGACGTGCAGGCAGCTCGGTGGCGTGCCGTGACCGGGCGCCGCTGGATGGGCCGGTCCACCCGGTCATAGGTTGCCCACAGGTCTGACCTGCTGCGGGCACAGAGCCGGTCCCTAACGTCTGCGCCAGCCCCGGCTGGGCCGGGAACCAGACTGAAAGGACATCCATGAGCAAGCACGTCTCCTCCAGTGGTGACGACACCTCAGCGTCCCGGCGCGACGCCGTCACAGAGAGCTTCTCCACCCAGGACGCCGCCGACGACGGCACGCGGGTTCCCTCGCAGGGCTCGACCGACGGCGGCGCCGCAGAAGGTGCCGTGAAGGATGTCGCCAAGGATCCCGCCACAGCCCCCGTGCCGGACGAGGGCCAGGACGGTGGGCGCAGCGGCGCCGCTTCCGGATCACATAAGGAGCCTTCCACGGAACGTGCTGAACATGTCGCCGCGGACGCGCCGGCCAGCGCGGCTCGCGCCGCCGTCGCCGGCAACTCCACCTCTGACACACGGCTGGAGCGGTCATGGGCCACGCCGGACGCTCAGAACGCTGCGACCATCGGCGTCGGCGGCTCTGCCTCCGATGCTGCCAAGAAGGCGCGTGCCAAGGCTCGCCAGCCCTGGTACCGCCGTCGCGTCGTTGTGGGGGCTGCCGGGGTGGCGCTGCTGGCAGGGACCTTCGCGGCCGGCTGGGGCACCAATGAGCTGCTCGACCACGACAGTGATGCCCGTGGTAGTCACGCCCAGCAGGAGCCCGGCAACGGCCAGGGCGGTCCCGGTGGACAGATGCCCGGCGGCGGTCCCGGTGGGGGCCAGGGAGGCTCCGGCGGACAGAACGGCCAGGGTGGTCCGGGAGGAGGCTCTGGTGGAGCCGGCCGGACCACTCCCAACGGGGACGCGCCTGGAGGCTCCGGATCGGGTGAGGGCAACCAGAAGGGTGGCTCCGACTCCTCCGGCGTCCTCCAGCAGCAGGACGCCACCCCGAGCACGCAGGGCTGAGAGCGCCGGTACTGCGCCGCCCACAGATCAACCTTTTCTTCAAAGGCGACGCGTATTCGTGTCGTCTCTGAAGTTCTTGTCGGTGTGTGCAGATTCGGTTACGGTCGCTGGCGTACCTCGCACCGCTCACCTTGATGACACGGAGGAGAGGAACCCGATGACTGACGCACCCCCTCGCATGGCGCTGGGCACCATGCACTTCGGAACCCGCCTGCCCGCCTCCCAGTCCCGGGAGATCCTTGATGCCTACCTGGATCTGGGCGGCCAGTGGATCGACACTGCGAACTGCTACGCCTTCTGGGGAGACGAGTCCGGCTTCGGAGGTCAGAGCGAGACCGTCATCGGCCAGTGGCTCGTTGATCGTGGCGTGCGCGATCAGGTGAGGATCAGCACCAAGGTCGGTGCGGAGCCGACCCGTCCCCATGGTTTCCCGGACTCGGTGGAAGGCCTTGGGAAAGACGTCGTCCTCCGTGCCATCCGAGACAGCCTGCGACGGCTGCAGACGGAGCACGTCGATCTGTACTGGGCCCACATGGAGGATCGAGGACAGTCGGTTTCGGATGTCGCCGAGACCTTCGGTGAGCTGGTGGCCCAAGGGCTGACCCCACGGATCGGCTTGTCGAATCATCCGGCCTGGTACGCCGCCGCGGCCAACGTGTACGCCCAGCAGCAGGGCTCGGCCCGCTTCACCGCTCTTCAGCTGCGGGAGTCTTATCTTCACCCCAGGCCCGATGTCCCTGTTGAGGGCGAGGATCATCCCCACGGGATGATGACGATCGAGAGCAAGGACCTCGCTGAGCGTTGCGGGCTGGACCTGTGGGCCTACACGCCGCTGCTCACCGGCGCCTACGAGCACCCGGAGCGCCCGCTCCCCGAGGCCTACGAGCACCCGGGAACCCACAACCGGCTGGCGGTGCTGCGCACGTGGTCGGAACGTCTTGCCATGAAGCCGAGCCAGGTTGTCCTGGCCCTCCTCAACGCCCAGCAGCCGGCGATCACCCCCATCGTGGGGGTGAGCAGCGTCGCCCAGCTGACCGAGGCGGTCGAGGCCACGCGCTTCAGTCTCCCTCAGGAGGCCGTCGAGGAGCTCAACGCAGCCGGCTAGACCGAGCGGATCCGAGCCGGCGACCAGCAGTACCACCGCCCACAGATCAACATTTTCTTCAAAGGCGACGCGTATTCGTGTCGTCTCTGAAGTTCTTGTCGGTGTGTGCAGATTCGGTCATGGTCGCTGGGGTCGGGGCCGGCTCCGGGGACAGGCGTGCACCCGGCCGCTATTCCAACCGTGAGTGTGGGGAGGACGACGTCGCTGAGGCGGGTGGCGAACTGGCCCCGGTGGTGCACCGCCCACTACACTCCCCGGAGCAAAGGCACAGACCCGGCCATCACCGGCGAGCCTCCGGAAGAACCGGACCACCCCGGCGCACCAGCGTCGTCGGCCCTCAGTAGAACCGGACGGGACAGCCCGTCACAGCTGGAAACGAAGCGGTCGTGCAGGCCGGCCCCAGGGCTCCATGCACGGCAAGCGAGGTGGTACCGCGGTGCGGCACCAGTCGGGGGAGCAACCCCGGCCGGGAGCCGACGTCGTCCTCGTCAGGCCCCGGGCACCCGCCCGAGGCGGCAGGAACGAGTGAGACGAGAGCACACCGCGATGGTTGAGAAGATGGCCGAGAGCCCCGTCCCCGCCGGTAGCCGCAGCAGCGAGCCGACCGGCGCCGCCTTCTACCCCCTGCACCGGCCGGGGGAGCAGATCGACCCCTCTCCCTCCTTCCCCGCCATCGAGGAGGAGGTCCTGGCCTACTGGAAGGCCGACGGCACCTTCCAGGCCTCCATCGACAACCGCGATGAGCCCTGCGACGAGTTCGTCTTCTACGACGGCCCGCCCTTCGCCAACGGCCTGCCCCACTACGGCCACCTGCTGACCGGCTACGTCAAGGACGCCGTCGGGCGCTACCAGACCCAGCGCGGCAAGCGCGTCGAGCGCCGCTTCGGCTGGGACACCCACGGCCTGCCCGCCGAGCTCGAGGCCCAGCGCCTGCTCGGCATCGACGACGTCACCGAGATCACCCGCCCCGGCGGCATCGGCATCGAGAAGTTCAACGAGGAGTGCCGCACCTCCGTCCTGCGCTACACCAAGGAGTGGGAGGACTACGTCACCCGCCAGGCGCGCTGGGTCGACTTCGACAACGACTACAAGACCCTCGACCCCGACTACATGGAGTCGGTCCTGTGGGCCTTCAAGCAGCTGTGGGACAAGGGGCTGGCCTACCAGGGCTACCGCGTCCTGCCCTACTGCTGGCACGACCGCACCCCCTTGAGCAACCACGAGCTCAAGATGGACGACGACGTCTACCAGGACCGACAGGACAACACGGTCACGGTGGGCCTGCGCCTGGAGGAGCCGCTGCGCCAGGGCGCCGAGCGCCCCGAGCTGGTCCTCATCTGGACCACCACGCCCTGGACGCTACCCTCCAACGTGGCCATCGCCGTGGGCCCCGACGTCGAGTACGCGACCGTCCACGTCGATGAGGACCTCGACTCGCCGGTGGCCGGCCAGGACGTCGTCATGGCGCGTGACCTCCTGGGCTCCTACGCCCGCGAGCTCGGCGAGGACCCGCAGGTCGTGGCCACCTGCACCGGGGCGGACCTGGTGGGGCGGCGCTACCACCCGATCTTCGACTACTTCGACGACGACGCCCACCGGGCCAAGGGAGCTGCGCCCGGGCCGAAGGCCTGGCAGATCATCGCCGCCGACTTCGTGACCACCTCCGACGGAACCGGACTGGTCCACATGGCCTCGGCCTTCGGTGAGGACGACATGATCGCCTGCACCGAGGCCGGTATCGAGACCGTCGTCCCCGTCGACGACGGCGGCTGCATGACCGAGGAGGTGCGCGACTACGCCGGGCTGCAGGTCTTCGACGCAAACAAGCACATCGTCGTCGACCTGCGCGACGGCACTGGTCCGCTGGCCCGCCGCGACGAGACCCGGCGTGCAGTCCTGGTGCGCCAGGCCTCCTACGTGCACTCCTACCCGCACTGCTGGCGCTGCCGCAAGCCGCTCATCTACAAGGCGGTCTCCTCCTGGTTCGTGCGGGTCTCGGCGATCCGCGACCGCATGGTCGAGCTCAACCAGGACATCGACTGGTACCCCGGCCACATCAAGGACGGCATCTTCGGCAAGTGGCTGGCGGGGGCCCGCGACTGGTCCATCTCCCGCAACCGCTTCTGGGGCGCTCCCATCCCGGTGTGGGTCAGCGACAACCCCGACTACCCGCGCACCGACGTCTACGGCTCCTACGCCGAGCTCGAGCGCGACTTCGGCGTCGAGGTCAAGGATCTGCACCGGCCCTTCATCGACACCCTCGTGCGGCCCAACCCCGACGACCCCACGGGCAAGTCCATGATGCGCCGCATCCCCGACGTCCTGGACTGCTGGTTCGAGTCCGGGGCGATGCCCTTCGCCCAGGTGCACTACCCGTTTGAGAACGTCGAGTGGTTCGAGACCCACAACCCCGGCGACTTCATCGTGGAGTACATCGGCCAGACGCGCGGCTGGTTCTACACCCTGCACGTGCTGGCCACCGCCCTGTTCGACCGGCCCGCCTTCACCTCCTGCGTGTCCCACGGCATCCTGCTGGGCAACGACGGGGCGAAGATGAGCAAGTCGCTGCGCAACTACCCGGACGTCTCCATGGTCTTCAACCGCGACGGGGCCGACGCCATGCGCTGGCTCCTACTCTCGGCGCCGGTCATGCGCGGTGGCAACCTCGTGGTCACCGACAAGGCCGTCCGTGACTCGGTGCGCCAGGTGGTGCTGCCGCTGTGGAACACCTGGTACTTCTTCTCCCTCTACGCGGGCCAGGTGGACGGCGGCGGTTACGTCACCGACGGCGTCGACCTTGACGATGCGAGCCTGTTCGCCAAGCGGGGCGGCCTGCACGTCATGGACCGCTACGTCCTGGCGCGTACCAAGGACCTGGCCGAGACGGTGGCCGCCCAGATGGACGGCTACGACATCGCCGGTGCCTGCGCCACGATCCGCGACTTCCTCGACGTGCTCACCAACTGGTACCTGCGCACCTCGCGTCAGCGCTTCACCGACGGCGACAAGACCGCCTTCGACGCCCTGGCCACGGTGCTGCGCGTGCTCACCGAGGTCATGGCGCCGCTGGCTCCGCTGGTGAGCGAGGAGATCTGGCGGGGCCTGACCGGTGGGCGCTCCGTGCACCTGACTGACTGGCCGGTGCTGCCCGTTCACGTCGCCAACGCCGAGCTGGTTTCCGCCATGGATGAGGCCCGTGCGGCGGTCTCGGCGGCCCTGAGCCTGCGCAAGGCCGAGAAGCTGCGGGTGCGCCAGCCGCTGCGCAGCCTGACCGTCGCCACGGCCGACCCGGCTGGGCTGGCCCCCTTCCGCGAGCTCGTGGCCGAGGAGGTCAACGTCAAGGAGGTCCGGGTCCTGGACGCCGAGTCCGCCGGCTACGAGGCCCGGACGGACCTGAGCCTCAACCCGCGCGCCTTCAGTCCCGAGGTCCGCAAGCTCACCTCCAAGCTCTTCGCCGCCGTCAAGGCGGGGGAGTGGGTACTCACCGAGGACGGGGACGTGCGCTTCGACGACGTCCTGCTCGATAGTGCCCCCGTGGTTCTGGAGGCGGAGGACAGCGCCTTCACGCTGACCACCCGCATCGAGGTCGACGACGACTCCCTGGCCGCCACCATGCTGCCCTCGGGAGCCTTCGTGGTCCTGGATACCGCCCTCGACGACGCCCTGGAGGCCGAGGGGTGGGCCCGCGACCTGGTCCGCCTCGTCCAGGACGAGCGCAAGGCCGCCGGCCTGCACGTGGGTGACCGCATCCGCCTGGAGCTGACCGTCCCCGAGGACAAGGGCGCCTGGACCGGTGCCCATCTGGACCTCATCAAGCGGGAGGTCGGTTGCGTGGACGCCTCGGTTGTGGCGGTCCCGGGTGCCAAGGAACCGACCGCTAAGGTCGAGAAGGCCACCGAGTCGGCCGCTGAGGCGGCCGCGGAGACGGGCGAGGCCTGATTCGACACTCCCAGTCGAATACTTTACAAATCCACTTGATGTAATGCAGGATAAAGTCGTCGCCCGGCCACCAGGGTTTGGCCGGGCAACGGTGCGCTCCTGCTCCCCCAGGGCCGCCTCTTTCATCTCCCTATCCGGTACTTTTTAGGCCGTCGATACGGCGGTCTGAGAGGCGGTGCGTGCGTCCTCTCCCTGGGTGGGCTACCGGTCACCCTAATTAAGAGGTATTGACAATGAGTGTCAGAGGTGCCGCAGAGGTCATCTTTCCCCCGCCGGTTCAGAACTGGCTGAAGCGAGCGATCTATCGTCGCAACTGCCGGCTGTCACCAGTCCACTACCGTTCTGCGCTCAAGCACTGGTACTGGCTGTTCAAAGGCCGCCCCTGCCACGTGGAGGAGCCTCGTACCATGACTGAGAAGATCCACTGGCTCAAGCTCTATGACTCCACTCCGCTCAAGGGGCGCCTGGCGGACAAGTTCCTGGTGCGCCAGTGGGTTGCTAGCAAAGTGGGGGAGAAGTGCCTCGTTCCCCTCCTGGGCGTATGGGACTCACCCTACGAGATCGACTTCGATGCCCTTCCGCACAGCTTCGTCCTCAAGGCCACGCACGGCTCCGGGTGGAACATCCTCGTGCCCGACAAGAGCACTCTCGATGAGGAGGAGGCTCGTCGGCGCCTGCGGAAGTGGCTTGGCCTGCGCCAGGCGATGAAGGGCGGCTTCGAACTGCACTACGAGTACTGCGAACCTCGCATCGTGTGTGAGCCCTTCCTGTGTGACGCCTCAGGGGGGCTGCGGGACTATAAGTTCATGGTGTTCGACGGCGTCGTCCAGTTCATCTTCACCGTGGACAGGCCTCCGGGGCGGGCGCTGCGGGGCACCTACCTGCCGGACTGGACCCGCGCGCCTTTCGAGTACACGTGTGAAGCCGACCGCGCTCCGGACATCCCGGCACCAGCCGGTCTGGAGACCATGCTCTCGCTGGCCGGCGAGCTCGGAAAGGGGTTCGCCTGTGCCCGTATCGACTTCTACGAGGTGGATGGAAACGTCTACTTCGGCGAGATCACCTTCACGGACGCAGATGGACTGTCTGACTTTGCTCCTTCGCGTTACGATCGGCTTTTCGGGGACCGGATCGTCCTGCCGGAGAAGAAGTCCTTCAAGGGTGTCATGCTATGACAGGATAACGGTGTAGCAAAGAGTGTTTGTAGATTTTCTACAAAATTAGGTCGCTTCAATGAGAAGAATGCTCAAGGGGCTGTCGATGGTGCGAGTCCTTCCTCATTGGATCGGTCGGTCGCTTGTGCGTCTTGGTCTCAGGTATGTTATTGTCTTGGGCGTTAATTATGGCGCCTTTTCGTTGATCTTTCATGTTGATGGGCGCCTGTCCTGTCAGCCCCGATTATAGCCTGGTGGTACTTAGATGACGCTCGAGGACCTTCTTCATCTGACCCGTCGACGGATTGGGTCTTTGGTTCTGGCGCTGGTTGTGTGTGTGCTGGCCTCGGTGCTGTTCGCATTCGCCTCGCCCAGCTCCTATACGGCAACGGCACAGGCCTATCTGAGCGTGAAGTCTCAGGGAGATCCGACGCAGAATACGCTGTCCCATTACAATGCGGCACAGCTCGCTGCCTTGAAGGCCGACGCCGTGGTCCCCGTCTTCACATCGGCTGCGGTTGCGCAGCGTGTCGTGGACTCGCTCAAGCTGGAGGAGACGGCGGAGGAGTTCGCCTCCTCGGTCTCGGCGGAGCGGGTCCCCGATACGGTGTCGGTGCAGGTCTCCGTTACCGCTTCGTCGTCGCACCAGGCTCAGGTCCTGGCTGACGAGGTGGTCCGTCAGGCCGCCGTCGAGGTCAAGGGCCTGGAGGGGGATGACTCTCCCGTGGAGGTCATCCTCCTGTCCTCGGCGGAGCTGGTCAGTGCGACTCGCTCTCCGGCCCTGGTGACCTGTGTGGCGGTGGGGATGCTGGCCGGGATCGTCCTGGGCTACGTGTGGATCCTCGTTCAAGAGCTGCTCGACAAGAGCCTCAGGGAGCCGGAAGAGGTCCGTGAAGCGCTGTCGGTGCCTTTGCTTGGTGCCCTACCGCGGGTTCCGTCGTTGCGGTGGCTGAGTCGCGGGGCTGAGATCAAGATGGAGGAGCAGCTGCGCGTCGCCCGGACCAACGTGCTCCACGCCATGTCTCAGGGGGGTCGACGAGTCATCGTCGTCACCTCGGCCGGTCCTCAGGAGGAAACCTCGGTGACTGCCGCCAGCCTGGCGCGGGTTTTGGCTCTGTCTGGCCACCGGGTGGTCCTGGTTGGAGGAGACCTGCGCGCGCCGAGCACGGCCGGACTTCAGGGCAGTCCTGGGCTTGCGGACGTTCTGACGGGCTCGGCGTATCTCGGTGAGTCCCTGGTTAAGGGTTCAGTGGAGGGTTTGGAGCTCCTGCCTGCAGGCCGTACGCCGGCGAATCCCTCCGAGCTGCTGGGCGCTCCCATGATGCGCGACCTGCTGCGCGAGCTGGCAGCGGACCGCCTGGTGGTCATCGATGCGCCGCCGGTCCTGAGATTCACTGACGGAGTTGTTCTGGCGGCCCACGCTGGAGGCGTTATTCTCGTGGCGCGTGCCGGCCGTACCAGTGCGGATGACCTGCGGGAAGCGGCCCTGGCTGTGGAACAGGGAGGTGGGCGCATGCTTGGTGTGGTGCTCAACAACGTGTCGGAGCCCGGGGGTAAGCGCAAGGGCGTGCGAAGCAACGCCGTCTCCACCGAGACTGTGTCTGCCTAGTCTCGTTTAATGGGGTCGCAGCCGATACTCGGGTGAGTGAGGCTCTGCGGTGGTCCTGGTGGGCCGGCGATGTCGTGGTCAACCGGCTTTCATTCCTCGTCTTTGATGGCATAACACGTTCAATTCTTTCGCGTTATGAAGAATAGCATGTTGAATATGTGATGACGTCACTAAGGCGGCTGTGTAATTGTTGCGCTAACGCTGCGAGGGTCTCGCGCCTTGTTGTGCGTTCTCAATAGTCCCCGAGGGCTTCGCTTGTTGTTTCAAGCAATTGATTGAGCTTGATTCGTGATTTTACACAATTGATCGACGGCGAGTCTGTTGATAAACGACAATTGCGACGGAATCGTGTCGGAATCTTCCAATTGGTGGCATCTAGTGTTAGATTGTCACCTAGCCGTAAAAACGGCTAGTTCCCGTGATGGCTGAATGTGCTTCGGTCGCCATGCTGTTGGTCTGCTGTTGCCTGTTTCGGTGATGGCAGTCGTATTCTCAAGTCCATCCAGCGAATCAGTTAGTTCGGTTCGCTCATCCTCAGATTGAAACCCTGATGATATTTGAATTCTGTCGCTTCTGCCGGCGTGAGTCTTTTGATCAGAGTTCCTCACTCACAGATGGTAGGTCCCTTACTCGTCAGCCGGCATGGTGGAGTGTGATGACCCATGACTGAAACGCGTCAGGGCTCCTCCGGTGTGACCAGCCGCATCGATGATACTGCCGGGAACCGGGAGCCAGATTCGAAGCAGCTGTTGCCACGCGCACCTGCAGGACATGAGGAGCGGGCCTTGTCCGGTGCCTGCTCGCCGGTCGAAACCATGCCCCTGCAACAGTCTGCTCGCGGCCCGGCGTGGCTGAACCTGCCGGTATGCCGGATCGAGCCGATCGCCCTGATGGCCGTTGACGTCCTGGCCACGTACCTGGCCCTGTACTGCGCGGCGTGGGGGACCACGAAGTGGGCGACGGCCACGGGTGCCACCGGTGGTCTGCTGGCCGTGGGGGTCCTGGCGGTTGTCAACGTCGGTGTCTTCGCCGCCTTCAAGATGTACAACAGCCTGTGGCGCTACGCGTCGATGACGGAGGCGCTGCGGATTCTCTACGCCACCGTCGTCGGCTCGGTGTGCGGGGACCTGCTGTTCTCCCTGGCCTTCGATGGCGGACTGTCGGTACGCTCCTACGTCATGGCCTGGGCGCTGTTGGCCATCATGGTCGCCGGGGCGCGTCTGGCAGCCCGAGCCCTGTGGAGCACCCAGATGCAGCGCAGCGCGCGAGCAGGAGCGCACGACGATCGCCCCCGCACACTCATTGTCGGAGCGGGGCAGACGGGTTCACTGACCATTAAGCGCATGCGTCTGTGCGATGAGGACATGTGCGGCCAGCCGGTGGCCCTGGTTGACGACGACGTGACCAAGCACGGTCGGCACGTCCACGGCGTCAAGGTCTACGGCTCCTGTGAGGACATCCCCCGAATCGCCGCTCAGTGCAGGGTCGAGCAGATCGTGCTCGCCTGCCCCTCGGCACTGGCCTCGGAGCGCAAGCGCATCCTGGCCATCTGCCTGAAGACGGGGCTGAGAATCCTGACCCTGCCGAACGTGCGGGACCTGGCCCAGCAGGACGACGGAAAGATCGCGCTGCGGGAGGTGGAGATCTCCGAGCTGCTCTCCCGTGACGAGGTCGCCTTCGACACCATGAGCATGGGGTACGTGCGCGGAGAAGTGGTCCTGGTGACCGGTGGCGGCGGTTCCATCGGCTCCGAGCTGGTCCGCCAGCTCACAGAAGCCCGGCCACGTCGGATCGTCATCTTCGACGTCTACGAGAACACGGCCTACGAGCTGTTCCATGAGATACAGTCCAGGGCCGCCGAGCTGGGGGTGTCCCTGTCGGTCGTCATCGGCTCGGTGACCAACGAGCGGGTCGTACGCGACTGCTTCGAGTGCTACCTACCCAAGGTCGTCTTCCACGCGGCAGCGCACAAGCACGTCCCCCTCATGGAGGACAATGCCCGCGAGGCGGTGGAGAACAATGTGCTGGGCACCTGGACGGTGTGCCGTCTGTCTGAGGAGTTCGGCTGCAGCCACTTCATCCTGGTCTCCACCGACAAGGCCGTGAACCCGACCAATGTGATGGGTGCGACCAAGAGGTTGTGTGAGCTGGAGGTCCAGGCCCTGGCCAGTGCCAGTCGCAGCACCGTCTTCGCCGCTGTGCGCTTCGGCAACGTCCTCGGCAGCCACGGTTCCGTCATTCCGCTGTTCCAACGGCAGCTGCGATCGGGCGGGCCTCTGACCGTGACACACCGGGAGATGACCCGCTACTTCATGACGATCCCGGAAGCGGCCCAGCTGGTCGTTACCGCGGGCTCGATGGCCCGTGCCGGAGAGATCTTCATCCTGGAGATGGGGCAGCCCGTGCGGATCTACGACCTGGCCGTCAACCTTATCAAGCTCTCAGGCCTGAGGGTCGGACGGGATGTTGAGGTGGCGTTCACCGGGCTTCGACCGGGGGAGAAGCTGTACGAGGAGCTGCGGATGGACGGAGAGGACCTGCGCCCCACCGTGAACAAGTCCATTCTCGTCTCCACCGCGCCTCCGCCCACCATGCAGGAGGTGGAAGAAAAGATTGCTCGGCTGAAGGATCGCCTTCCCGAAGGAAATGACGAGATCAAGCGGGAGCTCGCTCGCGCGGTTCCCACCTACCAGCCGCGCTTTGATCATGGATCAAGTTCGTTGCCGACGATGAGGAAGGCTGGCTGATGCGTGTCGATTTCTCGCCCCCAGACATCACCGATGCCGAGTGCCAGGAAGTGGTGGACGCGCTGCGTTCGGGCTGGATCACCACGGGGCCGCGGACGAAGAGCCTGGAGAAGCGGGTCGCGGAGCGTTGCGGCACCACTCGGGCGGCCTGCCTGAACTCCGCAACGGCCTCGCTGGAGCTGACCCTGCGGGTGCTGGGCATCGGTCCCGGTGACGAGGTGATCGTTCCCGCCTACACCTACACGGCCTCGGCGTCGCCCGTCGTGCACGTGGGCGCCACCCTGGTCCTGGTCGACGCCGGCGAGGCCGACGGCGGCTACGGGCTGGACCCCAACGTCCTGGCGGCTGCCATCACACCGCGGACCAAGGCCGTCATCCCGGTCGACATCGGTGGGCGCATGTGCGACTACGCGGGATTGCGCGAGGTCGTCGACAGCCAACGCCACCGCTTCGCCGCAAGCGGCCCGGTTCAGGAGACGCTGGGGCGCATCGCGCTGGTCGCCGACGGCGCTCACAGCTTTGGTGCCCAGCGCGACGGAACGCCGTCGGGCAGCGCCGCCGACTTCACGACCTTCAGCTTCCACGCCGTGAAGAATCTGACCACCGCAGAGGGCGGTGCGGTCACCTGGAGACCGGACCTAGGACTGGACGAGGAGCTCTACCGCCAGTACATGCTGCTGTCCCTTCACGGGCAGAGCAAGGACGCCCTGTCCAAGACCCGTCTGGGGGCGTGGGAGTACGACGTCGTCAGTCCCGCCTACAAGTGCAACATGACCGACGTGTGCGCCGCGATCGGCCTGGCGCAGATGTCCCGCTACGACTCGATGCTGGAGCGCCGGCGTGAGATCATCACCCGCTACGACCAGGCCCTGGCGCCGGTGGGCGTGACGTCGCTGCGGCACTACGAGGACGGGATCGTCTCCTCCGGGCACCTCTACCTGGCGAACCTGCCGGACCTGGATGAGGAGGAGCGCAACGAGTTCATCGAGCGCATGGCGGGTGCGGACGTGTCCTGCAACGTCCACTACAAGCCGCTGCCCCTGCTGACCGCCTACCGGGACCTCGGTTTTGCCATTGAGGACTTCCCTCGGGCCTACACCCTCTACGCCAATGAGGTGAGCCTGCCTCTGCACACCTCATTGACCGACGAGCAGGTCGACTACGTCATCAGCTGCGCTCTCGAGGCGCTCGCGGCAGTGGGCCAATCGTGAGGATGCCTCCCTGGGAGGACCTGCCCCCAGCCCTGCAGACCGAGGAAGTGCGCCCCTACTACGAGGCGCTGTCCCGTCGCGGACTGCAGCTGCGGCTCAAGCGCCTGCTCGACGTCGTCGGAGCGGCGGTTCTGTTCGTGTTCCTGGGGTGGCTGTTCATCATCCTGGCGGTCCTCATCAAGCTCGACTCTCCCGGGCCCGTGTTCTTCCGCCAGCGGCGGGTCACCCAGTTCGGGCGCGAGTTCCGGATCGTCAAGTTCCGCACGATGACGCACCGGCCGGACGTCCCGGGTGACCAGATCACCCGAGGGGACGACCCTCGGGTCACCCGGGTCGGCGCCGTCCTTCGCCGGTACCGCCTCGATGAGATCAGCCAGCTCATCGACATCCTGCGCGGCACCATGAGCTTCGTGGGTACCCGGCCGGAGGTTCCCGACTACGTCCGCCAGTACACCCCGCAGATGCGGGCCACGTTGCTGCTGCCAGCAGGGGTCACCTCCACTGCCTCCATCGAGTTCAAGGACGAGGCTCAGATCCTGGCAGCCGCCCCACCCGGCCAGGACGCGTACGTCACGCAGGTCCTGCCGGCCAAGATGCGCCTCAATCTGCGCGATGTCCGGGACTTCAGCATCGGTCGAGACCTGCGGATCGCTTTTCGGACGGTCTTGGCGGTCGCCACATGAGACGCGAAACGAGGACACGTGAGGAGCAGTCATGACGGCAGACGCTGAGCAGGACCGTGCACCGGACTCTGATCTGGTATCGATCATCATGCCGACGTACAACTGCGGTGCCTTCATCGGCGAGACCATTGCCACGGTTCAGGCGCAGACCTATTCCCACTGGGAGCTGCTCGTCGTGGACGACTGCTCGACCGATGACACCGCCGAGGTGGTGGCGAGCCTGGCGAAGAGTGACCCACGCATCCGCTACGTTCGCTTGGAGACCAATAGCGGTGCCGCCATGGCTCGCAACCGGGCGATGGAGTTGGCGCAGGGGCGTTACATGGCCTTTCTCGACTCCGACGACCTGTGGCACCCTGACAAGCTCAGGCGCCAGATCGACTTCATGACCTCGCGCGGCGCCGCCATGTCCTGCACCGCCTACGCCCAGATCGACGAGCAGGGCGTGCCCACCGGCAAGATCGTGCGCAGTCCGGCTAGGACCAGCTACAACCGGCTGCTTCTGGACTGCCCGGTCGGCAACTCGACGGTCATGTACGACGTGGCGCGCCTGGGGAAGTTCGAGGTACCCAATATCAGGAAACGCAATGACGATGCCCTGTGGCTGCGCATGCTCCGCACCGAGCGCTACATCTGGGGCATGCCGGTGGTCCTCATGAGGTACCGGCTCCGCTCGGGGTCGGTGTCCGCGAACAAGCGGAGCCTGATCAAGTACCACTGGACGCTTTACCGCGATATCGAGCATCTCAGCGTCCCCCGCTCCGTCTTCCACATCGGCGTGTGGGTCCTCATCAAGACCCTCAAGGTGAAATGAGGAAAAGCGTTAACAGGATAATCAGAGCCCCAGCCGTGCCGGGGTCAATGGAGGGAGACTGTCAGTGAGCCAGGAACAGGTACCGATCCCGCAGGAGTCCGGGGGCGGGCCCCTGCGGGTCCTGCAGATCAACTCATCAATCTCTCGGCGCTCTGGAGTCATGAGCGTGCTCATGAACTACTTCAGGCACGTGGACCGCTCCCAGGTCGTCTTCGACTTCTTCTGCTACGCAACACCTGATGAGACCCACCGTGCGGAGATCGAGTCACTGGGCGGGCGCTGCTACGTCATGAACGGCCGCGGCAGGATCGGGCGGATCCGCTCGGCTCTGGGGCAGCTGCTGGACCGGCACATGGGTCAGTACCCCGTGGCGCACCTCCATGACCCCGTCCTGTCGCGCTTTCTCTATCCGGTGGCGCATCGGGGTGGCGTGCGCTCCTTTGCCGTCCACTCCCACTCGACTGCCTACTCCGACTCCCGTCTCAAGAGCATGCGCAACTGGCTGGTCTGCCGCAATATCGGCGCCTACTCGGATGTTCGCATGGCCTGCTCGCACGCGGCCGGTGAGTTCATGTTCCGCCGAAGCCGTTTCGAGGTGCTTCCCAACGCTATCGACGTGGGCACCTACTGTTTCGATCACCAGGTCCGCGTCAAGACCCGGCGTGCGCTCGGTCTGGGGGACGGCCCAGTCGTGGGGCACGTGGGGCGCTTCAGCGAGGAGAAGAATCACCGATTCCTCCTGGACGTTTTCGGTGAGCTGCTCCGTTTCAGACCCGGGGCGCGACTCGTGCTCATCGGAGACGGGGCCCTGCGTCCGGGGATCGAGGGGCGCGCGGCCGAGGGAGGACTGGCCGACTACGTCCTGTTCCTGGGGGACCGTAAGGACGTTCCTGACCTCTACCAGGCCATGGACGCGCTGGTCCTGCCCTCATTTTTCGAGGGGCTGCCCATGGTGGGGGTCGAGGCCCAGTGCGCGGGGCTGCCCATGATCTGCTCGGACCGCGTGCCCGACGAGGTCGCGATCGGGGACTGCGAGTTCCTGCCGTTGGAGGCTCCGCTGAGTCGGTGGGCCACCCGGGTGGCACAGGCGATTGAACAGGGACGGGACCTGGGACGCAGGGTCCAGGGCGCAACCCTGACGCGCATTGCAGGCTTCGATATCACCCGCGAGGCCGACCGGCTCGCTCACCGGTACCGGGACCTGGCCGGGCGGTGAGGCGCCAGTATGTGGATCCACTTCGCACTGTTCGCCACCCTGCTCCTATCCGCGGCTCTGCTGGGACTGCGGGGCAATGCGGGTCGTCGCGGTTCTCTAGTCCTCCTGGGCATCACTTTCGTGGCTTTCACGGCCTTCTCCACCTTCAGAGCTGTCAGCGTCGGCAATGACACGATCGAGTACCATCGCGTGTTCAAGGAGATCGCCGCTACGGGCAGCATCCAAGAGGCCCTGGGCATCAGCCGCTTCGAGTCCGGGTACGTCCTCCTCAACTACCTGGTCAGCCGCTTCACGCAGGATTTCAACATCCTGCTGCTCATCAGCTCGCTGTTCGTCTACAGCTCAGCGATCCTGTTCATCAAGCGGTATGCCGCCAGCTACTCCCTGTCGGTGCTCTTCGCCTTCGGAATGTCCGTCTTCTACGACCTCATGCTCGCTGTGCGCCAGGGCATCGCAGTGGGGATCTTCCTGCTGGCCGTCCCCGCGCTCATGGAGCGCAAGCTGGCGCGCTATGTGCTTCTCATTGTTCTCGCCTCGCAGTTCCATGTCAGTGCGCTGCTGCTGCTCGTCGTCTACCTCATTCCGTACATGAAGCTGAGCACCTTCGGGGACTGGTTCAAGTGGGGCGCCCTCATCGGCATCACCATGTTCTCGCTGAGCTGGCTCCTGACCAAGCTGATGACCTCCTCGGCCTACTACGGTCATTACATGCACAGCGAATACGCGGACGGAGGCGTTCGCTCGGCCACGGTGCTGCTGATGGTCACTCGCATCTTCCTCATGCTCCTGGCAGCGACCTGTGGCTGGAACGCCGCGGTGGAGGCCGACCCCTCGGGGCGCACCCGCAACCTCCTGGCCCTGGCGGTAGCGGACGTCGCCATGGTGGTGATTGCGCTTGGATTCAACCTCCTGGACCGCCTTGAGATGTACCTGACCCTGCCCTTCGTCGTCGGATTGGCCAACCTTGCGGCGCGTGGTGAGCGGCCCGAGAGCTCCTACGTCAGCGCCCTGCTCGTCGTCATCGCCTTTGCGGCCACCACGACCTTCTTCCTGTATCGCCCCGAGTGGTACCACCTGTTCCCCTACCGCACGTTCCTCGAGGAAGGGCTCCCGTAATGGATCCTGTCTACGTCTCATACTCGGCCGCCCGGTGGCTCTCACGCCATCGTCTCGCTCCCGCGGCGTACCTTGTCCGCGGCGCCATGCGGGTGCTGTTCGCCTGCGACGTTCCCTATGCTGCCCGCATCGGTGAGAATACCAAGTTCCCGCACCACGCCCTGGGCATCGTGATTCACCCCCGCGCCGTGATCGGTCCGGGGTGCCATATCGGGCACGGGGTGACCATCGGTGGTCGCAAGGGCATCGAGACGGTTCCCGTGCTGGGCCGGGACGTGGTCGTGGGCTGTGGAGCGACGATTCTCGGGCCGATCAGCGTCGGGGACGGCGCGACGATCGGGGCGGGCGCCGTCGTGCTCCACGACGTCCCCGCCGGCGCGACGGTCGCTGGAGTTCCGGCCAGGGTCATCAAGGAGAAGGTCGCGTGAAGCGGGTCCTGCAGCAGGACACCTGCGTCGGCTCCCTCAACCTGGGAGGCAAGATCATCAACCGCTCGATCGAGCGGTTGATGATCTCGCCATGGTGACCGTGTCACTAGATTTCTACCTCGTTGATCGCCTGGAGATGCTCCTGACTCCGCCATTCGTCGTCGGCCCGGCAAATATCTCCGGGCGCGGAGAGAGGCCGGTGCGCTGCTAGTTGTCGTCGTCTTTGCCGCCACCATTTTCTTTCTTTACCGTCCCGAGTGGTACCACCTGTTCGCCTACCGTACCGTGTTTGAGAAAGGGGTCCCGTGATGGAATCTGTGCATTCTTGCAGAACCGGTCCCAGTGACATGATCGGCGGCTATCGGCGGAAGGCGTGCGACTCCACCCAGACCTGGAAGGCGCAGTTCGGTGTCGACAAGTCATAAGAACCGCATTACGTTCCTGCTGGGCAACACGCTGGTCTTCGCTCTGGGGGGCTTGGCGGTCAAGGCGGTGTCCTTGGTGCTCATGCCCTTGTACACGACCTCTCTGACAGCAGGTGAGTACGGCACGGCTGAGCTGCTCAACACTGCCATTGAGATCGTGCTGCCGCTGCTCTCCCTGGGCGTGGTCGATGCCCTCTATCGTTTCTCCATCGACGACGATGTTCCCAAGGATGAGCTTTTCGTGGGCTCCTTGCTGGTCCTGGGTGGCGGCATTGTGTGTACCGGTGTGCTGTGCTCCCTGGCCAGCACCGTGTGGGGGATGGATCACACGGCAGCCTTCTTCGTCCTGTTCTGCTCCGTGTGCTTGTTCAAGGCCACGACCCAGCTCGCCCGTGGACTGGGGCATGTCCGCCGCTTCGTGGCCTACGGACTCGTCAACGCACTGGTCATGGTCGTGTCCGCCTACCTGCTTCTGTTTCGTGCGCGCTTGGGTGTTGAGGGCTATCTGTGGTCCTTCACCATCGGTTACCTCGTAGGTGGGGTCGCCGCCTTCGTGGGATCCGCCGAGTACCGGCTGCTGATGCCCTTCCGGGTCGATTGCGTGCTGCTTCGTCGGATGCTCGCCTACAGTCTGCCGCTCGTGCCCAATCTGCTGTCATGGTGGTTCGTCAGTGTCTCGGGACGGTATGTGGTCCTGTGGCACAGCGGAGTCGTGGCTGCCGGGCTCTTCACGGCGGCGAGCAAGATGCCTTCGCTCATCAACATCGTGGCCTCCGTCTTTCAGCAGGCCTGGCAGTACTCGACTGCCCGTGAGATCAGCTCGCCCGACCGAGGTGCCTTCTTCGGCGTTGTGATGAGGGGCTACTCGTTGGCGACCCTGTCGGCCGCCGGGCTGGTCATCGCCCTGAACCGGCCGATCTCCCGACTGATGCTCCAGGCTGAGTTCTCGGAGGGCTGGCGCTATGTTCCCCTGCTCATGCTGGTCGCATCCTTCGGGGTCATCAGCATCTTCTTCGAGAGCTTCTACCAGGCCCTGAAGAACAGCAGGGTCCTGATGGCCTCCACCATGCTGGGAGCGGTGGTCAACGTGGTGCTGGCTATGGCTTTCGTGCCGTTCATGGGGCCCTGGGGCGCCGGTCTGGCCGGGGCGATCTCCTACGCCCTCGTCCTGGTGGTGCGGGCCCGTGACCTGAGACGCCGCATCGACCTGCCCATTGACCGCTCCCGCCTCACCTACCAGCTTGTGCTGCTCACCAGCATCGCCGTGTGCATGTCCTTCGACGGCGGCCTGTGGCTGACCGTCGTGGTCTGGTCCTGTCTGGTGCTGCTGGCAACCAGCGACATGACGGTTCTGCTCAACAGCGCTCGAGCCGTGGCGGAGGTCCTGGCCCGCCGGAGCGGGGACCGTTAAGTTGGCTCTGGCACGGATTCCAGGTGCGGGGGATCCACCTCGGATCGTCCCTGTGAGCAGAGAGACTGGTTAGTGCCATGCTCGTCGATATCGTTTTTGCAGTCACCGGCATCTTCTGTCTTGACCGCACCGCGTGGTAGCACCTGTTGCCCTACCGTAACGTCTCTGAGAAAGGAAACCCGTCGATGCGACGTATCCTTATCAAATCGGTCGTGGAACGAATTGGCACGGCCGCAAGGAGGGAACGTTATGAAGCGTATTCTGCTTTTGGACACGTCTGTCGGCTCACTCAACATGGGCGATGAAATCATCGGTCGATCAATTGAGGTGAACTGGCCTGATCTGTTCTCCTCCAACTATGTCATGCGCCTGGCCACCCACACTCCGATGTACCCGCCTGCCCAGTACCTCCTGTACAAGCGCCGGCTCGGCATCTTCAAAGGCGCCGACGTCAAGTTTCTGTGTGGGACCAATGCCCTGTATACGAATATGCTGCGTCCCCTGCCGACGTGGAACATCAACTACCTCAACTGCGGGATGGTCGCTGGCACGGTGTGCTTGGGCGTCGGGGCGGGTGTCAACTCCTCTTCGGTCAACCTCTACACGCGAGCCCTCTACCGCAAGGTGCTGGCTGGCGACGTCGTGCACTCGGTACGTGACGAGCGGAGCAGGAGGTTGCTGGAGAGCTTGGGACTACGAGCATGGAACACCGGCTGCCCCACCTTGTGGGGGCTGAGTCCCGAGCACTGTGAGGCCATTGCCCGTACCAAGGGTGACGAGGTCGTCTTCACCCTCACCTCCTACCACCCTGATCCCCGCAAGGACAGGGCGATGATCGATGTGCTGCGCAGGCACTACTCCCGGCTGCACTTCTGGCCCCAGTCCATCAATGACCTGAGCTATCTGCATGCGCTGGGCGCGGCCGACGACGTCGAGATCGTCCCGCCGAACCTGGCCGGGTTCCGGGCGGTTCTAGACCGAGGTACCGACTATGTGGGGAACCGCCTGCACGGCGGCATCTTCGCCCTGCAACGGCGACGGCGCGCCATCATCGTGGCCATCGACTACCGGGCGCGGGAGATGGGAAAGGACTACTCGCTGCCGCTGGTGGAGCGTGACTCCATCGAGACTGACCTGGCCGACCTGGTCGAGTCCTCCTGGGCGACGAGGATTCATGGCCTGGACTTCGACCTCATCGAGACCTGGAAGGCGCAGTTCGGTGTCGGCAAACCTTAAGGGGCGCATGACGCTCCTGCTGGGCAACACCCTGGTCTTCGCCCTGGGGGGCCTGGCGGTTAAAGCGGTCTCCCTGGTGCTCATGCCGTTGTACACGACCGCCTTGGCGGCCGGTGAGTACGGGACGGCCGAGCTGCTCAACAGCGCGATTGAGATCGTGCTGCCGCTGCTCTCCCTGGGTGTGGTTGAGGCCCTCTATCGTTTCTCGATCGACGACGATGTTCCCAAGGATGAGCTTTTCGCCAACTCCCTGCTGGTTCTGGGGGGTGGCGTTGCGTGCACCGGGGTGCTGTGCTCCCTGGGCAGCGCTGTGTGGGGTATGGAGCATGCGGCGTCCTTCTTCGTCCTGTTCTGCTCGGTGTGCGTCTTCAAGGCCACGACCCAGCTCGCCCGCGGGTTGGGGCATGTGCGCCGCTTCGTGGCCTACGGTCTCATCAACGCTCTGGCCATGGTCATCGCCACCTACGTGCTCCTGGTCCAGGTGCGTGCAGGGATAGAGGGCTATCTGTGGTCCTACGCCATCGGCTACCTGGTAGGAGGCGTGGCCGCCTTTCTGGGGTCGGCCGAGTACCGGCTGCTGGTGCCCTTCCGAGTCGATCGCGTGCTGCTTCGTCGGATGCTGGTCTACAGCCTGCCGCTCGTGCCCAATCTGCTGTCATGGTGGCTGGTCAGCGTCTCGGGGCGCTACGTGGTCTTGTGGGGCAGCGGTCTGGCAGCCGCCGGGCTCTTCACAGCGGCGAGCAAGATGCCCTCGCTCATCAACATCGTGGCCTCCGTCTTCCAGCAGGCCTGGCAGTACTCGACTGCCCGCGAGATCAACTCACCCGACCATGGCGCATTCTTCGGCGTCGTGCTGAGGGGCTACTCCCTGGCGACCCTGTCGGCCGCCGGGCTGGTCATCGCCCTGAACCGACCGATCTGCCGACTGCTGTTGCAAACGGAGTTCGCGGAGGGCTGGCGCTATGTTCCCCTGCTCATGCTGGCAGCGACCTTCGGGGTCATGACCATTTTCTTCGGGACCTTCTACCAGGCCCTCATGAACAGCGGTGTTCTCATGGTCTCCACCATGCTGGGAGCGGTGGTCAACGTCCTGCTCGGCGTAGCTCTCGTACCGTTCATGGGGCCCTGGGGCGCAGGCATGGCCGGTGCAGTGGCCTACGCCCTCGTTCTGGTCGTGCGGGCCCGTGATCTCAGGCGCCGCATCGACCTGCCCATGGACCGCCCTCGCCTCACCTACCAGCTGGCACTGCTCATCATCATGGTCGGCTGTACGTCCTTTGACGGCGGCCTGTGGCTGACCGTCGTGGTCTGGATCTGCCTGGCCCTGCTGGCAACCAGCGACATGACAGTCCTGGCCAGCGGCGCTCGAGCCGTGGCGGAGCTCCTGGCCCGCCGGGCTGGACGGCGTTGAGCCTACGCTGCCCAGCCCGCTCACCGCCGACCGATGCCTCGGTAGCTCCAGCCGGCCGCCTTCCAGGCCTGCGCATCCAGGCAGTTACGTCCATCGATCATGTAGCGAGTGCGTGCCAGGTCGGCCACCTGGGTGGGGTCGAGGTCCTGGTACTCGCGCCACTCCGTGCCGATGATGACAAGGTCCGTGTCCTTCAGGGCCGACTGCGCGGACGGGGCGACCTCGTACGGAAGGTTCGACCGCTCCGCGAGGATCGGACCGGCGGCAGGGTCGTGCACCACGACCCGCCCAGCCAGGCCCGCCAGCTCCACGGCGAGATCCAGGGCGGGGGAGTTGCGCATGTCATCGCTGTCCGGTTTGAAGGCCGCTCCGAGCACCGTCACCGTGGCCTCGGCCAGGCGATCACCCAGGAGCTCCCGCACCGTGCGGATGACACCAGCGCGCATGGTGTCGTTCACCTTGTCCACGTCTGCGAGGAAGGCCAACGCGTCGCCGACGCCGAGCTCGTTGGCGCGGGCCTGGAAGGCACGGATGTCCTTGGGGAGGCAGCCGCCTCCGAACCCGATACCGGCGCGCAGGAAACGATGACCGATGCGGTTGTCCATACCGATCGCTTCCGCCAGAGCCGTCACATTGGCACCTGCGGCGTCGCAGACCTGGGACATGGCGTTGATGAAGGAGATCTTCGTGGCCAGGAAGGCGTTCGCACTGATCTTGACCAGCTCGGCAGTCGCATAGTCCATGAGGAGGCGAGGGGTGCCGGAGGCCAGGATCTGCTCATAGGCCGCGTCCATCGCCTCCTGCGCCCTGGTGGCGGCGCCCGGATCGGCCGGCAGTCCATAGACCATGCGGTCCGGGTGAAGCGTGTCCTGCACGGCGAAGCCCTCCCTCAGGAACTCCGGGTTCCATACCAGCAGCGCTCCGGTCGGCTCGATCACCTGGGCCAGGCGCGAGGAGGTGCCGACGGGCACCGTCGACTTGCCGGCGACCACCTCAGGACCGCTGGTGCACCGCCCCAGGTGGGGAAGCATGGAGGCGACCGCCGCGTCGACGTACGTCATATCCGCCGCCCCTGACTCTGACTGCGGGGTGCCCACGCCGATGAAATGAATCTGGGCGCCTTCAATGGCGGAGAAGTCCTGGGTAAAGGTCAGACGACCGGCCTCCACGTTGCGAGCCAGAAGTTCCTCCAGCCCGGGCTCGAAGAACGGAGCCCGGCCATTACTCAGCAGCTCCACCTTGCGAGCATCGACGTCTACTCCTATGACATCGTGTCCCAGCTCCGCCATTGACGCAGCATGAACAGCACCGAGATATCCGCAACCAATCACCGACAAACGCATAGTAAAAGACTAGGCAGGCGTACAGGGGGTATGTCTACCCCTGCGTCCACGAGGTTCCCTGGTGAATTCCTCAAATATTTCACCAAGTATTAGGATGTGCCCATAGAAATTTGATTTCGCAATCATGTGGATCGTGGAGGTGGTGGCGAGATATGCTGCCGGGTCAAATAATGTTTAAAGGAAAATCATTGGGGTGTCTGTGCGTCGCCGTGCAGGGCAGGGTGGGAGATCGTCGGACAGCGCTCGGTGGGCCGGTGCGAGTGTCCGGCGCGAGCGGGTACCACCATCTCGGCTAGATTAGGGCCGGCCAGGGGTGCGGGGGAGCGCACCTGTCCAGACCGTCACGTCGAGTAAAGGATGGCGCAGTGCCCGTAGGCGACGACTCCAAGCAGACCAACCCGGGTGCCGCCTTCGGCATCCCCGAGGGTGCCACGGGGGAGGAGGTTGTCGACGCCGTCTTCGGTGAGACCGGCGTCGACCCCGAGCTTCTGCCCTACCTGGAGGCCTCCGGCGCTCCCATTCCCACCGATGGCGACGGCCGGACCGTCTCGGTCTCCGAGCTCCAGGAAGCCGGTGCCCAGCGGGAGGCCGATGACGAGGCCCGGGACCGCGAGGACCTCGAGGCCCTGCGCGAGCTCGTCGCCGCCAACATGATCCCCGGTGGGGGCGCCGATCGCCTCGAGGAGCTCCTCGCCGAGGTCGATGCCGATGACTCCGACGACTGGGAGTCCTGGGAGCCCCAGCTCCCCGATGCCCCCGAGGACGAGCATCTGCGCGACCTGGAGGCTGCCGCCCGCGCCGTCGAGGTCTCCGCCCGCATGCGCCAGGTCGAGGCCGAGATCCTCTCCCGCGCACCCGAGCACCAGGTCCAGCCCTCTCTGGAACGTGTCGAAGCCGTCCTCGATCTCCTGGGTAACCCCGAGCGCACCTACCGCACCGTCCACATCACCGGCACTAACGGTAAGACCTCCACCGCCCGCATGACCGAGCGCCTTCTGGCCGCCGGTGGCATGCGCACCGGTCGCTTCACCAGCCCCCACCTGGCCACCATCCGCGAGCGCATCAGCCTGGACGGCGAGCCGATCAGTGAGGAGGGTTTTATCGCCGCCTGGGAGGATGTAGCCCCCTATATCGCCATGGTCGACGAGCGCTCCCAGGCCGACGGCGGGCCGCGCCTGTCCTTCTTCGAGGTCCTGGCCGTCATGGCCCTGGCCGCCTTCGCCGACTACCCCGTCGACGTCGCCATCATCGAGGTCGGCCTGGGCGGACGCTGGGACGCCACGAACGTCATCGGCCCCGACGTCGCCGTCATCACCCCGATCGGTCGCGACCACGAGCGCTGGCTCGGCTCCTCGATCACCGAGATCGCCTACGAGAAGGCCGGCGTCATCAAGGACGGCTCCACCGTCGTCGTCGCCCAGCAGGTCCCCGACGCCGCCGCCGAGATCGAGCAGGCCGCCACCGAGCACCGGGCCATCGTGCGCCGCGAGCGCGACCCGGAGGAGGATCTCACCTCGCCGGAGGCCGGTGTCCTGCAGGTCCTCGACCGCCAGCTCGCCGTCGGTGGCCAGCTCGTCACGCTGGCCACTGCGGCGGCAGTCTACGAGGACGTCTTCGTCCCCCTGCACGGGGAGTACCAGGCCCACAACGCTCTGCTGGCCCTGGCGGCCGCCGAGGCGATCCACGGCGGGCGCCGGCTTCCCGCGCGGGTCGTCGAGGACGGCTTCGCCTCCGCCACCAGCCCTGGCCGCCTGGAGGTCCTGCGATCCTCGCCCACGGTCCTGGTCGACGCCGCCCACAACCCCCACGGCATCGAGGCCCTCACCGGCGCCATCGAGGAGGTCTTCGGCTTCCAGCACCTCGTCGCGGTCCTGGGCGTCATGGCGGACAAGGACGCCGAGGGGATCCTGGCGGGCCTGGAGCCGGTGACTGACGCCGTCGTGTGTGTCCCCATCGACTCGCCGCGGGCCATGGACGTTGACGACCTGGGCGAGATCGCCAAGGAGGTCTACGGCGCCGACCGTGTCGTGGTGAGCCAGCATCTCGGTGAGGGGGTGGAGCGGGCCGTGGCCCTGTCCGAGGGCTATGACACCCCGCTGACCGCCTCGGGAATCCTCATCGTCGGCTCCGTGCTCCTGGCCGCTGAGGTTCGTGCCCTGTTCGGCAGGCCCTGACGCCCTGTCTGCGGGGGTAGTTTTCGATGGTTCCTGAGCGGTCGTACCGTCGCCGCTGATCGCCGCTGATCGTCGCCGATCCACATGCCTCGCCAGTCCGGGAGGCTCAGGCAAGCCCGTCTTGCCTGAGCCTCCCGGACCTGTTTTGCGCACCGAGGTCAAACGTTCGAGTTTGCTGTGACAGGGAGCACAGAAGGAGGGGTGGTCAACTTGTGCACACAAGTGCATACTTGTGTGCACAAGTTGTTCGGAGGTGGTTCCTCCGATCTCCATCCCGTCTCCCTCAGGAGCTCTCACATGTCATTGACGGACAGTGTCGTCTACCAGATCTATCCCAAGTCCTTCCGTGACTCCACTGGTGACGGCGTGGGTGATCTGCGCGGCATCATCGAGAAGGTCGACTACATCGCCTCCCTGGGGGTGGACCACGTCTGGTTCAATCCCTTCTTCCCCTCGCCGGGCCGGGACAACGGCTACGACATCTCCGACTACTGCGCCATCGACCCGGCCATGGGAACCATGGAGGACTTCGAGGAGCTCGTCGCCGCCCTGGGCGAGCACGGCGTCGGCGTCATGCTGGACATGGTTCTCAACCACGTCTCCACCGATCACGAGTGGTTCCAGCGGGCCCTGGCCGGTGACCCCGTCTACCAGGACTACTTCTACCTGCTGCCTCCCAAGGAGGATGGATCGTTGCCCACCAACTGGGTCTCCAAGTTCGGCGGCCCCGCCTGGGCGCCCTTCGGGGAGACCGGCCTGTACTACCTGTGCCTCTACGACCGCACCCAGGCCGACCTCAACTGGCACAACCCGGCCGTGCGCGCCGAGGCCGCGGGGGTCGTCAACTTCTGGCGGGCCAAGGGCGTCAAGGACTTCCGCTTCGACGTCATCAACGTCATCGGAAAGCCCATTCCCCTCCAGGACGCGCCCGCCGGCACAGACGACCGCCGCATGTACACCGACGGCCCCCTCGTCCACGACTACCTGCGTGAGCTCTCCGCGGCCAGCTTCGGCCAGGACCCGGAGGCGATGACGGTCGGCGAGATGTCCTCAACCACCGTCGAGGCCTGTGTCGGTTACTCCAACCCGGCCAACGGCGAGCTGAGCATGGTCTTCAGCTTCCACCACCTCAAGGTCGACTATGCCGACGGCGCCAAGTGGACCCGCGTCCCCTACGACTTCGCCGCCCTCAAGCGCATCCTCAACGAGTGGGCCCTGGGCATGCAGGCCGGCGGCGGCTGGAACGCCCTGTTCTGGAACAATCACGACCAGCCCCGCGCCATCAACCGCTTCGCTGACCCTGAGCGCTACCACGCCGAGTCCGCCACCATGCTCGCCACCGTCGTCCACCTGCTGCGCGGCACGCCATACGTCTACATGGGTGAGGAGATCGGCATGACCGACCCCGCCTACCTGTCCATCGAGGACTACGTGGACGTCGAGGCCCGCAACGCCTACCACGAGCTGACGGCCGGCGGCATGGACGCCCAGGAGGCCTTCGCCGTCGTCCACTCCAAGGCCCGCGACAACGCCCGCACCCCCATGCAGTGGAACGCCGAGATCCCCGGTGCCGGATTCACCACCGGGACGCCCTGGCTGAGGCCCACCAACCAGCAGGTCGTCAACGTCGAGATTGAGGAGAGCCAGGGGCGGATCCTGCCCTACTACCGGCGCCTCATCGCACTGCGCAAGGAGCTGCCCATCATCTCCTGCGGCACCTACGCCCCCTACCTCATGGAGCACGAGGACGTCCTGGCCTACACCCGCGAGCACGAGGGCGGCCTCCTGCTGATCCTGTGCAGCTTCCGCGGCTACGGCACCGAGGTGGATGTCCCGCAGGCCTTCGCCGCCGCCCGCATCCTCATCGGCAACTACGACGGTAACGACCGCACCCGCAGCAGCGACGAGCTGCCCGCCGTCGCCGGCCGCCTCGAGGCGGGTGTGATCCGCCTGCGCCCCTACGAGGCCATCGCCCTGCTCGTCTGAGTCGGCAGCAGCCCGCTTCCCCTTCCTGTCCGCCACTTCTGTCCGCCCCGTTCACCCCGGAGGGCTGTCGAGCCGCCCTCCCCGACACCGCTGCACCCACCCGCGCTCCGAAAGGAACCCTCCATGTCCGAACCAGACAAGGGCCCCGAGGTCCCCATCGTCTCCCCGGTGACGGGGACAGTCATCAATCTCGCCGACGTCCCCGACCCCGTCTTCTCCTCCAAGGCCGTGGGGGACGGGCTCGGTGTCGAGCCCGACGACGGCGCGATCGTCTCCCCGGTGGACGCCACCGTCACCATGGTGGCCGGAACCGGCCACGCCATCGGCTTCAAGAGCCAGTCCGGTCTGGAGGTCCTCCTGCACCTGGGCGTCGACACCGTCGAGCTCGAGGGCGCCCCCTTCGACCTGAGCGTCACGGTCGGAGACACCGTCAAGGCCGGGCAGCTCCTGGGCACCATGGACCTCGAGGCCGTCCACGCCGCGGGCAAGGCCACCACCGCCATCGTGGTCCTGACCAACACGATCACCCACGTGGCTGACCTGGCCGTCACCACCGGGAGAACGGACGCGGGCGCCACCGTCGCCACCGCCACGCTCAAGGGTGAGGGCGACGGCGCAGCCGGAGCCGCCGGCTCCGCAAGCACCGAGGTTGAGGCCGGTGGCAGCGGTCCTGACGTCGACGGTGAGCGCACCGACGGCCTGACCGGCTTCGAGGCCACCGCCGCCGACATCATCGCCGGCATCGGCGGCCCCGACAACGTCCGCTCCGTCCTGCACTGCATCACCCGCGTGCGCTTCTACCTCAAGGACGAGTCCCTGGCCGACGACGAGGCCGTCGCCGACCTCGAGGGCGTCATCGACGTGGCCAAGGCCGGAGGCCAGTACCAGGTCGTCATCGGCCCCGACGTCGTCGACGTCTACGACGCCGTCGTCACCCGGCTGCCGAACGCAGGCGGAGGCGAGCAGGCCACCGACGTCGAGCTCGTCGAGCGGCCCACCACCCTGTGGGGCTGGGTCAAGCTCGGCTTCTCCTCCCTCATCGGCGTCATCACCGGATCGATGATCCCCGTGGTCGGCATGCTGGCGGCCTCCGGGATCCTCAAGGGCCTCCTGGCGCTGCTCGTCCAGTTCAAGGTCGTCACCGAGGCCTCCAACACCTTCCACTTCATCGACGCCATGAGCTCGTCGATGTTCTTCTTCCTGCCGATCATCGTCGGCTTCACCGCCGCCAAGCGCCTGGGTGCCGACCCCATCGTCGTGGCCATCATCGGCGGCGTACTCTGCTACCCCTCCGTGGTGGACATGTCCAAGAACACCGACGACGTCATCACCGTGGGACGCACCGTCTTCAACTCCGACTTCTTCGGCATCCCGGTCTCCCTGCCGGCCGGCAACGCTTACGCCTACTCGATCTTCCCCATCATCGTGGCGGCCTGGCTCGCCTCCAAGATCGAGCCCTGGCTCAAGAAGGCCCTGCCCGCAGTCATCCGCCCGATCTTCGGGCCGCTCATCGAGATCTTCGTGGTCTCCGCCCTCATCCTGCTGGTCTTCGGGCCCGTCGTCATGCTTATCTCCGGTGGTATCGCCTCCGTCATCAACGCGGTCCTGGGCTTCAACTACACGCTCGCCGGCCTGCTCATCGGCGGCTTCTACCAGTGCCTGGTCATCTTCGGCCTGCACTGGGCCGTCATCCCGATCATCTCCTCCGAGCTCGCCAGCCCCGGCTACTCCCATCTCAACGCCATCGTGTCGGCCACCATGATCGCCCAGGGAGGCGGCGCCCTGGCGGTCTGGCTCAAGGTGCGCGACGCCCGCATCAAGCGGATGGCCGCGCCGGCCACCATCTCCGCCTTCTGCGGCGTGACCGAGCCGGCCATGTACGGTCTCAACCTCAAGTACGGCCGCATCTTCATCACCGCCTCGATCGGTGGCGCCGTCGGCGGGCTGCTCACCGGACTGCTCAACGTCAACATGTGGGGCTTCACCGGGGCCTTTGTCGGCTTCCCCTCCTTCGTCAACCCCAAGGGCATGGACTCCTCCTTCACCGGCTTCTGGATCGCCGGCGTCGCGGCCCTCGTGGTCTCCTTCCTGTGCACCTACTTCTTCGGCTTCAAGCAAGCCGACTTCGACAAGGAGCGCACGGTCAAGAAGGTCCGCCTCGGCAACCGCGAGCCCGTTGCCAAGTAGCCGAGCAGCACCGCCCGGGTGAGCGTGCTCAATGGGCCCGTCCCACCTTGAGTCAGCAAGCCGGTGGCCCGACAGCATCCCAGGACGCTGTCGGGCCACCGGCCCTTTCTGTGGGCGCCTGTCCTTCGTGCCCTCCTTGGCTCCGGGAGCTGACTCAGCGCTCTGCGGGAAGTCGGTGGGCGGTGTCCTGGAAGGCGAAGTCGACTGGCGAGTGACGCGAGCACGTGAACTCGAAGAGCACTCCCGCCGAGTCGAAGGTCGTTGACGAGACCACGACGACGCAGTCCATTCCCCCCAGATGGATGAGCCGGCGGTCCTCGGCGGTGGCCCGCTCCACCGTGATCCGCCGGGTCGCGCTGGCCACCCGTACCCCCAGGACCTCCTCCAGGTGGGCGTAGACCGAGGACTCGACGATCTGCCGGGTCAGGTGAGGAACCACCGAGGTCAGGAAGTAGCTGGTGTCCACGATGAGGGGGACGTTGTCCAGCAGGCGCAGCCGCTTGACCATGATGATCTCGGCCCCCTCGGCCATCCCGGATGCCTCTGCCGTCTCGGCGTCGACCACCCCCTTCTCCAGGGAGATCATGTGGGTGCTCAGCAGAACTCGGTTGCGCTTGGCGGCCTCCTGGAGCGACTCGATCCCCCCGACGAGAAAGGTGGAGGTCGTTCGCGGCCGGCAGATCACCTGGACGCCGCGGCCCTGCATGGTCTGGACGTACCCCTGGGCCACGAGCAGCGCCAGCGCCTTGCGCACCGTGTTGCGGGTGCAGCCGAACTCCTCGGCCAGGGCGTTCTCCGAGGGGAGCAGATCAAGGAAGTCATAGGTGCCCGAGTCGATGCGTTCACGCAGGGTCTGGAAGATCTGGTCGTACTTGGCCTGGGCCACGGGAAAGCTCCTTCCTCGGCTCTCGGGGTGGCGGGCGGGCGCCCACCAGGGCTTGTGCATACAAGTATCATGTCGTTCATCATCGTCGTGCCATCTGTGGCGGTGCGTCCGTTTTGCGCTGCTTGGAGGCCCTGTGGCCGTGTCAACGAGCGAGGCGCCAAGGTGCGTGAGAGGATGGAAAGGCGAGTGGGCGGTGAGCACCTCGTCGGTTTGCTCCGGCGCGTCCCACGGACGTTCCCGGGACGCGCAGGGACCCGCCGGGTCCGCGCGGGGCCCGATCAAAGCCACATGGTCGTCCTTCACCCTCAGGTGCATGGCGGTCAGGCCTGGAACCAACACCTGCCAAGATCCGAGAAGGAAACACCATGTCTTTGGATGCTGCCTGGGCCCTCGACTGGACCCGTTGCATCGCTCTACTGATCGCTGAGAACCGCGTCGAGCTGACCGAGCTGGACCGAGCCATCGGGGATGCCGACCACGGGGACAACCTGGATCGTGGCATGAGGGCCGTGGTCGCCAAGCTCGATGCCGCCCAGGAGGCTGTGAACCTCCCGGCAACTCCGGGAGGAGTCCTCAAGGTCGTCGCCACCACCCTCATGGCCACCGTCGGCGGTGCTGGAGGCCCGCTGCTGGGCACCGCCTTCCTCAGGGCCGCCCGCTCCAGCGACGCCTCCGCCTGGGGGACCCAGGAGCTGGTCCGCGCTCTGGAGGAGGCCACCTCCGGCCTGGAGGCCAGGGGGCACGCCACCAGCGGGGACAAGACCATGATTGACGCCTGGAGGCCCGCAGCGGTGGCCGCCAAGGAGGCGGCGGAGAGCGGGCAGGATGAGAACGGAGTCCTCGCCGCGGCCGCCCGGGCCGCCGCCAAGGGTGCCCTGGACACTGAGCCGCTCCAGGCCCGCCGTGGCCGGGCCTCCTTCCTGGGGGCTCGCTCCTGCGGGCACCGCGACCCCGGTGCCCAGTCCTCCGCGCTCATCCTCCAGGCCGCCACCGACGCCGCCCGCGACCGCTCCTCGGACCCGATCCTGGCGGTCGAGCAGGCCTGATCCCGGCTCTCCCATGGCTATGAGGGGCCAGAACCCGTTATGGTCCGTACGGTCCCTCACCCGCCAACCCAGCAAGGAGCCCCCATGGCCAGCACACCCCAGACCGGCCGTATCCTCATCCTCATCAAGCCCGACGCCGTCGAGCGCCGCCTGACCGGCGAGATCCTGCGCCGCATCGAGGCCAAGGGGTACACCTTGACGGCTCTGAAGGTGCTTGCCCCCACCGAGGAGATCCTCGCCGCGCACTATGCCGAGCACGTGGACAAGCCCTTCTACCCCGGCGTCGTGGAGTATATGACCTCCGGCAACGTCGTGGCCGCGGTCGCCGAGGGGCAGCGCGTCGTCGAGGGCGTGCGCAGCCTCATGGGGCCCACCGACCCCACCACGGCCGCCCCCGGCACCATCCGCGGCGACCTGGGCCGCGACTGGGGCACCCCCGCCATCCTCAACCTCGTCCACGGCTCGGACAGCGATGAGTCCGCGGCCCGCGAGATCGCCATCTGGTTCCCCGAGCTGGCCGACTGAGCCCGGGCTGACCCCGGCGCCTGCTCGGCACCGAGCCCAGACTCGCGACGGTGCGCCTCCCCGCGGGGAGGCGCACCGTCGTCGCTGGAGAGGGGCGCGGTCAGGCCCGCTCCGTCCGCCCCAGGACCTCCTTGAGCGGGACCCGGGCGCCGGTGCGGGTGACGGCCCGGGTGTAGATCGTTGCTGCCGCGCGCACCAGCAACGGCAGGAAGACGAGTGCGATCACCATCGCGATCGCCTGCTCGGTCCAGGAGGAGACCCCGAGCACCAGGCGCGCCGGCATCATGAAGGGTGCGAAGGGCGGCAGGAAGGACAGGACCCGGAAGAACGTGCTGTTGGCGTCCCCGGTGGCCATGACGAAGCTCAGGACGTAGGGGACCATCGAGAGCATGACCAGGGGCATGCTCACCGAGCTGACGTCCTCCTGCCGGCTCACGAGCGAAGCGGCGGCCCCGAAGGCGACCGCGAAGATCGCGTACCCCACGATCAGCCACATGAGCATCGCCAGCAGCACGCCGTCCAGGTTGAGATTGATGTCCGGCATGACGCCGGTTGCCTTCGCGGTGACGACCCCGGCCACGGCGACGGTTCCGGTGGTGAGGAAGGAGGCGATTCCGATCCCCAGGATCTTGCCGGCCAGCAGCGAGCTGGGCCGTACGCAGGCCAGGAGGATCTCCACGATCCGGCTGGACTTCTCCTCCACCACGCCCTGGGCGATGAACTGGCCCCCGCCCATGATGGCGAACAGCAGCAGGACGTCGATCGTCATAAGGATCGTGTAGCGCGGGCCGAAGTCGGCGGCGTCGCGCTTGGGGGAGTCGAGGACCGTGACCTCCGGCTTGGCGGCGCTGAGCTGGGAGGCCACCTGGTCCGGGTCGCCGCCCAGGGCCGCGATCTGCTGTCCCAGGGACGCCTGCTGGAGGAAGGCCGTGACCCCGGAGACCACCGCGTCGTCGGCCGACGTCTCCACGGTGATGGTGGGGGCGGAGCCGGAGACGTCGAGGACCATGTCCACGTGCGGCGTGCCCTCGTGGGCGTCGTCGGACAGCACCTCCTTCGTCTCCCGGCCGGAGACGTCGACGACCTCGATCGTCTCCCCGTTGGAGGCGACGACGCTGTCCAGCCCGGCGGCCTGCGAGACCGGGGCTCCCTTGAGGCCGAGCCGGTAGGCCTGGTCCTGACCGGAGGTGTAGATGCTGATGCCGATGATGCCGCCGATGACCGCCACGAGCAGCACCAGGGTCAGGATGATGGTGGACTTCTTCATCAGGTGCGCCCGCAGCTCGCGGCCGGTAACCAGGGCGATCTCCTGACGACGGGTGATAGGGCTGGTTGGGGCGTTCATCGCTGCGTCTCCTTGTCCATGTCGGTCTGGTCCGTGGTCTGGCCGGGGGAGTCCGGTGCCGTCAGAACCTCCCGGAAGATGTCGGTGAGGCGATGGCGCACCGGGCCGAGCTCGCGCACTGTCCCCAGGCGCTGGGCGGCACGCAGCAGCTCCTGCTCGTCGCTGCCCGCGGCGGTGACGACCAGGCGGCCCTGACCGTCGATCTGCACCGCCGGGTCGTTCAGACCGCTCAGGGCGCCGGCCTCCAGCGGGGCAGCATCCGGCGGCGGCTCGACGATGACCCGCCAGCGGGGCGTCGCAGTGGCCTGGAGCTCGGGGATTGTCCCGTTGGCCACGAGCCGGCCCGAGCGGATGATGACCACCCGGTCGCACAGGCGCTCGACGACGTCGAGCTGGTGGGAGGAGAAGAGCGTGGGCACGCCCGCGGACGCCCGCTCCAGGAGGACCTGGCTCATGACGTCCACGGCCACCGGGTCCAGGCCGGAGAAGGGCTCATCGAGGATGAGCAGCTCGGGGTCGCTCGCGAGCGCGGCGGCGAGCTGGACGCGCTGCTGGTTACCCAGGGACAGGGTCTGCACCTCGTCGCCGCGCCGCTCCTCAAGACCCAGGCGCTCGGTCCACCGGTCCGCGGCCGCCTTGGCGGCGCAGGCCGACAGCCCGTGCAGACGGGCCAGGTAGATGAGCTGGTCGACCACCTTCATACGGGGGTAGAGGCCACGCTCCTCGGGCATGTATCCGATGCTGCGCCGGATCGCGGCGTCCACGGGGGACCCCTTCCAGGTCACGGTGCCTGCGTCTGCGCTAAGCACCCCCATGACGATGCGCATCGTGGTGGACTTGCCGGCTCCGTTGGCGCCGACGAAGCCGACGATCTCGCCGCCGGCCAGGGACAGGGAGAGGTTGTCGAGGGCCTGGAGGCTCCCGAAGCGTTTGGAGAGGTTGGATAGCGTGAGCATCGTGGCTCCTTGGGGCTCGGAGACGAGAGTCGGATGGGGGAGACGTGCGAACGGCATGTCTAGCTCCCTTGACATGGAAAGTTTGCTTGTCTCGACTCTGGATGTCAAGTCCCTTTGTCGTTTCTGTCATTGCCGGGGCTGCCTGCGCTGTTAGGGTGGCACCCGTGCACCTCAAGACGTTGACGATCAAGGGATTCAAGTCCTTCGCCTCGTCAACCACCCTCCGCCTGGAGCCCGGGATCACCGCCGTGGTCGGCCCCAACGGGTCCGGTAAGTCGAACGTCGTCGACGCCCTGACCTGGGTCATGGGGGAGCAGGGCGCCAAGAACCTGCGCGGTGGCTCCATGGCCGACGTCATCTTCGCCGGCGCCGGCTCCCGCCCGGCCCTCGGGCGAGCCGAGGTCTCCCTGACCATCGACAACACCGACGGCGCCCTGCCGATCGACTACACCGAGGTCACCATCTCACGCACCCTCTTCCGCGGGGGAGGCTCGGAGTACCAGATCAACGGCACCCCCTGCCGTCTCCTCGACGTCCAGGAGCTCCTCAGCGACACCGGCCTGGGTCGCCAGATGCACGTCATCGTCGGGCAGGGCCAGCTCGATGCCGTCCTGAGCGCCACCCCCGACGACCGCCGCGGATTCATCGAGGAGGCCGCCGGAGTCCTCAAGCACCGCAAGCGCAAGGAGCGCGCCCTGCGCAAGCTCGAGTCCATGGCCGCCGACCTCGCCCGGGTCTCCGACCTCGCTCAGGAGCTGCGCCGTCAGCTCGGCCCCCTGGCCCGGCAGGCCGCCATCGCCCGGCGCGCCCGGACCATCCAGGTCGAGGTCCGCGACGCCACCGCCCGGCTGCTGGCCGACGACGTCGTCCAGGCCCAGTCCCTCCTGGAGGCCGGCGACGAGGACAAGGAGGCCTTGGCCAGGCGCCGCAGCGCCGTCGAGGAGGCCGAGCGCGTCGCCCGGGCGCGCCTGAGCGAGCTGGCCGCCATCGAGTCCACCTCCGCCCAGCGCCTGGCCCGGGCCGGCGGTGTCTGGGAGGACCTCACCGGGGTCGCCCAGTGCCTCGGTGCGCTCGCGGACGTGGCCGGGGAGCGGATCCGGCTCCTGGCCTCCGCCCCCGCTGCGAGTCACGGCACCGACCCCGAGGAGCTCGAACGGCGGGCCGAGGCGGCCGGGCGGGAGGAGGCCGAGCTCGCCGACGCCGTTGAGGCCGCCCGCACGGCGCTCAGTGACGCCACCCAGGTGCGCTCCGACGCCGAGACCGAAGAGAAGGCCGCCGACCAGGCGCTCTCGGCTGCCCAGCGTCGGCTCTCCGAGAGGCGGGAGACCATCGCCCGTGCCGGCGGGCGCGTCGCCTCTGCCCGCAGCCGCCACGAGGCCAGCCTGGCCGCCCTCGAGCAGGCCCGCAGCGCCCTCCAGGCTGCGCAGGACCGCGAGGAGCGCGCCCGCGCCGCCCT
>CAUVMS010000001.1:0-67294 GCA_963552815.1 uncultured Actinomyces sp. | reverse complement strand
CCGAGCGCGTGTCTCAGAAGTCATGACACTCACATGTCTCAGAAGTGAGGAGACAACACAGTGGGCAGTCACAAGGGTCGCGCCTGCTCACCCTCGTGAGAGGAATCACGGCATAATAACGGTTCGGATACCACCTCGACGGTGAAAACGATGGACCCCTCTCTCGTTCAACGCTAGGGTGGATAACGACGCGGTGACACCCCGGCTCACCGGTTGGCACCTGAATCCCCGTACCACCTAGGAGTACTCATGCGTCTTGGACGCCCTCTGGCCGCCGCGAGCGTTACGGCCGCCGCCATCGGCGCCTCCCTTGCCGCCTCCCCCGCCCTGGCCGACGGCAGTTTCCAGATCGCTGACGACCAGCCCAACATCGTCAGCGCCTCGGACACCGCCTTCACGGTCTCCGGAACCGGCTGCTCGGGCACGGACGCTGCCGTCGGTGTCGCCCTGTATGCCCCTGACGGCACCATGTCCACCGTCGTCACGGCTGAGCCCGCAGCTGACGGCAGCTGGTCCACCACGCTGAACCTCCCTGAGCTCATCAAGTCAACCGGTGTCGAGGCCAAGTCGGACGGCTCGGCCGACGGCTGGTCCATCGGCGCCGGCTGCGTCGTCTACGGAGAGCAGAAGGGGCAGGACCAGGAGGCCATCGTTTTCGATGACACCGACGTCACCGGCTCCTTCGAGATCTACACCGACGAGAACGGGGTCCAGACCTTCACGGTCGACGCCGCCGGCTTCTCCGCCAACGAGGAGGTCTCCATCTCCCTCATCGGCAAGGACGACCCCAGCATCACCTACAGCATCGGCAAGCTCACCGCCGACGCCGAGGGCAAGGTGCACGGCACTCTGCCGGCCCCCACCGGTGTGGCCGACGGCCAGTACCTGCTGACTCTTGAGGGCAGCCGCTACGGTGAGAACGCCACGAGCCAGAAGGTCATCACGGTCCAGAACGGGGCCTTCGACCTCACCGAGGTCGTCACCGGCGACAACGGTATCGCCGGTGACGGCGCTGCCGTCCCCACCGCCCCCAGCACCAGCGGCTCGAATGCCCCCGTCAACACCGGCGCCACTCAGGCCGCCTCCACCTCCAACAAGCCGCTGGCCCGCACCGGTGCCAACGGTCTGCTCATCGGCGGCATCGCCGTGGCCCTCGTGGTCATCGGCGGTGGCGCTCTGATCGTGCGTCGCCGCAAGGCCTGACAGCACCTGCCCAGCATGACTGGGGCACTTCCCGTCGGGGAGACGACACCCAAGCCGTGCCGTCTCCCCGACGGGCTTTTTCAGCAGCGGGCACCACACGGCACACGATGACCGCAATGAAGCCGAGCCTCCCTGGGGCGGACACCAAGACTGGCACTGGGACGATGGACTCCACCTACGACGAGCACACCAGCGACTCCCCCGCTTCCGAGCATGCAGAAGGCTCCGCTGAAGACGCTCCTGCTCGATCCGGGCGACGTCCCCGGAGCCGAGCGCCACGGCGGTGGTCAAGACGCCGGAGGATCGTCGCGGCACTGATCACCACGGTGGCCACGGCCTTTCTCGCTCTGGGAGCCGATGTCGCCGTCCTCGCCCACCGCCCCGAGCGCGTCAGTATCGCGTTGCCGTCCACATCCTCTTCTGCGGCGGGCGAGACCTGGCTCATCCTGGGGACGGACTCGCGCGCTACCGTCCCAGGCGAGCAGAGTCGGTACGGAACCACCCAGGACGTGGAGGGCTCACGAGCCGACGTCATCGCCCTGGTGCGCCCCTCGAAGACGGGGCTCACGGTCATCAACCTACCGCGGGACCTGACCATCAACAGCAAGGGCATGGAGCTGGACCGCCTGGCCACCACCTACGTCTCCGGACCGCAGAACACGGTCAACGCCCTGTGCACCGGCCTGGGAGTCCCCACCACCCATCTCATCACCATCGACATGGCCCAGTTCGCCGACATCATCGATTCGCTGGGAGGCATTGAGGTGGATGTCCCAGAGCCTGTCCGGGACGCCTACACCGGCCTGAACCTCACCTCCGCCGGCCACCACAGACTCACGGGTATCGACGCACTCGCCCTCGTCCGATCCCGGCACCCGGAGATACTGCGCGATGGCACCTGGGTGGCCGTGAGCGAGGCCGACGGCGCCCAGCGACGCAGCGAGTCCACCACCAAGGTGATGCAAGCGGTCCTATCCGCCGTCGAGAAACGTTTCAGCAACCCGCTGGCTCTCCATCAGCTGGCACACACGGTGGCCGGCAACATCACACTGGACTCGAGCACCGGCCTCAGCGACCTGGCAGAGCTGGGACGTCACGCGTCTCAGGCCAAGAAGGCCGGCTCCACCACGATCATCGATCTTCCGACGGGCCCCCGGGACGAATCCATTATCGTCTCGCCCAATCATGAGTCCCGCGAGCTACTGGCCCGATACGGCTATTCCCCTAAGACCTGTCATCCCGCAGGTGCCTGATCGCCCACCTCCCGAGGTGAGAACGAATCCGCGTCATCGCAGTGCTTGATCGACCCCTTCCGTAAAACATCGCGTTTCTCATGTGAGCGAAAACACCCACTTAAGTGGCTAGTATCACTTTCCAGACCTATGCCCTCTCCCTATTCGTCATTACGGTAGATAATGGGCCGGTGAAGAATAGGGTCGCCGGTAATCATCGTTCCCCGTAGACCTAGGAGGACACATGCGTCTCGGACGTCCCCTGGCCGCAGCGAGCGCAGTGGCCGCAATGACCGGAGCCTCCCTCATTGCCTCCCCCGCTCTCGCCAACGACTCCAACCGGAACAGCCCCAGCAGCCCGAGCAGCTCCAGCAGCCCGAGTCCCGGCGGCTCCAGCGAGTCCAGCCCAACCCCCAGCGACTCAAGCAGCGGCTCCAGCGAGACCAGCTCGAGCAGCAGCTTCAGGATCACTCAGGAGAAGACATTCGTCTCCGCCAGCACCAACACGTCGTTCACAGTCTCCGGAACCGGCTGCACAGGGCAGCAGGCGACCGTCGGCATCGCGCTCTACGCCCCCGACGGCACCGCCTCCGACGTCGTCAAGACCGAGGCCGCCTCAGACGGCACCTGGTCCACGGACCTCGACCTGGCGGCACTCATCACGTCCATCGGCTCCTCAACCGCAACCACGACCGATGGATGGACCATCGGCGCCGGTTGCATGACCTACGGCGGCAAGACGGAGACGGCTCAGCCGACCGCTCAGCAGCAGACTCAGATCTTCTTCGACGACACACGCATCTCCGGCTCCTACGAGGTCTCCGCGCGAGCCGAGCACCGGTCCCAGACCTTCACCTTCAATGTCCAAGGGTTCCACGCCGGCGAGACGGTGACCATCCTTCTGAAGAACAAGAGCGACTCCAGCATCTGCTACACCCTTGGCGAGCTGACGGTTGACGCCAACGGCGACCTGGTGGGCAATCTGCCCGCTCCCACCGACGCGGCCAACGGGGAGTATGTCCTGGTTCTGACCGGCTCCCACCACAGCGAGACGGCCGCGAGCCAGACCATGACCACGGTGTCGGACCATACCTTCACCATTGAGAACAGCCAGCGCTCCACCACTGAGAGTGAGACCACCGAGAACAGCAGCGGCGGTAGCAGCGCCACCAGCGGAGGCGAGACCCAGACCAACGGCGGTGGTGAGACCCAGGCCAGTAGCAGCGCCACCAGCGGAGGCGAGACCAAGGCCAGCGGCGGCGCCAACAACAGCGGTGGCAGTAACGCCAACAGCGGTCGTGACAACCAGGCCAGTGGCGGCGGCGAGGCCCAGGCCAACAGCCGCGCCAACAGCGGTGGCAATAACGCCGCAACCGATCAGAAGGTCAACAACCAGGTCGCCCGTGACAAGGGCGTGAGTCAGGGTGCGAAGGATTCCTCCTCCGACACCAGGGCCGCTGGTGAGACCAAGACCGGCGCCAGCGACCGGTCACTGGCGCACACCGGTGCGAACGGCATGATCTTCGGCGGAATCGCCGCCCTCCTGGTGGTGGTCGGAGGGGCGATCCTGTTCCTGCGCCGTCGTAGCAAGGCCTGATCCACTGACTCCTCAAGGTTCCTGATCTCGGGGACCGCCTGCCGTCGCCGGGGAGACGACACACGACATGCCGTCTCCCCGGCGATGCCGTGCGCTACGGGCGCTTCCACCCCACGCCCGGTGAGGTGAGACAATCGCCCGGCGCCCATGAGCGACAAGCATCCCTTTCAGACAGGAGTTCTCATGCCCGGTCAGAACCTGACTCGTCTCGAGGCCGCCGAGCGCAGCGCGACGGTGCGTACCCAGAGCTACGCCGTCGTCCTCGACCTCACGCACGGTGAGTCGATCTTCCGTTCCACCACCACCGTACGGTTCACGGCCACACCGGGAGCCTCCACGTTCATCGACCTGATCGCACCGACCGTCCACTCCATCTCCCTCAACGGACGCAGCCTCGACCCGGCCGAGGTCTATGCCGACTCCCGCATCGCGCTGACGGATCTGGCCACGGACAACGAGCTGGTCGTCGACGCCGACTGCGCCTACATGCACACCGGGGAGGGTCTGCACCGCTTCACCGATCCCGCCGATGGCGAGACCTACCTCTACTCCCAGTTCGAGGTGCCTGACTCCCGGCGGGTCTTCACCGTTTTCGAGCAGCCCGACCTCAAGGCCTCGTTCACCTTCACCGTCACCACCCCGGTGAGCTGGACGGTGCTGTCCAACTCCCCCACTCCCGAGCCGACTCCGGCGACGGCGTCGGACGGCTCAGGAGATGCCCATACCTTCGCCTTCGCGCCCACCGAGCCCATGAGCTCCTACGTCACGGCGATCGTCGCCGGCCCCTACGTCGGCGTCACCGACGAGTACATCGCCGACGACGGGCGCACCGTGCCCCTGGGCGTCTACTGCCGCAAGAGCATGATCGAGCACATGGACTCCGAGGAGATCCTGGACCTGACCAAGCGGGGCTTCGCCTACTACGAGGACCTGTTCGCCACCCCCTACGCCTTCAGCAAGTACGACCAGATCTTCGTTCCCGAGTTCAACGCCGGGGCGATGGAGAACGCTGGCTGCGTCACTCACCGCGATGACTACATCTTCCGGTCCCGGCCCGTCGAGGCCCGCGTGGAGCGGCGAGCCATCACAATACTGCACGAGCTGGCTCACATGTGGTTCGGCGACATGGTGACCATGACCTGGTGGAACGACCTGTGGCTCAATGAGTCCTTCGCCGAGTTCACCTCCACCCTGGCCACCGCCGAGACCACGCGGTGGAACCAGGCCTGGACGACCTTCCAGACCCTGGAGAAAGGCTGGGCCTACAACCAGGACCAGCTCAGCTCCACCCACCCCGTGGCCGCGGAGATCAACGACCTCCACGATGTCGAGGTCAACTTCGACGGCATCACCTACGCCAAGGGAGCCTCGGTCCTGGCCGCGCTCGTGGGCTATGTGGGCAGGGACAACTTCTTCGCCGGCATCCAGCGCTACCTGGCGGCACACGCCTACGCCAACGCCGAGCTGGGCGACCTGCTTCGGGAGCTGGAGGCGGTGTCGGGCCGCGACCTGAGCGCCTGGACCCGGCTGTGGCTCCAGGAGGCGGGGGTGACGACCCTGCGCCTGGAGGTCGTCACCGACGCCGACGGCGTCATCACCCAGGCGGCCGTCCGTCAGGAGATCCCAGCCGACTCGCCGGCATCGCTGCGCCCTCACCGGGTGGCGATCGGCTCCTACAGCCTGACCGGCCGGGGGGACGATGCGCGACTGGAGCGCACCGGCCGCGTCGAGCTCGACGTCGACGGCGAACTGACGCAGGTTCCCGAGCTGGTCGGTACCAAGCGCGCCGACGTCCTGGTCCTCAACGACGACGACCTCACCTACGCCAAGGTCCGCCTCGACGAGGAGTCCCTGTCCCAGGGGCTCACGCATATCGAGGTCTTCACCGAGTCCCTGCCGCGCTCGATCGTCTTGGCCTCGGCCTGGGACATGGTGCGCGACGGCGAGCTCGCCGCCTCCGGGTTCCTCCAGGCGGCTCTGCGGGCGCTGAGCGTGGAGGAGCACTCCTCGGTCATCCAGGGGCTCCTGGGACGGATCACCACCTGCTTGTCGGCCTTCCTGCCCCCAGCCGTGCGCCGAGACCTCGCTCCTGGCACGGCTGACCGCCTGCTGGAGCTGGCCCGAGCGGCCCAGGCTGGAAGCGACAAGCAGCTTCAGCTGGTGCGGGCCCTGGCCGCCCACGCCGTGACCAGTGAGCAGCTCGACGTCGTCGCCGGCCTGATGGCGGGGGCGGCCGCCCTTGACGGGCTGGAGGTCGACCAGGACCTGCGCTGGGACCTGCTGACCGGGCTGGTGGCCGCCGGCCGCTTCGGGGAGGAGCAGATCCGCACCGAGGAGGCCCGGGACCGCACGACCACGGGACGCGAGCGCGCCGCCGAGGCCCGCGCCGCCATCCCGACGCCGGAGGCGAAGCGGGCCACCTGGCGGGCCCTCGTCGACGATGTGTCCATGCCCAACGAGACCCAGGTGCGTGTGCTGCGCGGCCTGACCAACGTCGAGCGCCGTCCCGAGCTGCTGGTGCCCTTTGTGAGCGAGTACGTGGGCATCATCGACTCCGTGTGGTCCTCGCGCACCTTCCATATGGCGGAGAATCTGCTGACGGGCCTGTGGTCCTGCGCCACGGTGGGCCTGGACGGGGCGGACCCGGCTGCTGCTCTGGAGGGCTGGCTGGAGTCCCATGCCCAGGCGCCGGCGGCCCTGCGGCGGATCGTGCGTGAGAACCTCGACGACACCCGGCGTGTGGCCAGGGCCCAGGCCGCTGAGACCGGCGGCGTCCAGTAGCCGCATCGGCGACTCGCCCGCAGCGGGATCGAGAAACGGACCGGTCGGGGCCGGGCACACGATGTGCCCGGCCCCGACCGGTTGAGTGAGGGTTGTCGATCCGCTCAGCGCCGGAGCGCTTCCTCGGCCTTCTTGCCCGTGGACTTCGCGGCAGCAGCCTGTGCGGCGGCGAAGGCGTCGACGTCGTCGTCCTCGCGACCCGGGGTCTTGAAGTCGAACCTGATGATGAGGAAACGGAAGAGGAAGTAGTAGATGACGGCGTAGACCAGCCCCATGAGGACGATCATGAGCGGTCCGTGGACCACGCCGCCGGAGAGCTCGGAGGACTTGCCGAAGTTGAGCAGGTAGTCGATTGCGCCGGCGGAGAAGGAGAAGCCGTCCTTGGCGCCCAGGAGGTTGGCGATCGCCAGGGAGGACCCGGTCAGCACCGCGTGGACGGCGTAGATTGGGAAGGCCACGTAGGCGAAGGCGTACTCGAGGGGTTCGGTGATGCCGGTGATGAAGGCGGTCAGAGCAACCGAGATCATGAGGGCGCCGGTCGCCTTGCGCTTGCCGGGCTTGGCGGTGTGCCAGATGGCCAGCGCGGCTGCGGGCAGGGCGAACATCATGATCGGGAAGAATCCGGTCATGAAGCTTCCGGTCCACGAGTTCGAGCCGTCCACGCCCTGGAAGAAGCAGGTGAGGTCGCCGTGCGCGGTAGCGCCGGAGGCCGTCCGGCAGGATCCGAGCTGGAACCAGGGCACCGAGTTGAGCAGGTGGTGCAGGCCGAAGGGGATGAGCAGCCGGTTGACCGTGCCGAAGACGAAGACCGCCAGGGCGCCGTCAAGACCCTTGGAGTTCCCGGCATTGATGAGCCAGCCGCCGAGCTGGTCGTTGATGAGCCAGTTGAAGGCCGGGTAGAGCGCCGACATCACCAGGGCGATGAGGAGCGCGGCACCGGAGGTGACGATCGGGACGAAGCGGCGTCCTCCGAAGAAGGCCAGCCAGTCGGGCAGCTTGACGCGGTAGTACCGCTGCCAGAGCAGGGCGGCGGCGACGCCTATGACGATACCGCCGAGGACCCCGTAGTTGATGGGCGTCTGGGTAGGAAGGTCACAGATTTTGACGCCTTGGTTCCAGGGCCCCACCTGAGTGATCTCCCCCTTGGCGGGATCGAAGGTGTGCAGGCAGTCGATGGCCTCCTTGCTCAGGGGATCGGGCTTGCCCATGACGATGGGGGACATGATCCAGGTGACTGCACGGTAGACGAGGAAGCCGAACAGGGCAGCCACCCCAGTGGAGCCGTCGGACTTCTTGGCGAACCCCACGGCGACACCGACGGCGAAGATGAGGGGCAGGTTGTCGAAGATCGCTCCACCGGCCGCTGCGAAGACATCTGCGACGGGTTGCAGCCAGGGCAGGGTCTCAGCCAGTCCGTCGGCTCCCAGCATGTCCGCCTGCCCCAGACGCAGCAGCAGGCCCGCCGCTGGAAGAGTAGCGATCGGCAGCATCAGTGATCGCCCCAGCCGCTGAGCGACTGCAAAGGCGCTGCCCGTCTTCTTCCTCTTGTCTGACACGATGTTCTCCAGTTCAGGATCAAGCGGCGTCACTGCCGCGTCAGAGTTTCCCACCATGGCTGTCCGCCATGACGGAGGTGGTCTGGACGGCTCGGCACCGAACACGTCTGGACCAGCAACACCAGAGAAACCGAAAGAACTTTCAATGTCAAGCACTGCGCGCACTCTTCGGCCATAATGATGCAAGCAAACGCGACGGAGCGGAAGCAATGGTTGCGACCAGCTCACTTTCTAACCGCTTCCATCCATTGTCGACCAGGGGAGCCCCATGCCCAAGAACCCAGGCAAGAGACTGGCGAAGTACGTCATCGTGCGCAACCACCTGCTGGAGCTCATCAGGAACGGACTCGCCAGCGGCTCCCCGGTTCCCTCCGAGCGTGAGCTGTGCGAGCAGTTCGAGGTCTCCCGCATGACCGTGCGCCAGGCCATCGACACCCTCGTCGTCGACGGGGTCCTGGAGCGTCATCAGGGCAGAGGGACGTTCGTCATGCCCCCGAAGCTCGATCTGCAGGTACGGCTGACCTCCTTCACCCAGGAGATGCAGCGGCGCGGGATGGAGCCCGGCGTCGTCATGCTGCTGGCCGAGACCATCCCCGCAGGCGAGACCATGGCGGCTGCGCTGGAGCTCGAGGCGGACACCGAGGTCCATCACCTGCGTCGCCTGCTGACCGCCAATGCGATCCCCATGGCCATCGAGGAGAACTGGATCCCTGCGGCGCTTCTTCCCGGCCTGCTGCGCACCAGCCCGAACTTCTCGGTCTACGCAGAACTGACCCAGGCCGGCATGGCGCCCGAGTGGGGCGAGGACATGATCGAGGCCCACGCGGCCACGGCCCAGGAGGCCGCACTGCTGTCCGTCCAGGAGGGTGCCCCAACCTTGGACATCACCCGACGCACCTTCCACGAGCACTGCGCGATCGACTACTCGCGCACCCTGTTCCGCGCCGACCGTTACACCCTGTGGGTTCCGGTGGCCGCCCCCAAGCCGGCCTTCCGCCCCTCTCGCCCGCGGTCTTAAGAAAACATCACGGCTCGGCACTGGACAAGCCCATAACGACCTGTACCATGGACTACTGGTATGGACCACTAGTCCGGTACTGGCGAAGGGGCCGCTACCTGACAGCGCACCCCCGGCCACTTTCGGACGCCCCATTCCGGCGCCACCACGCACCACCCCAGAGCCCGGCACCCGCCCGGTCAGATCCAGGAGGAACCCATGTCCCAGGCACAGAGCATCGTCGACGCCCTCGGCGGATTCGACAACATCGTGGAGATCGAGCCCTGCATCACCCGTCTACGCTGCGAGCTCGAGGACAGCTCCCTCGTGGACGAACCCGCCCTCAAGGCGGCGGGCGCACACGGGGTCGTCAAGCTGGGTGAGACCGTGCAGGTCGTCGTCGGACCCAACGCCGACACCCTTGCAGAAGACATCGAGGACCTGCGGTGAGCCCAGCCGTCCGGTCACCGGTGGCCGGTGTCGTCGTTGCTCTCGACGACGTTCCCGACCCCGTGTTCTCCGGCCGGATCGTCGGTCCGGGAGTGGCCATCAACCCGGAGCACACCACCGAGGGCGGTTCCGCCGCCCTGGCGCCGGTCAGCGGAACCGTCGCGAAGATCCATCCCCACGCCTACGTCATCACGGCCGCCGGGGGACGCAGCGTGCTGGTCCACCTGGGTCTGGACACCGTGAGCCTGGAAGGCAAGGGCTTTACCGTGCTGGCGGCCGAGGGTGAGGCGGTCAGCGCAGGCCAACCCGTCATCACCTGGTCGCCTGCTCGGATCAAGGCAGGTGGGCTCAGCCCGATCGTTTCCGTTATCGCCCTGGACGGGGAGGAGTCCGCCCTGGCCCCGGTTCCGCCGGGGCAGCGGGTCGCAGCCGGCGACCCGCTCATGACCTGGGCATAAGGTCGGGCTGCCGGATACGGTCGTACACGGTCGTGTGCGGTCGTGTACGGTCACCACCTCGCACGAATGGACTGTGGTCCCGGCCGTCACCAGGACGGCCGGGACCACAGTCTTCTCGCGGCGTCGCAACCGCCGGTCGAGCCGGCGAGGAGACGTCAGGACGACGACGTCATCTCGTCGCGCACGACGGACAAGAGACTGCCCAGGCGGGCGTTGCCGGGCAGGTCGTCGACGAGGACGGCCTCGCCCGAGCCATCGGCCAGGGGGATCCTCCAGTTGGGGTACTCCTGGTCAGTTCCGGGCTGGTTCTGGGCGCGCCGCTCCCCCACGCCGTCGACCAGCGCGACGCCGACCAGGACCGAGGGAGTGTGTACCACGTAGCGGTGCAGGGCCTCGACCACCTGACGCTCGGTGGGGGCCTCCCCCAGCAGACCGTGCTCGCGCAGCCGGATCATCATCCGGTCGCGCTCGATACGGGCCTCGGTACGCACCTGCTCGATCGGCTCGGTGAGCAGACCGAGCCGCTCACGCAGCTCGACGTGCTCGTCGGCGAGGTAGCCGGCGGTCGGGGGGAGGTCGTGGGTGTTGACCGTGGACAGGGCCAGGCGGCGGTAGTCCTGGGGCTGGAGGGGCCAGCCGTCGTGCTGCTTCTCGAACCACAGCACACTGGTACCCAGCACGCCACGGCTGGCTAGGTAGTCGCGAGCCCAGGGCTCCACGGTGCCCAGGTCCTCACCGATGACGACGGCGCCGGCCCGGTGGGCCTCCAGCAGGACGACGCCGAGCATGGCCTCGTGGTCGTAGCGCACGTAGGCACCTCGGTCGGCCCCCATGCCCTCGGGGATCCACCACAGGCGGAACAGGCCGATGACGTGGTCCACGCGCAGCGCGCCCGCATGACGCAGCACCGTACGCACCATGTCACGCAAGGGGGCATAGGCGCTGCGAGCCAGGTACTCGGGGTTCCACGGGGGCTGGGACCAGTTCTGTCCCTGCTGGTTGTACATGTCCGGCGGTGCGCCCACGGTGACGCCGGAGGCGAAGGCATCGGGGTTGGACCACACGTCCGCACCCTGCGAGTGCACGCCCACGGCAAGGTCGTCCATGATGCCCAGGGCCATTCCGGAGGCCAGGGCCTGAGCCTGGGCGCGGGCCAGCTGCTCATCGACGATCCACTGCAGCCAGGCGAAGAAGTCGATGCGCTCGGCCAGCAGGTGCGCCTCGTTGGCCACGTAGGCGGAGTTCGCCTCACGCAAGGTGGCGGGCCAGGTCTCCAGAGGGCCGTGCTTCTCGATCAGCGCGCTCCACAAGGCGAAGCGCTCCAGCCCCTCCCCCTGCTCGGCGCGGAAGCGCTCGAAGTCGCGCTGGCGGGAGTAGGACCGTCCGGCAGCGAAGATGACCTCTAGGGCCTCGCGCTTGGCCTTCCACACCGCGTCGCGGTCAATCGGCTCGGCGCTCAGGTCGCTGTCCTTGACCTCCTCGAAGGCCCACTGCACCAGTGAGCGCTTGGGACCGGACAGGCGGGCCACCTCCGGGATGTTCTCCGGACGGATGTAGAGGGGGTTGACGAACCGGCGCGTCACCGGCAGGTAGGGCGAGGGGGTCATCGGCGCCACGGGCTCAGCGGCGTGCAGCGGATTGATGAGCAGGAAGTCGGCCCCCTGGTCCCCCAGGAAGGAGGCGAGCTCGGTGAGGTCATCGGTGTCGCCGGTGCCCCATGAGCCCCGCGAGCGGGTCGAGTACAGCTGGGTCATGACGCCCCAGCCACGATCCCCGAGGGCCTCGGGCAGATCCAGGCGGTTGGGAGTGACCGCGAGGGCGGAGGTCACCGTGACCGTCTCGGCCTCGGCGTCGGCCGGTGGGGCGGCATGCGCGCCCTGGAGCGCCGTCTGGTCACCGGAGCCGGAGCCCGGGCTGACCTCCGCGACGACCCGGTGCCACCCCAGGGGCAGGTCGGCTCCCAGGATGAAGGAGGCACGACCGCGCTTGACCCCGTCGACCTCCCGGGGCACGGTCCAGTCCTCGGTCTGGGTCAGATCGCGGACCTCACCGCCCTCGAGCTCGACGCGCACCCGAACCTTGGCGCCGTCGGGCACGTAGACGGGAACCGTGGACTCCACGCCGCCCCGCGTGACGATGGTGGGGGCGAGCGTCTGACGCCAGGGAGCGTCCTCGACCTCTCTCAGGGAGGTCTCGATCTCCTCGTCGGTGCGCGCCCGTACGCCGAGCGCGGTGAGCACCGCCTTGAGGGTGGCGCTGGAGGGCGAGGCAAGGTTGCCGTGGTAGTCCCAGTACTCGGTGGAGACACCATATGCCTCAGCAAGGTGCTTGAGGCTCTCAGAGGCGGGTAACTGATCGTCGTTGAACTCGTTCATGTGCGTGGGTCAGCCTTGCGTGTGCAGATGTGCGGTGAAGTGCCGTGGAGCACGGTTGCGCTCCGCCGTCAACCCGACGGGGACTGACGGGTTGAAACGGGACGCAGGCGCTAGCGGAACTAGCAGTGTCTAAGTGTGCCCTAGCCGCTCACTGTTGCGCACCCTGCCACACCGTGTCACCCGATGATTTGCTGCAACAGTTTCACCACCACGCTGCAGAATCCCGCCCCTGCGACTGGAAAGCGCCGGGCTCATGTGTTGAGAACCGCACAACCGGTCGAACGGCTGGTGGGACAGTCGGTCGGGGCCTGATCGCCCCGACGCTGCAGGCCCACCAGCGACAGATCGCCTGGCTCCAGTGCTGCGATGCTGGAGCCAGGCGACCTGCCAAGCGGCTGGGGACGGGTCAGAGGGAGGCGATCTCCGAGGCAAGGGTGTCCGCCGTCGGGCCGACGACGACCTGGACGACGCGGCCGGAACGCACCACTCCGAAGGCACCGGCGGCCCGCAGCGCCTCCTCATCGACCTTCGCCTGGTCGGCGACCTCCACGCGCAGACGCGTGATGCAGGGCTCAAGGTCGGTGATGTTCTGTTGGCCGCCAAGACCGGCGACGATGTCTGTTGCAGTGCTCATGGCTTCTCCTTCTCGGTTCCCGGCCTCACGCAGTTGCCGTCTGTCATGCGGTCGGTCGGGCGGCTGGGGTCCTCGTGGTCACGATCACTTTATCCCACCTCCGTGCCCCTCGCGGCGAGGGAGCCGGCCCGAGACAGCAACAACAGGACGACGACGAGATCGAGGAGACAGGGCCGAAGAGTCCCCGCAGAGTCCCCGTGAAGGCATCAGGAGAGGGCGTCGGGAGACGATGAAGAGACGATAAGGAGACGCCGCCCGATCCACCGGGCACTCCTCCTCGCGCAGCGACGTTCCCTCACGTAACCTTACGGCAACGCGATAGCTGCCTCGGCACCGGCGCTGAAGGAAACTTTATTCCCCTGGCGGAAACGTCTCATTCAGACCGCAGTCGGGGCACAATGAGCGATGATCCCCTTTCGTCTCCGATGAGGAGCACCACATGACAGCGTCCGACACCACTTCCACCTCTCTGTCCGGCATCGGTGTGAGCCCTGGCCTTGTGGCCGGCCCCGTCGCCAGGATGGCGCCCCCTATCCCCGAGCCCGAGATCGCTACGCTCGATCCCAGCCGCGACGTTGAGAAGGAGTGCGAGCGCATCGCGCTGGCAGCCCAGCAGGTCAAGAAGGGCCTGGAGCTGTCCGCGGCCGAGGCCAAGGCCGAGGCCCGCACTCTCCTCGAGACCACCGCGCAGATGGCGGCCGACCCCACCCTGACCTCAACGGCGCAGGCCATGGTGCGTGAGAAGCGTCTGGTTCCCGAGCGCGCCGTGTGGGAGTCGGCTGGGACGCTGGCCGCCATGTTGGAGTCCCTGGGCGGTTACATGGCCGAACGCACCCGGGACGTGCAGGACGTGCGCGACCGCATCGTCGCTGTCCTGACCGACTCCCCTATGCCGGGCATTCCCCGCCTGCCCGAGCCCTTCGTGCTCGTGGCCGCCGACCTGGCCCCTGCCGACACCGCGCTGCTGGACCCCGAGAAGGTCATCGCCTTCATCACCTCCGAGGGCGGGCCGACCTCTCACACCGCCATCCTGGCGCGCGCGCTGGGGATGCCGGCGATCGTCGGCACCGGAGAGGAGGTCACCGACGCGCTGGCCGAGGGTGACATCGTCCTGGTGGACGGCACCAAGGGAACCATCACCATCAATCCTTCCGAGGACGCCCTGCGCCGGGCCCGCGAGCTGGCCTCGCGCGTGCGTGTCTTCAACGGCGACGGCGCTACCAAGGACGGTCACGAGGTGCAGCTGCTGGCCAATGTCGGCGACGCGGCCGGCGCCCGCAGCGCCGCGGAGGCCGGTGCGATGGGAATCGGCCTGTTCCGCACTGAGTTCTGCTTCCTCGACCAGCCCGAGGAGCCCACGGTGGAGGCCCAGGTGGAGGCCTACCAGGGCGTTCTGGCGGCCTTCCCGGGCAAGAAGGTCGTGGTGCGTACGCTCGACGCCGGGGCCGACAAGCCGCTGCCGTTCCTGACCGATGCCACCGAGGCCAACCCGGCGCTCGGTGTGCGCGCCTACCGGACCACGCGCCGCGACCCCGAGGTGCTGGAGCACCAGCTTGAGGCGCTGGCCAAGGCCGAGGCCGCCACCGAGGCCAAGGTGTGGGTCATGGCCCCGATGATCTCCACAGCCGATGAGGCCGAGGCGTTCACGGAGAAGGCCCGCTCCTACGGGTTGAAGACGGCCGGCATGATGATCGAGGTGCCCTCCGCCGCACTCATGGCGGACAAGCTCTTCGAGCACGCGGACTTCGCCTCCATCGGCACCAACGACCTCACCCAGTACGTCATGGCGGCCGACCGCCTGCTGTCCTCACTGGCAGACCTGTCCACTGCCTGGCAGCCGGCCGTGCTGCGTCTGATCGGCACAGCGTGTGAGGGGGCCTCCCCCAAGGGACGCCCAGTGGGCGTGTGTGGTGAGGCCGCCGCCGACCCGGCGCTGGCGGCCGTGCTCGTGGGCCTGGGCGTCGCCTCGCTGTCGATGACGGCGCGCGCGCTGCCGGATGTCGACGCCGTCCTGAAGTCCGTCACCCTCGACGAGTGCCGGGAGCTGGCAAAGATCGCCGTCGCCTCCGCCACCGCCGAGGACGCCCGCTCCAATGTGCGCGCTCAGCTGCCGATCCTGGAGGAGCTCGGTCTGTGACCACCCCCTATCCCGTCCCCGCCGCCACGGAGGAGCCCCTCGGCTCAGTGACTCGGGTTCTCAGCCTGGCGGCGGGAGACGGGGAGGATGTCTTCACCGGTGGCTCCTTGCCGCAGCTCTCGGGCCGGGTCTATGGCGGCCAGGTGGTTGCCCAGGGAATGCTCGCCGCCGCCACCACGGTCAAGGACGACGGCGACGGCGAGCGCCTGCCGCACTCCGTCCACGCCTTCTTCATGCGAGGAGGGCAACCGGACAAGCCGATCAGTTTCGCCGTCGAGCGGTTGCACGACGGGCGGTCCTTCTCCCAGCGGCGCACCGCCGCCTCCCAGGAGGGCACGCAGATCCTCACAATGCTCACATCCTTCCAGGAGGAGCAGGAGGGGGCTGATCTTCACGTCGTGGCTCCCCCGGTGCCGCGCCCTGAGGACCTGACGAGCGCTCTGGAGATCTTCCGCACCATCGATCATCCGGTGGCGCGTTTTCTGGGGCGTACGGCGGCCTTCGATCTCAGGCATGTGGAGAGCAACCTCTACCTGCGCCCCGCTCAGGAGCGGGGTGGGGTCCAGCACCTGTGGATACGTTCGCGTGGCCGCATCCCGGAGCAGACCTCCCAGACCGTGCACCGAGCGCTACTGGCCTACGTGTGCGATCAGGTGATGCTGGAGCCGGTGCTGCGCAGTCAGGGGCTGTCCTGGCGCAGCGAGGGCATGAGTCTGGCGACCCTCGACCATGCCCAGTGGTTCCACCGGGACGTGGATATGAGCGACTGGCTGCTGTACGTGCAGGACTCGCCCTCCTCGCAGGGAGGCCGGGGTATGGCGCGCGCCCAGGTCTTCGACTCGTCCGGCAGGCTCGTGTCGACCATCGCCCAGGAGGGCATGGTCCGTATGCCCACGGGCTCAGGGTTCGACGCCGGCTCAGGCCGTTGGCGGATCCGCATAGGTGAAGACGACGACGGCAGCGCGATCCCCGGCTGACATCCGGCCTTCAGGACGCTACTCCGGACATCGCTCTCTTCGACGACGCCGGAGCTCCCGGCAATCTCGTGGTCTATGCCGAATGGGGCTGGGCTGCTCACCTTCGATCTACCCACCCACGGTGATCGTCAGGACGAGAAGGCCGGCGACCATGAGCGGCCATGCCGGCCTCGGGGTCAGATGACGCGGGGCGGGAACTGCGTTTTCCGTCCAGGACGTACTTCTCCTACAAACGACTGCATCCGAACCGCAGAGGTTTGCAGGAAAACGCAGTCCTCGCAGGAAAAGTACGTCCCCGATCAGGACCAGTGCACCGCACCGTAAGCTCATCCCCTACTCCTCGTCGCAATCAGGCCGCAGCGGCCCCACGACGGATCATCACGCCAGATCTGAGAATCGTTCTGTGGCGCCACATCAAAGTCGAGCGATGACCGAGCCCTGCTCGGGGCATGCCTGACGGCGAAGCACCCACGGGACACCTTGCTTCGGACTGCGTTACGGAACTCGTCGAGACGGAACGGCGCCAGCCGACATCTTTGAAGTCGGAAACCGACCCCTGCCCGTTGCTGTTGTAGTAGAGGCAGACTTCTCCGGAGTCACAGGCACCGTCTCTCTCAGCGGCGCTTGCTGTCGAGGTCGGAATCAGAGGAGCACCGGCGGCACGCATCAGAAGTGAGCCTGCACTTGCGGCACGGCGAGCCATTGTTGCACCCATGATGATCGTCCTCTTCAAAGCGACGGAATACTCGAGGCCGCGATCTGACTACATGAGGCCGCCGTCTGAAAAAAACATAGAAGCCGCCTTGCCAATAACACCAGAGCAGTCAATCCCCTTGGCTGCCACCTATCCAACCGCTACTACATATGACTTTATATGCCCGGTCGCACCGACGCGACCACCCTTAGTTAATGTCGCCGATGCTCTGGCGATCACGACCTCCTACACCATAACGCGGCGTCCTGATCGTTGATGACGGAGACGCCATGGTCTCAGCCGGTCGGCTGAGACCATGGCGTCTCCAATGTGTGCTGTTGATCGAGCAGACGCTCGACTGCTCAGAGCTCAGTCACGGGTGAGCTTGCGGTAGGTGACCCGGTGGGGCCGAGCCGCCTCGGGCCCGAGGCGCTCGACCTTGTTCTCCTCGTAGGAGGCGAAGTTGCCCTCGAACCAGTACCAGTTGGCTGGATTCTCGTCGGTTCCCTCCCAGGCGAGGATGTGGGTGGCCACGCGGTCGAGGAACCAGCGGTCGTGGGTGATGACCACGGCGCAGCCGGGGAACTCCAGCAGAGCGTTCTCCAGGGATCCCAGGGTTTCGACGTCGAGGTCGTTGGTGGGCTCGTCCAGGAGGATGAGGTTGCCACCCTGCTTGAGGGTCAGGGCCAGGTTGAGGCGGTTGCGCTCACCGCCGGAGAGCACACCGGCCGGCTTCTGCTGGTCGGCCCCCTTGAAACCGAAGGAGGCGACGTAGGCGCGTGAGGGCATCTCCACGTTGCCGACCTTGATGTAGTCCAGCCCATCGGAGACGACCTCCCACAAGGTCTTCTTGGGGTCGATGCCGGCTCGGGACTGGTCGACGTAGGAGAGCTTGACGGTCTGGCCGATCTTGAGTTCTCCGCCGTCGAGCGGCTCCAGGCCCACGATGGTCTTGAACAGGGTGGACTTTCCGACGCCGTTGGGGCCGACGACCCCGACGATGCCGTTGCGCGGCAGGGTGAAGGAGAGCCCATCGATGAGGGTGCGTCCGTCGAATCCCTTGTTGAGGTTGGTGGCCTCCAGGACCTGGTTGCCCAGGCGGGGGCCCGGCGGGATCTGGATCTCCTCGAAGTCGAGCTTGCGGGTGCGCTCGGCCTCGGCGGCCATCTCCTCGTAGCGGGCCAGACGGGCCTTGGACTTGGCCTGGCGGCCCTTGGCCGAGGAGCGCACCCACTCCAGCTCCTCCTTGAGGCGCTTGGCGAGCTTGGCGTCCTTCTTGCCCTGGACCTCCAGGCGCTTCTCCTTGGTCTCCAGGTACGTGGAGTAGTTGCCCTCGTAGGGGTAGAGGTGGCCGCGGTCGACCTCGGCGATCCACTGGGCGACGTGGTCGAGGAAGTAGCGGTCGTGGGTGACGGCGATGACAGCGCCCTGGTAGCTGGCCAGGTGCTGCTCGAGCCAGAGGACGGACTCGGCGTCGAGGTGGTTGGTGGGCTCGTCCAGGAGGAGGAGGTCCGGGGCCTCGAGGAGCAGCTTGCACAGGGCCACGCGGCGACGCTCACCACCGGAGAGGTTCTTGACCTCGGCGTCCGGCGGCGGGCAGCGCAAGGCGTCCATGGCCTGCTCCAGCTGGGAGTCGAGGTCCCAGGCGTTAGCAGCATCCAGGGCGTCCTGGAGGGTGCCCATCTCCGCCATGAGGGCGTCGAAGTCGGCGTCCGGGTCCGCCATGGCGGCGCTGATCTCGTTGTAGCGGTCAAGCTTGGACTTGATCTCAGCCACGCCCTCCTCGACATTGCCGAGCACCGTCTTGTCCTCGTTGAGCGGGGGCTCCTGGAGGAGGATGCCGACGCTGTACCCGGGGGTCAGGCGGGCCTCGCCGTTGGAGGGCTGGTCGATGCCGGCCATGATCTTGAGGATGGAGGACTTGCCGGCGCCGTTGGGGCCGACCATGCCGATCTTGGCTCCCGGAAGGAAGGCCATGGTGACGTCGTTGAGGATGACCTTGTCACCGTGGGCCTTGCGCGCCTTGATCATCTGGTAAATGTACTCAGCCACTGCTCGTCTGCGCCTTTCGTCAGGGTGTGAGCGGACGTTCTGCGCGACGACGGCGACCGATCGGACCGTCCGTGCGCACCGTGGCCAAGCCTAAGGGAGCCCCGAAGCAATGGCGACGGCGACGGAGGTGAGACGGTGCACGCCGGGTCATCGCCGTCGTAACACCGGGGGCGGTGACCATCCCAACCGCACAAAACGCCGTACCGCGAGTGGAGCCAAGAGCAGGACCGACGTTACGCCACCAATCAATCGTGATCGTCAGAATGACACACGCCCACGACATGGCGATCTCAACCGCACGCAGAGGAAATCAGGACGCTCAGCCCGGAAACCGGGACCCTCTCGACGTGGTCCCCGATATGAATGACTCAGCGGGAGGCATTCAGGGCGCGGCGTGGCGCCAGGAACCAGACCGCACCGGCCACCACCAGCCACAAAGCGCCCTCAAGCACCCAGGCCACCGGATGACCCCTATCGATCGGAATGACAAACAAAACCAGATTGGCCATGTGGGAGCCCGCATGCACACCGACGGCCGCCCATGTCGAGCCCGATACCCACAGGACCACTACCGCCGCGACAGCGAAGCCGAAGGGAGTCGCCAGATACAGAATGCGTTCAATCCAGCCCTCCTGCCCGCCTTTGGAGATGAGGTGGATCAGCGTGAAACCGATGACCGAAATGACACCGGCGATGCGCCCATCACCCAGCGACCTGACGAGCCAGCCCCGCCACACGAGCTCCTCCGGGAACCCCTGGAGCAGAAACGCAAGATTCACTTGGTGGAGGACGGCAGCCGCGACAATGGGGAGAGGCAGATCCTTGATCCTTTCGGCGGCGGATTCGATCCCAAGCAAGTTCATCACGGCCCCCACGATCGCCACATTGGCCACCGCCACCACCATCATGGCCAGCATCCAGACTATGGCGCGCCAATTGACCCGCAGACGCAGATCACTCAGGGTCCCCCCATCCAACCGGGTCACCACCAACCAGGCCAGAAGCAGAACGAACAAGGATGATCCGAACATCGCCACAGTCTCGATCGCCACCCCCTCGATGCTATCCGCCTTTCCGAGCACTCCGAATGGCACCAGGGGAAGGAGCACGAGAACACCTGCCGCCATGACAACCACTGCGAGTGCAACACGCAGAACCGTTCCTAGGCGGCCGGGGAACCGACGTTGTTGGGAGAGATCGTTTACTGGGACAGGGTTAGGAGCTGGAGATCGTGAGGTATTCATACCCCCAACATTAGCAGTGTCGTGCGTCACAATCAGTCCAATCGTGTATCGGAGATAAATCCGGAATCTCCCCGAGACAATTCATGCTAGTCCCCCTGCTCCTCACACGATTCGCCACCCATCTGGTTTCGTCATGACCCCGTCATCCCCATATCCCATGAAACAGTGCAGATTCATAAACATCGCACGTCCCTCGTCAGCCCCCCCTCTTGAGACAATCATCGACGCCTCACGACTTAGACACTGATGACGTAGCCAACCACCGCTGACGTCGGTGGAACACGAGAATCACGACGCCTACCGCAGCCCAGAGCAGGCCTTGGAGCACCCAGGTCACCGTCCCAGCGGGCAGATGCAGGGGGTCTGCCACGTAGTAGTTCACCAGGTGGATCCCTCCGTGAACGCCGATCGCCGGCCAGGTCGACCCGGAGACGATTCGGACAATCATCGCCGTCACCGCGAATCCACACGGCAAGGCGAGATATGTGATGTGCTCGAGGAGATTCTGCTGCCCTCCTTGAGAGAGAACATGAGGAACGGTGAATCCGAGGACGCTGGCGACCGCCGCGAAACGCGTCTCACCCAGCGAGGAGAAGAGCCAGCCTCGCCATATGATCTCCTCGGGAGCTCCTTGGAGAAGAAAAGCTATCGAGAAGGACTCGATGACCACGAGCCACAGCGACCCTTGCGGTGCGGGCTGATCACCGCCGGCAAGACCGAGCAGATGAATAGTGCCGGCCACTGCGAGTTCCACGACGAGCGCAGCCAGCACCATCCCAGTGAGCCAGAGCAGGGAGCGACGATCGATACGCAGGCACAAACGGATATGACGACCCCGGTCGAGTGTGCAGCGCAGGACGTAGCACAGAATAAGAGCGAGGACCACCGCTGCCCCATAGATCAACAGAACACAAGCCCCCACCGCGAAAGACTCCAACAGATCATCGGGGCTCTCATGCGCAAGGGCGAAGGACTGGATCGCAGGAATCTGTTTCAACAAGGCCGGCGTGAGTGCGCAAGCGAACATCATGGCAACCGCGATGACAATGCGCAGTACCTTTCCACCCATGGACAGTCGACGATCTTGATGTGAGAGATATCCGCTGAGATCCGCAGACTCGAGAGACGAGAATGTTGACGATTCGGCAGCCGACTGAGATTCTCCATGCCATGCGCTCATGAAATTCACGGTACGCCTGCCATATTGCACCCGCAATCGCAGGACGAAAAATTCAGGGGCGGGCAGAAAAGAAATCAGGGATCCCTCCGGGGGATCCCTGACGATGGCGCTGCTTCCGAGGAAGCATTCCGATCAGTCCTCAGCCGTTTCCTGCTGCTTGCGCCAGCGGATGCCTGCGTCGATGAAGCCGTCGATGTCGCCGTCGAATACCGAGTCGGGGTTGCCGACCTCGAAGTTGGTCCTCAGGTCCTTGACCATCTGGTAGGGGTTGAGGACGTAGGAGCGCATCTGGTCCCCCCAGGAGGCCTTGACGTCCCCGGCGAGCTCCTTCTTCTTGGCGTCCTCCTCCTGCTGCTTGAGCAGGAGCAGTCGCGACTGGAGGACGCGCATGGCGGCGGCACGGTTCTGGATCTGGGACTTCTCGTCCTGCATGGAGACCACCAGCCCCGTGGGCAGGTGGGTGATGCGCACGGCGGAGTCGGTGGTGTTGACCGACTGACCGCCGGGGCCGGAGGAGCGGAAGACGTCGACGCGGATGTCGGCCTCGGGGATGTCGATGTGGTCGGTGGACTCGATAAGCGGGATGACCTCGACGGCGGCGAAGGAGGTCTGACGGCGGCCCTGGTTGTCGAAGGGGCTGATGCGCACCAGGCGGTGCGTGCCGCCCTCGACGCTCAGGGTCCCGTAGGCGTAGGGGGCGTGGACCTCGAAAGTGACCGACTTCAGGCCCGCCTCCTCGGCGTAGGAGGTGTTGAGGACCTTGACGGGGTAGTCGTGCCGCTCGGCCCAGCGGGTGTACATGCGCAGGAGCATCTCGGCGAAGTCGGCGGCATCCACCCCGCCGGCGCCCGAGCGGATGGTGACGACGGCGTCACGCGGGTCGTACTCACCACTGAGCAGCGTGCGGATCTCCAGGTCGGAGAGGTCCTTGCTGATGGCGGTCAGGTCCGCCTCGGCCTCGACGAGGATCTCGGCGGCGTCCTCGCCCTCCTCCTCACCGGCGAGCTCGACCATGGCCTCGAGGTCCTCGATGCGCTCCCCCAGGCTTTCGACCCGCTTGAGGTCGGCCTGGGCGTGAGACAGGGCCGAGGTGACCACCTGGGCGGAGTCGGGGTCGTCCCACAGGTCAGGGGCGGAGGCCTGCTCGGAGAGCTCAGCGATGCGGGCGCGCAGGGCCTCGGGGTCGGTCACCGCGGCGATGGAGGCGTAGGTGTGTCGGAGTCGTTCGATCTCAGCGGAGAAGTCAGTGGCCACGGAGGCGAGTCTACGGCAGAACACACCGGGGACGCCGTCGGGACGGATTCGGTCTGTCACCCCCGTCGATTCCAGGACGCCTGCCGTCGAACCTCATCCCAGCTCGATCCCCTGTGCCTGGGTGAGCAGCGCCTCGAGCACTGCGCGAGTCGCCGGGCCCGGCTCGGTGCGGGTCGAACGGTGGCGCACCACCAGCTGACGCACCCCCAGCCCGGGCAGGCGCACCACGCTGAGCTCATCGGGGACGAGCCCGGAGTAGACGGCCAGCTCAGGCAGGAGCGCACAGCCCAGACCCTGGCTGACCATGGCCAGGACGACGTCGTAGTCGTAGGCGACGTGCCGCATCGTCAGTGGTGTCCCCAGCTGGCGCTCCAGGCGGTCCAGGGCGAAGGCTCCCGCGGTCCCCGGAGCCAGGTCGATCCAGGTGGCCCGCACCAGGTCCGCCAGAGTCGAGGGGGCGGCCTGCTCGGCCGGCACGACGACGAGCCAGGACTCGTCCAGCAGCGGGATGTCGGCCATGCCCCGGGGCGCGGCCGGAAGGGTGTGCTCATCACGCTCGATGAGGACCAGGTCGAGCTCGCCGCGACGCAGCCTGGACAGGGCGCCGCGCTCCTCAACCTCTTCGACGACGACCTCCAGCTCGGGGCTGGTGGTCGCCAACGAGGTCAGCAGGGGCAGCAGAAGCGCACGGACGGCAGAGGCGAAGCCACCCACACGCACCACACCGGAGGGGATGGAGTCGTCCAGGTCCGCCAGCTCACGGCGCACGGTGGTCAGCTCGTCCTCGATGCGCTCGGCCGCCTCCGCCAGAACCTTGCCGGCCGCGGTGAGCACGGCTCCGGCGGGCGTGCGGTCCAGGACCCGGGCACCGCACTCGCGCTCCAGCAGGCGGATCTGCTGGGAGACCGCGGACGGCGTGATGTGAAGGATATCTGCCGCTGCGACGACTCCTCCGGCCCGGTGGACGGCCAATAGAACCGATAGCCTCTGAGGTAACACACGCATGAAGTAATTCTACATCCCTCATGCAGAGAGATGCGATTGACCTTCATCGGAGGAGGGGCCAAGAATCGGTCCCGTGAACGACGTGCTCTCCCCCCTCATCTCTCTCGGCGGCTGGATCGGTGCCGCTGCGCTCCTCGTGGCCTACTTCCTGGTCTCCAGGGGCACGATCGCGGGAGATTCGCTCAAGTACCAGGCCCTCAACATCATTGGCTCCGTGCTACTGACCATCAACTGCGCGAGCTCCGGGGCCTGGCCCAGCGTCATCGCCAATGCCTTCTACCTGCTGGTGGGCATCAACATCCTGTTCACGGTGAAGCGGGCCTACATCGCCCAGCTCTCGCGCCGCCAGAAGGAGGAGCTGCGGGCCCGGATGCGTCGGCGCCTCTCCCCCGCAGCGCGCATCGCTCCGGCGGTATCGACGGGCTTCGTCGAGCAGGCCTGAAAGCGCAAGGCCTCCTCCGGCTCCTTGCCGCCCACAACCATCCACTACCCATTTCGACGCAGTGAGTCCTGAAGGCTCACTGCGTCGTCGTCATCCGGGCCGATCCGGTGGCGGTGATGGTGAAGCCCTCGGCCGGGACAATCCCCCAGGGCAGGAAGGGCGGACGGGAGCGGGCCTGCAGCGTCACCACGGCGGTCTGGCTATCGGCGGCCCGGGCGCTGATCATCGTGATCCCCGCCAGCCTGGCCGCTGCCGGCTGGGCGGACAGGTCGGCGGCGGCGTTGGTTCGCACCTGCGCGTCGGTCAGGGTGGCGGGCGCCGTGTCTGTCCCATGACCCCGGTAGTACGGGTCCTCTTCCATGCCGTCGGCGCCCGCGGCCGCGGCCGAGTCCGCCAGCGAGGTGAGGGTCTTGAGGTCGAGGTAGATGGCCGTAGCCGAGGCCGCGACGAACAGCAAGGCGAGGACCACGCAGATGAGGCCAACACCCAGCAGGAGCGTCTGTCCGTCCTCCTCACGGCGCAGGCGCCGCGCCAGCTCTCGGGCCCCTCGCAGAGTCATCGCTGGTGCCGGCCGAGCTCTCATGGATCCTCCTTACCCGGCAAGGTGATGGCTCGTTCAGTGTCCACCACGACGACGTCGCGGCCGATCCCCAGGGAGGCGAAGCCGGGCAGGTCCACACCGACGGCGACCTTGACGATCGCGGCCTGCCCCTTGGCGCAGCCGTGGGCGCAGGTGACGGCCAGGGAACCCTCGGAGTCGGCGTCGAGCCCCTGATCGGACAGGGACAGCTCCATCGCCACCTGGGCCTTGTCCATTGCTGTCGGCGAGTCATCGACCTCCAGGACGCGGCTGGCGGCATCAGCCGCTGAGGAGACGGCGAAGGTCGTGGCCTGGATCTGGGCGAGGGTGACCACGAGGTAGAGGACGGGTACCACCAGAACGGCGCTCCACCCGATGAACTCCACGATGGCGTTGCCCTCCTCCCGGCTCAGGATCCGCCGAGCGTCGTGCACGGCGCCTGTAAAAGCGTCTCGGAGCCGGCGTGCAGCACGCCGTCCCCACTGACCGGCCGTTGGTACAGACCTTTCTTCCGGTAACGGTGGGACAAGTTGTCCGAGGACCCTCGGCGCGACCACGGCAGCTACCTCTCTCGGACCAGGGAGGACTCGTCGATCGCGTGCCCCTTCACCGTCAGGGTCCCTCCGGGACCGAAGAGACCCAGAACCGGGAAGGGCGCCTTGACCGTGACCTCAACAATGGTCAGATCCCCGGAGGGGACCCGCGAGACGGTCACGGAGTCCACGTAGCCGCGACGCAGCGCGGCGTCGGACAGAACCCGTACCCGTTGCTGCGCCTCGGCCTCCGTGCCCCCAACCAGAGCGGCTCGCCTGGCTCCGTCACCGGCGGCGTCGGTGAGAACGTTGCGCGCGTAGACGCCCAGGGTGACCTGGAGAAGAGCCACGAACACGAAGACGACGAGCGCGCCGACCATGACGAAGTCGACGACGGCGGAACCCGACTCCTTTCGAGTACTCACGCGATGGCGGTGCCGGGAGGTGGCGCGGCTCCCGCGCAGCGCCGGGAGGAGGCGACGAGACCGGTCAGATAGCACTCGTCACCTTCGCGATGGCGTTGAGGAAGACCTCGGTCAGCGTGCTGCCGGCGACCGTCCACAGGGCCACGACGAGGCCGGCGGTCATGAGGGTGACCAGCACCCAGCCGGGGACGTCACCGCGCTCGTCACCCAGGTCGATCCGGGTCAGGCAGCCGGTCCACCGAGGCCTGAAGCCGACACGGGGCGGGCGAGACGGGGGAAGGGTGGTGCGCTTCATGGCTACTCCTTGTTCACAGGCGGGAATCTGGTTGAGCGGACGAGGGGGCGAGAAGACTTGGTAGAAGGAGGTCGGATACGTTTCACACCCCCAGCCGCAGGACGAACAACCCCGGGAACAGGGCGAACAGGACGGTGATCGGCAGGACGAGGAAGACCACGGGGACCATCTGGGCGATCTCGCGCCTGCCTCCCTCCTCCATGAGGTCCTGACGTGCCGCCTCACGCACATCGGTGGCCTGGGAGCGCAGGACCTCAGCCAGCGGCGTGCCGCGCTCCAGGGCCACGATGATCGCCTCGCACAGGCGGGTGACATGGACGGAGCCGACCCGGCGCTCCATATGGTCCAGGGCGGTGGACAGGACCGTGCCGGAACGGATGTCGGTCAGGGTGACGCCCAGCTCGTCAATGAGCTCACCGTGTCCGAGCGCGACGACGCGTTCGATCGCGGCCACCGGCCCCTGACCGGCTCCCACGGCCAGGGCGAGAAGCTCGACGACGTCAGGCAGCTGGGCCTCGATACGTGAGAGCCGCTTCGCCACGGCCCGGCTGAGCCACCAGTCCCGAGCGGCGGCCCCGGCCACGACGGCCATGGCGGACAGGACGATCAGTGCGGGCACGTTGATGGATCTGAGCAGGGCTGCCAGGCCACCGACCACCAGGACGAGCAGGAGCGCCGTCGTCGACCACAGAACCTGTTGGAGGCGGAACTGGTCGAGACCAAGAGGCGAGCCGGAGCGCGTCAGACGTCGACGGACCGACTCGGCCGAGGACCCCAGGGACTCCATCAGCCTGCCCAGGTTGAGGGCGCCGGCCGTGGTGGCCATGAGCAGGCCGACGACGGTACGGCCGTCGGAGGCCAGGCCCGCCGGAGCGGTCAGGAGTCCCGAGGTACGGGGCTGCTGGTGGACGTAGGGCTCCAGCCGGGCCATGAGGGTGGGGCGGCGTCGGCGCACGGCCGAGATGATGGTCAGGATCCCCATGGCCCCCACCAGGCCCGCGAGCCCTCCGGCGAGCATCACGTTCATCGGCGTCATCGCAGCATCCTCTCCTCCTCGGGCAGCCGCCCCAGGCGCAGCATGAGCCGGTAGGCGATGACCGAGACGACAGCGCCGACCAGGAGAATAACGGCGCCGGTCGTGGTGGCGTAGGCGGCTGCCGCCTGGGGCCGGGTGGACAGCAGCGCCAGGACGAGCCACGGGGCGGCAACAGCGACCTTGGCGCCGTTGACCGTCCAGGACTGGCGCGCCTCGAGCTCTCCGCGGGTGCGCATGTCCTCGCGCAGCATCTGGGACAGGGAGCGCAGCAGCGTGCCCAGGTCGGTGCCGCCGACCTCGTGGGCCAGGCGCAGGGCCTCGACGATCCGGTCGGCGACGGGGTCGGCGAAGCGGGCCTTGAGCCGGTCCAGGGAGCTGTCGAAGCGGGCGGTGGCGGCGTAGTCGGTGGCGAAGGCCCGGAACTGATGGCGGACGGCCTCCGGTCCGCGCTCACCGAGGTTGGTCAGGGCCTCCGGCAGGCTCATGCCGGCTCTGACGCCGGAGACGAGCGTGTCGACGGCCTCGGGCCACACCTCGCGCAAGCGGGTGCGGCGGGCGCGAGCGCGGGAGGAGATGACCAGGAAGGGGACCGCGGCGAAGATCGCGGCGAAGGAGGCCGCCACTGGCCAGGCCCGAGACATCCCCAGGAAGACCATGCCGACGAGCAGCCCCAGACCGATCGAGCCCAGGACGAACATCGTGGGGCTGGTGCGGCCGGCGCCGGCCTGGACCAGGATGTCGGCCAGGAGACGGGACCGCCTCGAGCGCCACTGGGGCGGGTCGGAGGTGCAGGCCATCCAGATGAGCAGCATGCCCACTCCTGCGAGAAGTCCGGCGACGGCCCCCATCAGTAGACCTCCTCACTGGTGGAGGGGTGGCGGTTCAGCAGGGCGGTGAGATCGTGTCCGGCCCGGCTGAAGCGTTCGGTGCCGCTGGGAACGCCCGCGCCACGCACGAGGTTGCCGGCGGGGTCACGATAGAAGACGTCGGAGAGCTCGATGACACCGTTCTCGACCCGGCCTGAAAGCGCCGCGACCTCTCTGACGGTGCGGCGCCCGTGGCGGTCCAGGTCGAGGTGGACGACCAGGTCAATGGCGCTGGCGACGGTGGGGACCACGAAGTCGCTGGAGACGTTCTCCCCCGCCAGCAGCGGCAGCGTGCAGATCTTGATGACGGCTTCTCGCGCGGAATTGGCGTGCAACGTGCACATCGAGGGAAGTCCAGAGTTCATGGCAATGAGCAGGTCGAGAGCCTCAGCCTCGCGCACCTCTCCGATGAGGAGACGGTCGGGGCGCATGCGCAGGGCCTCCTTGACCAGACGACGCAGGTTGATCTCACCGACGCCCTCGAGATTGGGCGGCCGGGTCTGCATGGCCACGCAGTCACGGTTCCTCAGGGCCAGCTCGAAGACCTCCTCACAGGAGATGACCCGCTGCCCACCGGGAATGGCTCCGGCGAGGGCCCTCACCATCGTGGTCTTCCCCGACTGGGTGGCCCCCGAGACCAGGATGTTGAGACCGGCCTGCACGGAGGCGTCCAGGAAGGCCGCGACCCGGTTGGTCAGTGAGCCCATGCGCACGAGGTCGCTGGTGCGTGAGGCCCGGGAGGTGTGCTTGCGGATGTTGACCGCCCAGTGTTGGGAGGTGATGGGCGGGATGACGACGTGAAGGCGCTGTCCTCCGGCCAGCTGGGCGTCGACGAAGGGACTGGACAGGTCCAGACGGCGCCCGGAGGCCCTCAGCATCCGCTCGACCAGGACCGCGAGGTCCTCACTCTCCAGGATCGTGGTGGTCAGCTCGGGGCGCCCGGAGCGGGCGATGAAGACGCGGCCGGGTGCGTTGACCCAGATCTCCTCGATGGACTCATCGTCGAGGTAGCTCTGGAGCGGCCCCAGTCCGGCCATGGAGTCCAGCACGTGGGAACGGGCGCCGGCGGGGTCGATGAGCGGCGGGACGAGTCCGGCGTCGGAGCGACGCAGATAGTCGTCCTCGGCCTCGGTGACGAGCTGTTCCAGGGCGGAGATATCCCTGAGAGGGTCGATTCCGCGAGCGCGAACCAGCTCACGAACCTCCGTCAGGAGAAGATCGGCAGCGTCCATGATGCCTCTCAGCGCGTGTGGTTGTGTGAATGGGACGAGTAGGGCGAATGAGGATGTTCGCAGGGGCGGCAGGTGTTCAGCGGTGAACTCCTACGCACCGGACGGTCGGTGACCGGCGTCACGGATGAACTCTAGAGCACCTGATCACGGAATGGCCACTACCTCGGCAGTGCCTGTGGATAACTCGGCGGGTCTTGGGCGGCCGTCAGGCCGGTTCCCACAGGTTTTGACGTTTGCCGCCAGCGGACGGGCGCGGCTGTCCTGCGGGATGTAGGACCTGTCGCCTACGGTTGGACCATGTCACAGCCTCCGCAGTCCCCGGACGCCCCCGGCACCACTGATGTCGACGGCGGTGTCGACAGCCTCACCGACGAGGCGACCTCCGACGTCGAGCACGCTGAGGCTCCGACTGCTGACGACCACGGCGAGTATCGCGCTCCTGTCGTCGTCGCCCCGTTACCCGGCGCGTCTGCCGGTCCCCCGCAGGGCAGTCAGCCGGTCCCGCCAGCCGCCCAGCCCGCTGCCGGCCCTCGCCCCCATCACTCCGCGCTCGCGCTGGCCGCCATGGCGAGCGTCGCCGTCAGCGGCCTCAACCCGGCTCGGCTGGCGCTGCCGCAGTCCGAGACCCCCGAGCGGCACATCATTGGCGTCATCGACACCCAGGGGCGGCACTGGGAGGTGCATGAGGCGCGCACCGACGCCGTCGGCGCGTCCCTGGAGGCCGAGGCCGAGGTGCTGCGCCGCATCGGCCGGGTCGTCGACGACGGGCGCCTCTCCTTCGACGTCCCTCGCGTCAGCGGGTCCCTGCGTCAGCAGGGCGCCCATATCCAGGTCCGCTCGCACGTGGAGGGCAAGCCGATCCCCGTCGAGACGCTCCGCCCGGGCCCGGGGATGTCGGCGGGGCTGGGCAAGGCCCTGGGCGAGATCCACGAGCTGGCGGTGACGGTGATCTCCGAGGCGGGGATGCCGGTCTACGACGCCGAGGAGGTGCGTCGGCGCTGGTTGAGCCTTCTGGATGACACCGCTACGACCGGCAAGACCCCGCCGACCCTGCTGGGACGCTGGGAGCAGGCCCTGGAGGACACGGCCCTGTGGCGCTTCCGCCCCACAGTGGTCCACGGCGACCTCGCCGAGGAGAACATGCTGGTGGCCGGCGGCTCGGTGGTGGCCGTGCGCGGCTGGACGCAGGCGCACGTGGGAGACCCGGCCGAGGACCTGGCCTGGGTGTACTCCTCGGCGCCGGTGGACTGCCTGGACTCCATCGAGGACGCCTATGACATCGCTCGCTCCGAGGGAGTCGACCGGCACCTGCGTGAGCGGGCCGAGCTGGTCAGTGAGCTCAGCCTGGCGCGCTGGCTGCTGCATGGGGTGAGGACCGGGAACAAGCCGGTCATCAATGATGCGGTGGCGATGCTGGAGGACCTGGCCGCGCAGGTGGGTGACGCCCCGCTGGTGGAGCCGGCCTCGCCCCGGCTGGCTCCGGTGCCCGGGGAGCGCGAGCTCGCCGAGCCCGACGCCGTCACCGACCCGGTGGCGATGGTGCGCATCGACGACGAGGACGACTGACGCCGCATCGCGCCTCGCTCAGGATCAGGTCAGCGGGTTGTGGCTCATGAGTGCCAGGAAGGCGATGGCCCACACCAGGTTGACGATGTTGAACAGGGCCCCGTCCAGCAGCGGCTTGCCGGGATAGGGCAGGCGGGTGAGGGCGTACCACGGGAGGGCCTGCACCGGTGGGGTCAGGAGCAGCGACCATCGAGGGAAGGCGGTGGCTCCGGAGCCCAGGGCGACGCAGATAAGGAGCCAGCCCAGCGTCGTCAGCCCGATAGCGGGGACCCAGGCCTGCATGAGGAAGCGGTAGAGCCTGCGCGCATGCTCCAGGGCGACGGGATCGGGCACTTCGCTGTCCTCCTTCCCGCTGCTCGCCGTCCTGGCTGCTACGTACGTCTGATAGGCGGCGTGGGCTCGCTCCGAGGCCAGAGCGAGAGGGTAGAAGGAGGCATGGGCCAAGGGCGAGAGGCTGAACCCGACGCCGAGCAGCACCGCCCCCGCCATCCCTACCGGTGATCCGCGCAACAGCACCCAGTGGGCGTAGAGGCCGGCGAGCATGAGCGGGATGGAGTAGTTGGCGACCAGCGCGCCCCATCGCAGGCGAGGCTCGTTGATGCGCGTGTAGAAGGCGTAGGCGTCGTCCCCCATGAGGTCGATGAACTCGCCGTGCTCGCGCCGATCGGGCCGATGGAAACCGACGATGAGCGCGTCACCGAGGATCCAGCACAGGGCGCTGATGAGGAAGGCGAGGATCGACCAGGTCACCAGCATGTGGGTTCTCCTTGCGGCGTCGGGTGTGAAGAGCCGGTGCGCCGGGCCGGGACCGGCCGTGCTTCTGGTCGAGCGGCCGATCCCGGGCGGGCCTGAAGCTGACGTTAGCCTGGCTGCTCGGGTGCGGGAAGAGGTGTCATCTCCTCGGGTGGGGAGCCTGGTGCCAGAGCCGACTCGATCTGGTCGAGGCCGAGCAGGCCCGCGGCGGTGAGCTCATCGACGCGACCCTCGGGGTAGTCGACGTACACGTAGGCGGCGCGCACGCAGCTGGCGGGGACGCCCTGGGAGGCCGCCCAGGCGTGGACGTAGACACTGAGCTGGTCCACCGGAACCTGGCGGCGCCCGGTCTTCCAGTCGACGATGAGCCAGCCGGCCCCGTCCAGGCGGCGGAAGACGGCGTCCATGCGGCAGCGCAGGGTGGTGGCGCCGATGGTGATCTCCCGGTCGATCTCGGTGTCGACCAGGACGTAGTCGTCCAGGAGCGGGAGGTTCTCGGCCGTTTCCAGCCAGCGTTCAACCCGTTGCCGGTCCTGGGGGTCGAGGTTGTCTGGAACGCCCGCCTCCGCCAGGCCGAACAGGGTGCCGCGTGCGCTCAGGCGCTGGGCGACGGCGTCGTGGAAGACGGTTCCGAGCCGGCCCGCGGCGCGGGGCTCGGGTGGAAGCGGCCGACGCAGGTCAAGGACGAATCGCCGGCGATCGGCGCGCAGGTCGTCCAGGCGGGTGGCGGCCAGGTGCTCGGGAAGCCGGACGGTGGGGACAGCGGCTGAGGCGCGTGCGCGCTCGGCCAGGAGGAGACCCGCCTCAAGCTGCCAGCGCCGCAGGGTCTCATCAGTCGCCTGCGGTCCCAGGTCTGGATGCGTTGGCTCCGGCCTGGCGGGAGCCTGCTCAGTGACCTGCTCGGTGGGGCGGGCCTCGCCCATGGCGGCTGCGACCTGGGCGGCGGCCGCGCGCCGGGCTCGGCGCAAGGATGTGGCGCGGTCTATGGCCGCTCCCCCGTCGTCGCGTGATCCCCCAGCGCCAGGCGCTTGAGCGCCCAGTGCCTCCGGCTCGTCGGCATCCAGGGGCCAGGCGCCCACCTGGCTGAGAGCCGTCAGCGGGTTGGGGCGGGACTCATCGAAGTCGACCCAGCCGTCTCCGTAGGGGGCGAGCAGGTCACGCCGGCGGAGCTCGGTGAGGAAGCGTGAGGGCCGGCGGGGCTTGGAGGCGGTCTTGGACAGGTGGGAGCCGGTCAGGAGGAGCTCGTGGCGGGCCCGGGTGAAGGCCACATAGGCCAGGCGTCGCTCCTCACGCAGGCTCTGGCGGCCCAGGGCCTCCTTGTAGGCGTTCATCGTCTCACTCAGGAGGGACTTGTCCGTAACCGCCGGGTTGAGGTCACCGACGGTGAAGGGGGGAAGGTCGTCGGCGTCGGCCCGAAGCGGGAAGGGGAAGGTCGAGGTACTGCCCATCCAGCCGGTCTCCACCACGCGCAGATCGTCCTTGACGCTGCTGGTGTAGGAGGGGAAGACCTGCTCGTCCATCCCGGGCACGGCGACGACGTCCCACTCCAGTCCCTTGGCGGCGTGGACGGTGAGGAGCTGGATCGCTCCGGGCGAGGGGTCGATCTCAGGGGCGGTCATGGCGTCCTCGTGCTCCTGGGCGGCGTCGAGCCACTCCAGGAACCCGGTGAGCGTGGCGGCGTCGGTGTCAGCGGCGAAGGCGAGGGCCGTCTCCTGGAAGGAGTCGAGGGCGCGGTGGCCCATGGGGTCGCCGACCCGGGCTGCGATCTCGATGTCGAGGTCGAGGGCCTGCTCGGCCAGAGCGACGAGGTCGGGCAGAGGCAGGGCGATGGCCTCCCGGACGCGTCTGATCGCTCGGGCGGTGCGCAGCGCGACGGCCAGCCCCGCCGGCGTCAGCCCAACGGCAGCTGGCGCTGCCTCCTCTCTCCCCTCCTCATGCCATCGCAACAGAGTGTCCAGGGCCTCGCTGAGCAGCGGAGAGTCGGCCTCGTCCTGGGTGGCCCGGTCCTCGGCGCCCTTCCGACTCGTGTCCGGGGCGGAGCGGATGACCTCGCGGGCCAGCGTCGCCAGGGCGCGCAGATCACCGGCACCGATGCCGAAGCCCGTCAGGAGCCTGACTACCCGGTCCCCGCGCTCGGGGTTGGAGGCGGCGGTCAGCAGGGCGCGGACGTCGGCGACCTCGGGGACGTAGAGCATGCCTCCCAGGCCGACGATCGTGTAGGGCAGGCCCGCCGCCTCCAGCTCGGCGGCGATGGGTTCCATCTGTGCGCGGGTGCGGCACAGGACGGCCATCTCGGCGCTGGGTGACCAGCGCTCGGTGAGGAAGGCGGCCACGGTGCGGGCCTCCTCGGCGGGGTCCTGGAGGAAGGCGCCGTGCACCGTCCCGGGTTCCAGGCCGAAGGCGGCGGGTCGGGCTCGCAGGGGGGCGACGGTGATGTGCTCCCCCGCCGGGTCGCCGTCCTGGACGACGCCGGAGCGCAGGGGCTCGGAGACGGTGTTGGCCACCTCGAGGATGGTGGAGTCGTTGCGCCAGGAGGTCGACAGCTCCAGGACGGGGGTGGCGTCGGCCGGCGGCGCCCCGGAGGCGAGGCGGGCGGTTCCGGTGGGGTTGAAGCGCTGGTGGAAGGTGTCCAGGGCCCCGGCGCTGGCGCCGCGCCACCCGTAGATGGCCTGGTGGGGGTCGCCGACGGCGGTCACCCCGGAGTCGGCGAAGAGGGCGGACAGGAGCCGGACCTGGGCCACCGAGGTGTCCTGGAACTCGTCGAGCAGGACGGCGGGGTACTGCGCCCTCACCTGGGCGGCCGCCTCGGGGACGGACTCGGCGATGGTGCAGGCAAGGGCGATCTGGTCACCGAAGTCGAGCAGGCCGTGGCGGCGATTGTACTCGTGCAGCTCGGCGACGACGTCGAGCAGGGCCTCCCACTCGCTCATGACGGCGGGCGCCTTGCCGACCAGGGTCTTGCAGCCCTTGATGGCGGCCAGGGCGGTGAACTGCTCGGTCAGGTCGGCCAGGTCCGTGGCGGCCTCATCGATGGTCAGCAGGTTCTGGCTCAGGGCGTCACCCAGGACCAGGGCGGCGTTGGCGTTGTGGATGAGGCTCTCGTTGGGGAGCGGGAGCGTGCGCGCCTCGAGCAGGGAGGTGACGATCTGCCAGGAGCGGGCCTGGGTGATGAGGGCGGAGTCGGGGTCGACGCCGATGCGCAGCCCGTGGTCGCGCACCAGGGAGCCGGCGAAGGAGTTGTAGGTGGCGATCATCGGCTCGCCGGCATCGGTGGCGTCCCCGGCGGTCCCGCCATCCTCCGGCACGGTCGGGAGCAGGCCGGTGGCGCCGAGGCCGGCCAGGCGGGAGGCGACGCGTTGGTCCAGCTCGGCGGTGGCCTTGCGGGTGAAGGTCAGGCCGAGGACCTGGTCGGGACGGACCTGCCCGGTGGCGACCAGGTAGACGACTCGTTGCGCCATGGTGGCGGTCTTGCCCGAGCCGGCGCCGGCGACGACCAGGAGCGGGCTCAGCCGGTGGGAAATGACGCGCGCCTGCTCCTGGGTGGGGGTGTGGATCCCGAGCGAGGCCGCAAGCTCCTGCGGGGTGAGCTCGCGGGCGGCAGCGGGGGTCATGAGACGACTCTCCTTCCCTCGACCTGGACGGGGCAGGAGTCCTTGACCATGCAGGTGCGGCAGTGCTCCCCGGTGCGGGCCTCCAGCAGGGGGCCCAGGCCGGCCAGTGCTGCGCCGGCCACGAGATCCTCGGCCCAGTACTCCTCTGAGGTCCCAGCCGTGACGTTCACGCCTCCGTCACTGGGCCCGTCTCCGGACCCGTCCACGGGTTCCGAGACCATGGGGCTGGGGTCGAGTGCGGCGCCCGGCGGAGCCAGGACGTAGCCGTCGCCGGACCGCTTGGAGGGCTCCTTGCCCAGGAGCGCCAGGGCTCCGCCGACGACGTCGCGGCCCTGCGAGGCCAGGGCGAGCCGGTAGGTGGCCAGCTGGGGGTGGCGCTGGACGTCCTTGGGGACGCGCTGCCCGGTCTTGAGATCGATGACGCGCACGCCGCTGCTCCCGGCCGGGCGGTCCGGGCGGTCCCCGCCTTGGCCCCCGCAGTCACCCAGGTGCTCGAGCCGGTCGATGCGCCCGGAGATCCTGACGGGGACGACGCCGAGCCCCGCGGTGGGTATCCGGGCCCCGGCCCGGTCTCGGAGCTCGGGGCTGAGGACCTGCACGGGGATGTCGACGTCGGCGCGAACGGGCTGCTCGACGTCGGCGCGGATATCCAGGGCGTCGCAGTCGCTGAGGTAGGCGTCGAGGCGCTCGATCATGGCGCGGGCGCGGTCAGCGGCCAGGCCCCCCAGCCAGGTGTCGGGGTAGCCGAGGTCGCCCAGGCGCTCCTCGAAAGCCTCCCGCAGGGCGGCGCCGCGCAGGTGCTCGCTCTCCGCCCGTTCAGCGACCTCGTGGATGAGGCTGCCCAGGGCCTGGGCGTCGCTGGCGGGGGTCGAACCGCCGTTGCGGCTCAGGAACCATTTGAGCGGGCATGCGGCCAGGCCCTCGACGTCGGAGGGGCTCACCCGGATCCGCTCGCCGGCGGCGACGAGCGGGGTGGTGGAGGTGGGGCCGCCCGCACCGATCCAGGTGGAGGGGTCGGCCCCGGGCACGTCCTGGCGGGCGAGATCCGCCAGCAGCTCGACGGCGGCTCGGCCGCGCCGGCGTTCGGCGGGGGTGGCCGTCTCCAGGTTTCCGGCGACGGCCGCACGGCGCAGCTCCCCGACCATGCCGCGCAGGGTGAGGTCCCCGGTGTCGGGGGTGAGGATCGGGGCGCCGTCGGAGTCGGTCAGGTGGATCCCGGTGGCCTGGGCGATCTCTGTCAGGAACGGTGAGGGGGCGTGCTCGGCATCGGCGGTGGCTGTCAGCAGAAGACGGCGGGTGGCGCGGGAGAGGGCCATGATGAGCATGCGTCGCTCATCGGCGCGCACCTGGGCCCGAGCGGCCGCGATGGCCCCACTGCCACGGCCCTCACCTGCGGCTTCCGGGCCGTTCCCTCCGGCCGGCAGACGGTCGGTGACCGCGTCGACGAGGAGGCCGGTGCGAGTCAGGGAGTCCCGCAGGCGCAGGTCCGGCCAGCGGTCCCGCTCCAGCCCAGTGACCACGACGAGCTCCCACTCCTGGCCCGCGCAGCGCGCCGGTGTCATGACGGCGACGCCCTCCGGGCGCCTCCCCTGGGGGGCGACGGAGTCCGAGGGCAGGACCTCGGCGTCGAGCTCGGCCAGGAAGCTGGACACGTCCTGGCCGGGGTGGCGCTCGGCCCAGACCTCCGCGCGCTTGAACAGGGTGGTGACGACGTCGAGGTCGTGCTCGGCGGCCTCGGACAGCAGCGAGCGTGCGGAGCCGCCGGAGGGTCGCAGGGCGACGGACCGCCACGCCTCGGCTCGGCCGGAGGCGGCCCAGGCGGCCCACAGGAGGGCCTCGACATCACGGGCTGCGTGGGCGGGTGTGCCGCGCAGGCAGGCGCGCAGGGCCTCGATGATCCGGGCGGCGGTGAGGAGCTGGCTCGCCTGAGCGCCGAGGGACTCCCCGTCCAGGGACCGGGCGAAGGCATCGGCCTGACCGGCGTCGGCCAGCAGGGCCAGGAGGGCGGCGTCGGCCCCGGTTCGAGCACCGGGCCTGGCGGTGGCCTCGGTGACCGTAGCGGGCTCGGCGGGCTCAGGAGACTCGGTAGGCTCAGCTCGGCCACCACTGTTGCCCGCGACGGCCGGGTCCTGACGCAGCCTGCGGCGCAGTCGACGCAGGTCCATCGTGGTCAGTCCCACCAGGGGGCTGGTGAGCAGGTTGACGGAGACCTCCCGCTGCGGTGGTTCACCGCTGCCCCCCAGCTGGTCGCGAACGGCGGCGCGCACGATGTCCAGGAGCGCAGCCGACGCGGGTTCCGCGCGCAGCAGTACCGCGGGCGTGCGGGAGGCCAGGGGAACGCCCCGTCTGCGCAGGTCCCGGGCCAGTGACTCGGCGTCGGCGGCGCTGCGGACGATGACGGCCATCTGCGACCAGGCAGTGCCGTGGTGGACGTGCTCAAGCCTGAGGGCCCGGGCAACGTGGGCACGTTCCTGCCAGGCGGAGGAGGCCAGGATCGCCTCGACGCCGGTCGGTGCCGCCGCACGGTCCTCGTCAGATGCCCCGGAGACGCGCGATGCCGCGGTACGGGGGGCCAGGGTCGGCTGCCGGTGGGTGGCCGCGCCCGTCACCGGGACCCGGGCGCTCTGATCGGCGACCACCGCCGCGATCACCGGGGTGCCCCGGTAGCAGGTGCTCAGCTGCAGGCGGCTCGCCCCCAGCCCCGAGTGGTCCTCGGCGGCGACGAGCAGGCTGGGTGTGCCGCCGCGGAAGGTCTCCACCGCGACATCAGGGTCTCCCAGGACCACGATCTGCGCCCGGTGCCCATCGGGGTCCGGGGTGGCCAGGGCCGTCAGGAGCCTGGCGGTGGCGGCCGTGCAGTCCTGGTAGTCGTCGACGATGACGAGGTCCGGGACGGGACGGGGGACGGTGACGCCGTCGGCGCCCCACGTCTGCAGGGCCTCGACGGCCCGGTCCTGGAGGCGGGCGGTGTCCATCTTGCGGGTCTGCGCTCTGCGTTCTGCGCTGGGCCTGCCCTGCGCGTCCCAGGTGCGCAGGAGCTGGGCGGCCGGCCCCCAGATGGGAACGTCGAGCCGGCGCCCCAGATCGGCCAGCTCGTCAGCGGTGACGCCGAGCTCTCCGGCGCGCGCCAGGAGGTTGCGCAGCTCGGAGCGGAAGGCCCGCGAGCCAGTTGCCTCGGTGGGGAGCCCCGGCCAGCTGACGGCGCCGATCATCGAGGCCAGGACGGAGTCCTCCTCCGCACCGGCCAGGAGGACCGGCGGCGGCAGTGGGCCGGGACGCCTGGTCAGCGAGGTGGTCAGGATCGTCAGAGCGAGGGCCGCAGGGGTACGCACCCGCACGACGCCGTCGCCGTGCCCCTCACGCAGCAGGTGGGCGGCTCGGCAGCGCAGCCCGTCCGCACGCGCGCGGGTGGGTGCGAGCAGAACGGCGTCCCTGCCGCCGGCAACCGCCTCCGACAGCAGTCTCAGGGCCAGTGATGTCTTTCCCGTCCCAGGAGCACCCAGGACGACGATGTTGCTGCCCTCGGCGGCGTGATCCAGGACCCGGCGCCCATCGGCGTCGGCAGCGGGGAGCTCCGGCACTTCAGGAGGCGGGAGGAGACGGATCGGGTCCTGGGACATGGGACCATCTCACCACGAGCCACTGACATGAGACGCACGCCGTTAACGGATCGTCATCGGCGACAGGCCCAGACCTCCCCCGGAAGCCGATGGCACACATGTCCGCGTGGCGCGAAACGGCGCGGTTCCGGGGTGCTCGGGCGTCTGACGCACCCCAGACGCCTCTAGGATCGGGGCAGGTTCACGCCGCCTCTCCCCTGATGGGCGGCACGCCGCTCAATACGGCACACAGACGATGTGAAGGAGTCCCATGCAGGTCACGATCGGAATCAAGCATGTCAGCCGCGAGCTCTCGCTGGAGACCTCCGACTCGCAGGACAAGGTGCTGGCCGCTGTGGCCGACGCCGAGACCAAGGCCGTCATCCTCAGCGACGACAAGGGCCGCAAGGTGTTCGTACCGGCCGGCTCCCTGGCGTACATCGAGCTCGGCGAGGCCGAGCCCCGCCGGGTCGGCTTCGGCATCTGATCCTCTTTCTTCTCGCCGACGGCGCTGTCTTCCAAGCCGGGAGACGGCGCCGTTCTCCGTGCCACCGTATGCCCCAGTAGGATCAGCGCCCGGCGTTAGGCTGGGATGTATGGACCAACAGAACGGCCAATGGGGCCTGCTCGCTCAGTGGATCGCGGAGTCGCAGCGCATCGTCTTCTTCGGTGGCGCCGGGGTCTCGACCGAGTCGGGGATCCCGGACTTCCGGGGAGCCAAGGGCTTCTACCACCAGGACCGTGAGATTCCCCTGGAGCAGGTGCTCTCCATCGACTTCTTCACCGCGCACCCGCAGGCCTACTGGGAGTGGTTCGCCCAGGAGAACGCCCGCGAGGGCGTGACCCCCAACGCGGCCCACAGGTTCGTGGCCGACCTGGAGAGAGCCGGGAAGCTGTCGGCTGTGGTCACGCAGAACATCGACGGCCTCCACCAGCAGGCGGGCTCCGAGCGGGTCCTCGAGCTGCACGGCAACTGGTCGCGCCTGATCTGCACCGGCTGCGGTGAACGACGCTCGCTCTCCGACGTCGACGACGCCCGCTCCGGCATGGTTCCCCGCTGCCCCGCCTGCGACTCGGTGCTGCGACCGGACATCGTGTTCTACGGGGAGATGCTGGACGGAGACGTCATCGAGGGCTCCGTCCGGGCAATCGCGGAGGCGGACCTGCTGATCGTGGCCGGCACGAGCTTGGTCGTCTACCCGGCGGCAGGCCTCATCGACTACTACGCCGGCGAGCGCCTGGTCCTCATGAACGCGACCCCCACACCCTACGACTCCCGCGCCGACCTCATCATCCGTGAGCCGGTCGGGCAGGTCTTCGAGGAGCTGGGGCGCAGGAGCCGCAGGCCCTAACCGATCCCCTGGTCCTCAAGGTCCACGTAGCGTTCGGGCACATCGGCCGCGTTGAGGGTAGCGGCGTAGTCCGGCACCTCGCTCTGGAGGGATCGGTCCGTGCGGCGGTAGCCCGACGACGGGAACGAGGGCTTCTTGGGGAACTTCATCTTGGGACGTTCCACGTGCTCGTAGGGGATGGACTCCAGCAGGTGGTGGATCATGTTGATACGCGCCTTGCGTTTGTCGGCGGACTCCACGACGTGCCAGCGCGCGGTGTCGATGTCGGTATGGACGAACATCTCGTCCTTGGCCCGCGAGTAGTCCTCCCAGCGGGGCAGGGCCTCCAGGTCGGTGGGTGAGAGCTTCCAGCGGCGCATGGGGTCGGTCATGCGCGACTTGAAGCGCTTGTACTGCTCCTTCTGGGGCACGGAGAACCAGTACTTGCGCAGCAGGATGCCATCGTCAACGAGCATCCTCTCGAAGACCGGGCACTGCTGGAGGAAGCGCCGGTGCTCCTCCGGGGTGCAGTAGCCCATGACGTGCTCGACGCCGCCGCGGTTGTACCAGGAGCGGTCGAACAGGCAGATCTCGCCGGCGGCGGGCAGGTGCGCGATGTAGCGCTGGAAGTACCACTGGGTGCGCTCACGCTCAGTGGGGACGGGAAGTGCGACCACGCGCGCGATACGCGGGTTGAGGTACTCGGTGATGCGTTTGATCGCCCCACCCTTGCCGGCCGCGTCACGGCCCTCGAAGATGACGACGACGCGGGCTCCAGTGGCCCTGACCCACTCCTGCATCTCGACCAGCTCCGCCTGCAGCCTCAGCAGCTCGGCCTCGTACAGGGAACGGTCCATGGTGGGGTGCTTCTTTGCCATGCTTGAGTCTTGCACAGATCCCACCCGCGCGCAGGATAATCCGCACAGTACAGAGCGGAGGAGCCCGGTCCTGGGAAGGACCGGGCTCCTCTAGAGTGGTAGCGGGGACAGGATTCGAACCTGCGACCTCCGGGTTATGAGCCCGGCGAGCTACCGAACTGCTCCACCCCGCGTCGGCGACATCAACCTTAAACGCCGTGCCACCCTCAAGGCAAACAACGAGGGCGTGCCCTTGCTCACCGCCCGGTGAGGCGGGTCGCAGGGCACGCCCTCATGATGCCGGTGACAGGCGCTCAACCCATCTTCTGCTGGGCGGCGACAGCCCGGTTGACGGCGTCGTTGAGGCGCTTCTGCGCATCGCCGTAGGCCGCCCAGTCGCCCTTGCTCCTGGCGGTGTCCGCGTCACTCATCGCGGTCTGGGCGTCGGAGAGGGCCTGGTTGAGCTCCGCCTTCGGGTCGGAGGCTCCGGAGGCCGACGGGTCCGCAGATGCGGACGCGGGCGCGCTCGCGGAGGCCGTGGGCTCGGCCGCGGGTTCCGGCGAGGCCGCTCCGCCGCCCGCTTTCGGGTCCTGACCGTCGGTGGACTCATTGGTGTCATTGGCCGCGCCGGCATCGCCGTTGACGGCCTGCTCCCCCGTCGTCGCCCCGGAGTCGCCGCCGAAGACCTGGTCGAGCGCCTCGGAGAGGGTGTCGGCGAAGCCGACGTTGTCACCGAAGGAGACCAGCACCTTGCGCAGCAGCGGATACTGCGTGCCGGAGGAGGACTGGACGTACACCGGCTGGACGTAGAGCAGACCGCCTCCCACGGGAAGCGTCAGCAGGTTGCCCTTGATGACCTGCGAGCCCTGCTGGGAGAGCAGGTTCAGGGTCGTGGATGCCGTCGGGTTGGAGTCGAAGATGTTCTGCACCTGCCCCGGTCCGGAGACGTTCGAGGACCTCGGCAGCTCCAGGAGTCTCAGCTTGCCGTAGTTCGGGCTGCGTTCTCCCTTCTTCCCGGTACCGGGGGACGTCTCGGAGTCCACCGCGAGGAAGCCGGTGAGCACGTTGCGGTTGGTGTTACCGCCGATGATGTAGGCGCTGGACAGGGAGAAGCTCGCCTGCTCCTGCCCCGGCATCTTGAGGGTCAGGTAGTAGGGGGCCTGCTGGTCCTGTCCGGACGTGGTCGGGTCATCCGGGATCTTCCAGAAGTCACCGCCGGAGTAGAACTCAGCGGCGTCGTTGACGTGATAGCTCGCCATGATGGTGCGCTGGACGTTGAACAGGTCCTCCGGGTAGCGCATGTGCGCGATGAGGTCGGCGCTCATCTGGCTCATGGGCGTGACCGACCCGGGGAAGACCTTCTGCCACGCCTTGAGGATCGGGTCCTTGTCATCCCACTGGTAGAGCTTGACCGATCCGTCGTAGGCGTCGACGACGGCCTTGACGGAGTTGCGCACGTAGTTGGACTCCTCCGGCGCCCCGAGCAGTCCGCCCCGGCCGTCCGCGGTGGCCGAGGCTCTGGCCAGCGACTCGTGCTGGGCGTAGGGGTAGTTGTTCGTCGTGGTGTAGCCGTCGAGGATCCACATCACCCGCTTGGGCGTGGCCGGGTTGTCGTCATGGTCGACGACGGCCGGGTAGGGGCTGTTATCCAGGGTCAGCCAGGGGGCCACCTTGGCGACGCGCTTGGCCGGGTTGCGGTCGTAGAGGATCTGGGAGCCCTCGCGCACCTCCTGGGAGAAGAGGATGTTGGGCTCCTGGAACTTGGCGGCGTAGAGTAGCCGGTTGACCGGGTTGGACACGCTGGGCCCGCCGTTGCCGGTGAAGGTGGTGTTGACCTGACCGGTCTTGGACTCGTCGTCGGGGTAGTCCAGCTCGCGCGGCGAGCCGTTGTCCTTGCCGCCCACGATGGAGTACGGCGGCGAGGCCTGGCCGAAGTAGATCCGGGGCTCATACTCGCCCAGGTCCCCCTTGGACGGGATGCCGCCCTCCCAGAAAGAGGGGTAGCCACCGGAGGCCACCGTGTTGCCGTGGGCGTTCACCACGCCGTAGCCGTGGGTGTAGACGGTGTGCTCGTTGACCCAGGTCCGCTGCCCCTGACCAAGACCGGACAGGTTCAGCTCACGCACCGCGATAACCGTGTCCCGGCTGGTGGAGTCCACCTTGTAACGGTCCACGTTGAGGCGCTCCGCGAAGGAGTAGTACTGCTTGTTCTGCTGAAGCTGCTGGAAGGTCGGTGAGACCAGCCCCGGGTCGAGCAGGCGGATCGAGGCGGTCGACTCGGCGTCCTTCTCCAGCTGGCCGGCCGTCGCGGTCGTCGTAGCGTCGTAGTTCGTGGTCTCCACGTTCTCCAGGCCGTAGGCGGCCTTGGTGGCGTTGATGTTGCGCTGGATGTACTGGGCCTCCTGGCGCTGGGCGTTGGGGTCGACGACGAACTTCTGGATGACCAGTGGGTAGGCCGTCCCCACCACCAGGGAGGAGACGATCATGACGGCCACGCCGATGATCGGCAGGCGCCAGGAGCTGGAGCGCACCGAGGCGATGAACAGGACCGCCACGGCCAGCCCGATCGCGGCGAGGATCGCATTGGCCGGGATGACCGCGTTGACGTCGGTGTAGTTGGCGCCGTCGAACTTGGAGTTGGAGGCGTACAGGGCGCTGTAGCGACCCAGCCAGTAGCCCAGCGCCCGGATGACGGCGTACAGGGCCAGGAAGACCGCCAGGTGGATCCGTGCCGCTTTGGTGAAGTGGGGCCTGCGCACCACGGAGATGCCGCCGTACAGGTAGTGCACGATGACGGAGGCCACCCCGGAGAACAGGACGACGCCGGACAGGAAGGACGCGAGCGTCAGCACGGCGGGCAGGATGAAGACGTAGAAGGAGATGTCGATCCCGAACTGGGGGTCCTTGACGCCGAAGGACTGCGAGTTGAAGGCCAGGAGCACCTCGCGCCAGCTCGGTGCCAGCTGCCAGGCCGAGCCGAACAGGGCCAGCACCGCCGGCACCACCCAGGTCAGACGGCGCCGCAGAGGCTCGATGACTGTGCGGTAGACCTCGAGGTTGCGGGTGGCCTCGTCGTCGGGCACCCCGATCTCCCGGGCCCGGTAGGCCGTGGTCATCGAGGCGAAGACCGCCCCGAACATGACGACGAAGCCCACCAGGAACAGGGCGATGGCGGCGATCCACTGCGTCCACAGCACACGGGCGTAGCCGATCTGGCTGAACCAGAGGACCTCGGTCCACACCTGCGACATGATGCCGATGATGACGGCGATCACGACGAGGATCGAGATGGTCAGCGCCAGGGGCCCGGGGCGACGGCCCCCGGTCCTGCTGCGCGGCGTACGGGGAGGGCGGTTCCCGCCGCTGCCCATGCGTCCCAGACTGAACAGCCCGGTCCTGTCATCCGTTTTCTTCTGCCTGGACGAACCGGCAGGCCTGCTCGAGGACTCGTCGGAGGACGTGTCTCGGGACTCGTCGTCGGGCGTGGTGCTCACGATCCTGCTCCCTGTCTGACGTACGTGGTGGCGCTGCGTCGCGCACTGTCCGGCGCGCCGCTATCGGCCGGAAGGGCCGCTTGCGCCATCGTCCCACACACCACTGACACGCCCATAACCTTCTCCAGGATGAGAAACCTGCCTCTGCCGGCCGCAATGCGACCGGAACGGCAGCGCGCAACGCGGGGTCCGCGCCATGCCTGCGGGCGGTGCCACCGGTGAGACGATGAGAATATGACTGACTCGATGCCCGCCCCGGATCCCGTTTCGCGCCCGTCCGTTCCCGGGTCTTCTCCTGCCGAGACCTCCGCATCCGACGCGGGCGGGACTGCTTCTCCTCGCCTTGGGGCCCTGGCCCGTGCGGTGACGGAGACGGAGGTCCATGTGGCCGTCTCCGGCTGGGACCAGCCGGTGCGCGTCTTTGCTCTGGTGCGCACCGCCGCTGCCCTGGAGGCGGACCCGGACGTGGCCGGGCTCCTGGAGGCCGCCGCGGTGGAGGAGGCTCGCAGAGATCCCGAGCTGCTCATGGTGGTGGAGCAGGAGGGGCTGCCGGCCGCCGCGGACCTGGAGCACCTGCTGGCCCAGCTGGCCTGGCCCGAGTCCGTCCACGGCGCGGCTATCAGCATCGAGCGCCTGGTGCTGCCCGCTGCGGCGCAGGAGGAGGCCGACGCCATCACCGACGCCGCCGAGCGTCTCGCCTTCCTCCAGGCGCGCCCCGACCGCGAGGACATCCGCATGGTGGTGGGGGTTCTGCGCAGCGGCGAGTCCTGGTGCGCGCTGCGCTCACGCACCCATGACGACGACGCCTCGGTCTACCAGGGCGAGCAGCTGGTGCCCGGCCTGGTCGAGGCGCTGGCCACCACCTTCCTGTAGGTGCCGCCGGCGGGGAGCCCTGCAGGCGGGTGGCCCCAACGGCATCGTCCCCGGCCTGAACCGCCCCATTCCGGTCGACGCCGCCGCAGGGGTCTGCCCCGTCTCAGTCCTTCTCCGGGTCCCCGGACCCGTCAGAGCCGTCTTCGTGGTCCGTGCCGTCGGAGGCTGCGGACTCACCGGCCTCACCGGCCTCACCGGAGTTCTGGGAGGCGTCGTCGGCGTCCCCGGGGATCCTGTCCCCCAGCCCCTTGGGGCTGTTCTCATCGGCCTCTTTCGCTCCCTCGGCGTACCCGAGGGTGCCATCCAGGAGGGAGGCCAGGTCAGCGTCGATCTCGGCGTCGATGTCCTGGGCCATGCGCCGCATGGTCAGGAAGTCCTTGGGGTTGGCGAGATCGGAGGCCGTGGGCATGACGTCGGGGTGGTTCCAGAAGGCGTCGCGCTCGGCGTCACCGACCTGGGCGCCCAGGTGCGACCACAGCTCGGCGGCCTCGCGGGCCCGGCGAGGACGGAAGGTCAGTCCGATGAGCCGGGCGAATACCTGCTCGGCAGCTCCGCCCTGAGCACGGCGCCGGCGCATCATCTCAGCCAGGGCCATGAGGTGGGGCAGGTGAGGTGCGGCCGCGCGGGCGGTGACGACCTCGACCCACCCCTCGACCAGGGCCAGCAGCGTCTCCAGGTCCTCGAGGGCATCGCGCTGGGCCTGGGTCTCCTGAGGCGCGAACAGTCCGCTCTCGAGGGCCTCGCGCAGTGCGTCGGGGTCATTGGGATCCACCTGCGCCACCGCCGACTCCAGGGTCTCGGTGTCGATGCGGATCTCCCGGGCGTAGGCGGCCACGGCCTGGAGCACCTGTCCGCGCAGCCACGGCACGTGGGCGTAGAGACGGGCGGTGGCGGTCTCTCGAACCGCCAGGAACATGCGGACCTCGTCCTCGTCGATCTCCAGGCCCTCGACGAAGGCGGCCACGTTGGCGGGTACCAGGGCGGTTCCCGGCTCCCGGGTCAGTGGCAGGCCGGTGTCCGTGGACCCCAGGGCCTCCTTGGCGAGCTCGCCAATGGCCTGGCCGATCTGGAGCCCGAAGGCCGTGCCCGCCATGGTGCGCATGATGGATCCGAGCGCCCCCATCTGCTGGGCGGCCTGGCCCATCTCGGCGGGCATGTCGCGGATCTGCTTCTCCAGGGTGCGGGCCAGAGCGGTGGTGACGGCCTCGGCCACGGGGGCGCACACGTCCTTCCACACCGGCAGGGTGCGCTCGACCCATGTGCTGCGGTTCCAGGTCTCCCGCTGACCGGGGGCGGGCATGAACTCGGTGGCGGTGTCGAGCCACAGGTCGGCCACCTGAAGGGCCTGGCGCGTGGAATCGGCGACCGCGGCGGTCACCGTGGGGTCGCCGTCGCCTCGGGCCTGCTGGAGGGCCAGCTCCTGGCCCATCTGCCAGTTGACCGGCTCGGAGGTGGAGGCAGAGAACATCTGCTGGAACTGGGCGCGCATGGCCAGCAGCTGGGCGGGGCTGAGCTGGGAGATGTCGCCCACGCCCGGCATCTGGGCGATGGAGCTGGGGTCGACCCCTGACGAGCGCAAGGCTCCGACGGCGTCAGAGGCCATCTGCTCGCCGAAAAGTGACGCGAGCATCTTCTCGAGCTCGTCGAAGGCGTCCTCGCTCACGGTTTTCCTCTCACCGGGTCGTCCAGGGACATCATCTGGACACTGTCTCTCACGGCCTTATGGTCGCACCCATTCCTGTGCCGGGGCCATGTTCTGTTCGCCGACGGCGTGCCCGCCGCCACCTCGGTATGCCTCCGGTCTCCGCCGTGTCGTCATTGTGTCGACTTCGTGCCGACTTCGTATCGATAACTTGTCTCTCTTCCCCAGAAAGATGTCGCATGATGAGCGCGTGACGCACCCAGACCAGCACGGCGCCGCCGACGCGGCCGTCTCAGTCGGCTCCGAACGCCCCACGTCAGCCCGGGCGAACGAGAAGGGCCTGTCCGGCCAGGCCGAGCAGACGGGCATTCAGAACGTGGAGCCTTCCGGAGAGGAACGGCGTCGGCGCAGGCTGCGGCGATCCGTGGCCGCCGGGACGTTCATCCTGGTCGTTGCCCTGATCGTCGCCGTCTTCATGGTGCCGGTCAACGCGGTCATCGAGGCCCCCGGCCCCACCTGGAACGTGCTGGACAAAAGCTCGTCGTCGGACCAGGACGTCCTGAAGGTGACGGGCACCGAGACCTATCCGACCGAGGGGGCGCTGCGGATGACGACCGTCTCGGTGTCGGGCTGCCCCGGCTACCCGGTGACGACCGCTGATCTCATCTCCGCCTGGTTCTCGTCGGACAAGCGGATCGTGGACCGCAACGAGGTGTGCCCCCAGGACCAGAGCGCCGAGCAGGTCGAGGAGACCGGTAAGGCCCAGATGACCGCCTCGCAGGACTCGGCTGTCATCGCCGCGCTCATCGAGACCGGCATGGCCGGCGCCATGCACCTGACCGTCACCGAGGTGACCGAGCAGCAGACCTCCACCGAGATCCAGGCCGACGACGTCCTGGAGACCATTACGCCGCAGGGCGGCCAGACCACCACGATCACCTCCTTCTCCCAGCTGCGCGAGCTGATGACCACGATCCCCGAGGGGACGCGGGTCACGCTCGGCGTGCGCCGCGGTGAGCAGCAGGTACCGGCCGCGCTCACCACGATCGCCCCGCAGGAGGGAACCACCGGCTCGCTCCTGGGGCTGAGCCTCAGGGTCTCCGTGGACAGCCAGGTGGAGGCCACCTTCGGCCTGTCCGACGTCGGCGGGCCCAGCGCCGGGATGATGTTCGCCCTGGGGGTCGTTGACAAGATCACTCCCGGTTCCCTGACCGGGGGGACGGATATCTCCGGGACCGGGACGATCGACATGAATGGCCAGGTGGGTCCCATCGGGGGCATTCAGCAGAAGATGGTGGGGGCCCGTAACGCCGGCTCAACGTTCTTCCTGGCCCCGGCGAGCAACTGCGACGAGGTCAAGGGCCATGAGCCCAAGGGGATGCAGGTCTTCGCCGTGAGTACCCTGCACGAGGCCGTCACCGCCACCGAGGCGATCGCGTCGGGCGACACGTCCGACCTGGCCACCTGCTCCGCTCAATAACCATGTTGACCGGGAACCGCCTGCTTGCTGGCCGCCTCACCGGCCTTCTTCTGACCCGACCGATGACCGGCTGCTGACCGGGGCCGATGATGAGGACCGAGCAGACCGCCGGCAGGCCCGGCTCGGGAGGGTTATCCACAGGCGAGCGGTTGCCTCTGGCCGCCCCTGGCCGGGACGTGCCAGGCTCGGGCTCAGGTCTCGACGAGGTAGTCGAGACCGCGGGCTCCTGGCGTCCTCACGCGGACGCCAGGAAGGGCTTGAGGAGGCACCATGCGTATTCGAGGCGGGTGCGCCGTCCTGTGGCGCCAGCAGGGCGTCAGCCAGATCGGCACGACCCCCGGGCTGCGCACCATCATCACAGACCTGAGCCTGGCCGAGCAGCGGCTGCTGGACGAGCTCGCGCGATCCCTGGAGACCGGTGGGGTCTACCGGGCTGCTCGGCGCAGCCGGGTGCCGGTGGTGCGGGCGCGGCAGATCGTCGAGGACCTGGAGCGCCAGGGCGCCCTGGTCTCCTCGGCGACCAGTGAGCTCGACGGGGCCGACGGCGTCTACTGGGACCGGTTGGGTGTTGACGCCAAGGATCGCGGCGCCGCCCTGTCCCAGGCGGTTCTGGCGGTGCACGGCGTCGACGCCCTGGCGCAGGAGGCCGCCCTGTGGCTGGCGGAGGCCGGGGTGGGGACGATCCTGTCTACACGGGCCCCCAAGGACGGCGGCCTGGAGCCGCTCCTGTCGGCGCGTTTTCCCGCACTGAGGACGCGGGCGCCGCTGCGCACCCGCCCCGACGTCATGGTGACGGTGGATGCGCACGTGGTGGAGCCCTTGCTCGCCCGCAGGCTCGCGCAGGAGGGCATCATCCACCTGCCGGTCGTCATCGGTGAGGCGGGGGTGCGCATCGGCCCGGTCCTGGGTGGTGAAGGGCCCTGCTCGACCTGCCTGGACCTGTGGGAACGGGACGCCGATCCGTGCTGGCCGGCGCTGGCCACGCAGATGCGCACCCTGGCAATGCCCGACGTCGAGCACCTCGTCCTGCACGAGTCGGCGGCGCTGACGGCTCGGGCTGTCATCGACACGGTCCTGGGACCTTCGGCTGGCGTCAACGCCGCCGGGGATGACGCCGGCCCGGGCAGGGAGCAGACCGGGCGCTCGGCCGCCTGGTGGGCCACGCACTCGGTGGAGGTCACCGGTCAGGAGCCCCTGGGGCGGTGCCGGTCCTGGGAGCGCCACCCCGAGTGCCTATGCTCCCAGCTGTGAGCGGCGCCGAGCCACTCAGGTGCGCACCCGGTCAGTTCCCGGCCTCGAAGTCCCGCAGGAGGGCGAGGACCGGTCCGCCGTACTCCTGGAGCTTGGTGGCTCCCACGCCTCGGATGAGGGAGAGCTGGGGCAGGCTGGTGGGCTTGACGACGGCGATGTCCCGCAGCGTGGCGTCGGCGAAGACTGTGTAGGCGGGTTTGGAGCGCTCCTTGGCGATCTGAGAGCGCCAGGCCCGCAGCTCCTCGAACAGGGCGATGGTGCGCGGGTCGTTGTTGGCCTCGAAGTCGGCGGCGGACTGCCGGGACCGTTCTCTGGCGGACTGCCGGCTCTGACGCCGGGAGGTGTCTCGGGCTGCGTGAGCGGTGGGCCACAGGCCGTCCAGGAAGCGGGAGGGCTTCCGGGAGGCCCGGCCTCCGGCGTTGCGGGCGCGCGCGTAGGAGATGATGAGGTGCTCTCTCGCACGGGTGACGCCCACATACAGCAGGCGCCGCTCCTCCTCGATGGCGGCCTGCCCCTCAGCCAGGGAGATCGGCAGCAGGCCCTCGCAGGCGCCCGCGAGGATGACGGCGTCCCACTCCAGGCCCTTGGCGGCGTGCAGGGAGGAGAGGGTGACGCCCTCGACGGTGGGGGCGTTCTGGGCGTCGGCGCGTTCTCGCAGCTCGGTGTGGAAGGCGTCGAGGTCGGCGCCGCGAGTCTGGGACATCTCGTCGGCCAGGGCCACCAGCGCGTTGAGGGCGTCCCAGCGCTCGCGCACGGCTCCGCGGGGGGCGGGCGGCTCCTCGCTCCATCCCTCGCGGGACAGGACGGTGCGCGCGTCCTGCCCGAGGTCGCCGCTCAAGGTGGCCTTCTCGGTGCGGGCGGCCCCCAGGATGACGGCCATGGCGCGCTTGACCTCCTCGCGCTCGAAGAAGCGCTCGCCGCCGCGCACGAGGTAGCCGATCTGGGCGCCGGCCAGGGCCTGCTCGAAGACCTCGGACTGGGAGTTGGTGCGGTACAGGATCGCGATCTCGCTCAGGGGGACCCCGGCGGCCTGCAGGCGGCGCACCTGGGCGACGGCGCCCTCGGCCTCGGCGACGTCGTCGTCATAGGTCTCGAAGCGCACGGCGGGGCCTTTGGGGCGCTGGGCGACCAGCTCGACGGCGCCTGCGGGCAGGTGCAGGCCGCCTCCTCCGCGCCGCGAGCGGGAGAGGACCTGGTTGGCCAGGGAGACGATCTGCGGGGTGGAGCGGTAGTCGCGGCTCAGGCGCACGGTGCGCGCGCCCTCGTAGCGGGTGGTGAAGCCGGTCAGGAAGGCGGGCGTGGCCCCGGTGAAGGAGTAGATGGTCTGGGAGACGTCGCCGACGACGCACAGCTGCCGGCGCCTGCCCAGCCACAGGTCCAGCAGGCGCTGCTGGAGCGGGGAGACGTCCTGGTACTCGTCGACGACGAAATGCTTGTACTGGCCGCGCACCTGGGAGGCGATGTCGTCGCGGTCCAGGAGGATGCCGATGGTCAGCAGGAGCACGTCCTCGAAGTCGATGACGCCGCGCTCGCTCTTGGCCTCCTCGTAGAGGGCCAGGACCTGGGCGACCGTGGCCGCCTCCTGCCCGGCCACGCCCGTGCGTCCGGCGGCGACGGCGGCCTGGGCGTAGTCCTCGGGCAGGGTCATGGTGACCTTGGCCCACTCGACCTCGGCGGCCAGGTCGCGAATGAGGGCCCTGTCGGTGGACACGCCCAGGCGGCGGGCGGCCGCGCCCACGAGAGGGGCCTTGTGGGACTGGATCTCGGGACGGCGACCCCCGATGGCGGTGGGCCAGAAGTAGGTGAGCTGGCGCAGGGCGGCGGAGTGGAAGGTGCGGGCCTGGACGCCGGGGACGCCGAGGTCGGCCAGGCGCGAGCGCATCTCGCCGGCGGCGCGGGCGGTGAAGGTGACGGCCAGGACCTGGGTGGCCTGGTAGGCGCCGGTGGCCACGCCGTGGGCGATCCGGTAGGTGATGGCCCGGGTCTTGCCGGTGCCGGCACCGGCAAGGACGCACAGGGGACCTTCGAGGTGCTCGGCGACCTCGCGCTGGTCGGGGTCGAGGGCCTCCAGGAGCCTGGCGGCGTCGAGGGGTGCGGGGTGGGGGGTGGTCGCGCTCATCGGGACCAGCCTGCCACGGGTCGGTGACAGGAATCGGCGGCGGGGTGACTGCGACGGGAACCGCTCGGCGAAGGCCGGCCAAGACGGGGCAGGTCGGCTCAGTCGGCTCGGTCGGCTCAGTCGACGTCAGCTGACGATGGGGCCGCCGTACCAGTCCTCGATGAGGAGACGGGCGATGGAGGTGGGCCCGGGCAGGAGGATGCTGCCGTCGTCGACGCCGGCGGTGAGCTCGTCTCGGGAGACGAGGCGGGCCTCGACGACCTCCTGGCCGTCGGGGCGGGGCCGGTCCTCGCCGGGGGCCAGGCGCGCCCGGCAACCGAGCATGAGGGAGCGCGGGAAGGGCCAGGGCTGGGAGGCGACGTACTCGACCTCGGCCACGCGCAGCCCGGTCTCCTCCCACACCTCGCGGGTGATGGCGGCCTCGACGGACTCTCCGGCCTCGACGAAGCCGGCCACCACCGAGTAGCGCCGGGCCGCCCAGGCGGCGCCGCGCACGAGGAGGAGCCGGTCGAACTCGTCGGCGACCGTCATGATGACGGCCGGGTCGGTACGCGGGAAGTGGACGATGGCGCAGTCGGTGCACCTGCGGGCCCAGCCGGCCTCAATGGTCTCGGTGCGCCCGCCGCAGGCCGGGCAGTAGGCGGAGCGGGCGTGCCAGGCGGCCAGGGAGGCGGCGGTGGTGGCCAGGCCGGCGTCGCGGGCGGTCATCTGGGCGCCCATGGCCCGCAGGGCGGAGAGCGGGTAGCGCTCCAGCAGGCGGCGCAGGTCGGGGTGGTCGACGGCGGCGCCCTCGGCGTCGGAGCCGGTGGTGGGTGGTTCGGGGGCGTCGGGGACCTCCAGGGCCGGGGGCACGACGACGGCGATCCAGCTGGGGCCGGTGGGGGCGCCGTCGTCGGAGAGCTCACGGCCCATGTAGAGGACGGTCAGGTCCGGGGAGCTGGTGGGCGCCGAGGCTCCGAGGTGGCCGGCGCGCAGGTCGGGCAGGCCCCAGCCGCTGCGGATTCCGGGTCCCTCCCAGGCGGTGGCGCCGGGGCTGTCGATGAGGCTGGTTGGGGTGAGGCCGTCGTCGGGCAGGTCGGGGTGGATGGCAGGACCGGTCAGGGCGACGCGGCCGCGGGCATCGACCAGCAGCAGGCGGGTCTCGGGGTCGGCGGCGAGGCGCTCCAGCAGCCCGGGCTCGCTGCGCCGCTCGGCGTCGCGGTCGGTGGCGGAGCGGGACAGGGCGAGCTGGTCGGTGCGCATGGGCTCACTCTCCCATCCCGTGGTGCGACGTGCACATGGGCACACCTGTACCGATAGGAGAAAAGTATCGGCCTTCGGCGGCGCCCAGTCCCACCCAGCAGGCCGCAGCGCCCGGGGGCCGGCGCAGATATCCTGCGCCGGCCCTTCATGCGGGGAGCATCGTGGAGGGCCTACCCCCGCAGGATCTCCTCGAACTCCTCCTTGGTGGCGTAGGAGGACTGGGTGCCCCGCTTGGTCACCGAGTCCGCCGAGTAGCGGTTGGCCATCTCCAGGGAGGTGGCCGTGTCGCCGGTGGAGACCAGGAAGTGGCTGAAGCAGCCGATGAAGGCGTCCCCCGCGCCGGTGGTGTCGCGCGCCTCGACCGCCACGCCGGGGATGAGCCGGTCCTCGGTGCGGGTCATCCACAGGGCGCCGCGCGAGCCCAGGGTGACGATGACATTGGCGATGCCCACCTCCAGCAGGACCGCCGCGGCGTTGCGCACGTCGTCGAGGCCGTCCACGGGCATGCCGGTCAGCAGGGACAGCTCGCTCTCATTGGGCACGATGTACTGACAGTCGCGCACCTTCTCCAGCTCCAGGTCGGGCTGGGCCGGGGCCGGGTTGAGCAGCACGGGGATGGAGTGGCGCTTGCCCAGGGCCACCGCCTCGTAGACCGTCTCCAGGGGGATCTCGAGCTGCAGGACGATGAGCCGGCAGGCGGCGATCTGGTCCTCAGCACGACGCACATCCTGCGGACTGAGCAGGGCGTTGGCTCCCTTGACGATGAGGATGGAGTTGCGTGACTCCTCGTCGACGAAGATGGGCGCCACCCCGCTGGCGGCCTCGGTGGACAGGACATGGGTGGTATCGATGCCGTTGCGCCGGTAGTTCTCGATGGTGCTCTCGGCGAAGAGGTCATTGCCGACCCGGGTGAGCATGAGCACTCGTGAACCCAGCCTGGAGGCGCTGACCGCCTGGTTGGCGCCCTTGCCGCCGAAGCCCATGGCGAAGTCGGGCGCCTCCACGGTCTCGCCCTCGCTGGGCATGCGGGTGATATAGGTGATGAGATCCATGTTGCTGGACCCGATGACGGCGATGTCCTTGCCGTCCTCGCCGGCGCTGCTCTCGGCGCCTGTGAGGTTGGTGCGATCGGCTGCCATGTCAGTTCTCCTTGAGTCCCGTGGTCACTGTGAAGGACCGGCTCTCGCCCGCCCCGAGCATGATGAGGGTGCCCGCCTCTCGGGCGGCGATGAAGCCCTCCGGCCGGGAGGTGCCCGGAAGGACGAAGGAGGCCACCTTCTGGTCAGGATTGTGCAGGATCCAGCGCGTGGCCACGGGGAACTCCTTGCCCGAGAAGCGGGTTTGGAAGGCATGCCCCTGGGGGGAGGCGATCTCGAAGACGAGCTCGTCGTCGTAGCGCTCCAGGCCGTCGGCGAAGTAGACGATCTCGGGATCGAAGGCGGTGGCCCCCTCCAGGGAGTCGGCGTCCATCTTCCCAGCCAGGATGTCCTCGTTGATCCTGTCCCACTCGGGATTAGGGGTCACGTGCGCGGGCACGGTGCGCCGCAGCTGGAAGGAGCCCTCGGGCAGGGACTGGCTCATGACACCGTCGGGCACGAAGGCGTAGTTCATGTGGAACATGTACTGCAGCGGCATCGGGGCGTAGGCCGAGAGGTTGGCGACCCGCATGCCGATGGTCATCATGGAGGAGCCCGCGCGCATCTCCACATGGGGCCGGGCCCGGTAGTGGCTGCCGAATCCCATGACGTACTCGTAGGAGGAGACGATCCGCACGGCGTCGTCCTCGACCTCCAACCAGGCCTCGTCCATCGGGGCGCAGGGGAACTCCCCGTGCAGGGGGTGGTCGTCCTGCGGCGAGGGGCAGCCGGCGGCCAGCAGGCCCGCGTGGAAGGCGAAGCAGCCGTAGGTGCCGATGATCTCCCGGGCGGGCTGGGGCTGGGAGAACATGTTGTCCATCCGCAGGCTCACGCCGTCCATCTGGGCGTCCCAGATGATCTGGCCCATGAAGGGCAGGACCTCGATCAGGCCCCGGGAGTTGGTCAGCCTCAATGAGGCCACGCCGGAGGGGTAGCGCAGGGCCCGGGCCTCGAAGTCCTGGGAGCGCAGGATGGTGCGCGGCTCGGTGGTGAACAGCTCCGGGTGCAGAGGAATGGTGGTCATGTGCTCACTCAGCTTTCTCACGGCGCGCTGAAGCGCGGTACTCGGACAGGAAGTAGATCAGGACGGCGGCGAAGCACAGCAGGGAGACCAGGAAGGAGACCTGCAGGGAGCCGATGATGTCGGAGACCAGGCCCTGGATGGCCGGGACGACCGCACCGCCGATGATCGACATGACGATGACGGCGCCCCCGGTCTCGGTGTGGCGCTTGTCCTCGATGCTGTCCAGGGTGCGGGCGTAGATGGTGGCCCAGCACGGGCCGAACAGGCCCGAGGTGAACACCGCGGCGTAGACGGAGGACATATTGGGCGCCAGGACCACCCACAGGAGGGTGGCGACCCCCAGGATCGAGTAGGCCACCAGGACCAGGTCCTCGTTGAAGCGGGTCATGAGGACGTTGGCGATGAACTTGCCCACGAAGAAGGCCACGAAGGCGGCGATGACGAAATTGGCGGCGGTGCGCTCGTTGAGGGTGTGATCCAGGTTCAATGCCAGACGGATGGTGAAGGACCATACGGCCGTCTGCATGCCCACGTAGAGGAACTGGGTGAGGATGCCCATGCGGAATCGCCCGTTGCGCGCCAGGTAGGACAGGGTCTCCCCGATGGTGGCCTTGGCCTCCTCATGGCGGTGGTTGAGGGGCTTGCAGTGGGGGAACTGGGTGATGGCCACCACGACAGTCAGGATGACCAGCACCACGATGATGACCCGGTAGGGCGCCAGGGTGCGCTGCAGGGCGGCCTCGGCCACCTGCTGGCGCTCCAGCCCGGTCAGGGAGGCCAGGCGGCTGTGCAGGGACTCGCCGCCGGTGAAGATGAGGTACTTGCCCAGCACCGCACCGGCCAGGAACCCCAGGGGCGTGAAGGTCTGGGAGATGTTGAGCCGCAGCGTCGAGGAGCGCTTGGGCCCGATCATCGAGGAGTAGGTGTTGGCGGAGGTCTCCAGGAAGGACAGGCCCACTGCGATGGCGAACAGGGCCGCCAGGAACACCGAGTAGGTGGCCACATGCGAGGCCGGGAAGAACAACGTGCAGCCCACGATGTAGACGACCAGGCCGATGAGCAGCCCCGTCTTGTAGCTGGTGCGCCGGATGATCCGCGAGGAGGGGATGGCGATGAGGAAGTAGCCACCGTAGAAGGCCGACTGGACGAAGGCCGAGGCGAAGTCCGACAGGGTGAAGACGGACTTGAACTGGGTGATGAGGATGTCGTTGAGGCTCGCGGCGGCACCCCACATGGGGAAGCAGATCGACAGCAGGATGTACTGGAACATCGGGATGCGGTCGAGGTAGCCGTCGGCCAGCTGGGTGGTGGGGTCCTTGATGAGCCCCCGGGACGGCGGGATGGTGCGGGCGGTGCCGCTGGGTGCGATCGTGGTGCTGCTCATGACCCGCCTCCCGTCAGGGCTTGCCGGGAGTGGCCGGTGCGCCGGGCAGCAGCAGTCGCCTGCGACCCTGGCGAGGTGTGATCGATAGTGCGTGACAGTGGTACCACGGGAACTCCTTTGTCCGAATGTGCGCCAGCGCCTCGATGACGCCGCCCCAGCGGTGCCTTCTGCGCTGCCGGGCGTGATGGGAACCGTAAAAGGAAGGTAACAATCCACCAGAGGCCGGCACGAGCCCCCTCCGAACGAATGTTCCGCCGACGCTTTGTTGCTATTGCAGCGAAAGATCAGCCTAAAGGCGCCACGAGAGGTAGGGTTTTGGCGCAGAGGTGCTCACTTGGAACATATGTTCCCACGGTCGCGGGCGACCGCCGGCGGCCGGCGGGCTCACTGCTGAGGCGCCAAGGCGTCGTCGATCTCCAGGACGCCGCGTGCGGCGGAGACGTCGGTGATGAGCCGGTTGACATAGCCGTTGGCCAGGGCCGCCCGGATCACCGGCGCCTTGGCCTCGCCCCCGGCCACGAGGATCTTCTGCTCCTTGCGGCGCAGCTCGGCCAGGGTGATGCCGGTGGTGCGGTGGGTGAGGTCGGGCAGGCAGATCCGGCCGTGGACGTCGATGAAGTGCGAGCACAGGTCCCCGGCGCCGCGCTCAATGAGGGCCTCGCGCTCGGCGGCGCTGAGCACCTCGTGCCCCAGGTGCTGCAGGTCGGAGTGAATCTCCCCCACGGTGAACAGGGCGATGCGCACCTGGTCGACCATCTCCATGACGCGGCACCCCCGGGGTGCGCGGTGCAGGTCGTTGCGCTCGGCGATGCTCCCCAGCACCAGCGGCATGTCCAGGAGGTGGAGGTGGGCGTCGAAGGCCTGCGCCATCCGCACGAGGCAGGCCTCCTCATCGAGCCCCCGCTCGGCGGGCAGCAGGCCGCGAGCCATCTGGACGAGCTCGACGTGGTGACGGTGCACGGGCTCCAGGGAACGGGCGAGCTCGACCAGGGTGCGTGAGCCCACGGCGCCGATGCGATCCCCGTCCCGGACCAGGGAGGACAGCAGGCGGGCGCCCTCCCGGCCAAGGGCGGCGCGCAGCAGGTCCTCCCCCGGGCCGACGGGACTGACGAGCCGGACGTCGAGCAGGTTGAAGCGCTCGCGCAGGGTATCCAGGAGCATGGGATCCTGCTCGCGGGGGTCGTAGATCTCGATGCGCACGAAACCGCGCCGGCGGGCGTAAGCCAGCAGCTTGGAGACGGTGGGCCGTGAGACGTGCAGGCGCTGGGCGACCTCCTGCTGGGTGAGCCCGGCGTAATAGAGCTTGGCCGCATCCAGGGCCTGGACCTCCTTGGCCGACAGTCCCGACGCATACGCCGTCATGTCCGCCTCCCCGCGCTCGGTGCCCTGCTCCAGCCCGCCCAGCCTAATGGCCCGACCCTGCCCCGCTGCGCATCTCCAGGCGGGTTCCGACCGGCCAGCCCCGAGTTGTCCGCACGATCCCGTCAGCCCCCGATCCGAAGATGGACAACTAGGGTGGAGGCATGCCCGCGCGCACCTATCTCGATCATGCCGCCTCCAGCCCCATCCGCCCCGAGGTCGCCCGGCAGGTCGCCGAGGACCTGACCAGTGGGCTCGGCGGCTGGGCGAATCCGAGCGCGCAGCACACCGCGGGCCGGCGGGTCGCGGGTCTGCTGGCCCAGGCGCGTGCCAGGATCGCCCAGGCCCTCGGGGTCAATGCCCATGAGGTGGTCCTGACCTCCGGCGGCACGGAGGCCGACGCCCTGGTGGTCTCGGGCCGGGCGCGCGCGATGCCGGGCGGGAGGCTGGTGGTCTCGCCGATCGAGCATCCGGCCGTACTGGAATCCGCGCGCGCTGCCGAGCAGCTGGGTACGGGGCTGAGCCTGCTGGAGGTCGACGGCGCTGGGCGAGTCGAGCTCGACTCGGTGACCCGGGCGGTGGCGCCCGCAGCCAGTACCGGCCGCTCCCCCGCTTCCCTGGTCTCGGTCATGACGGCCAACAATGAGACCGGCGTGGTTCAGGACATGGCGGCGTTGGTGGCGCGCGTGCGGGAGGCGAGCGGCGCCGGGCGCCCTAACGAGGCCGGCTACGTGCCGGTCCACTCCGACGCGGTCGCAGCGCTGGGGAAGGTTCCCGTGGACTTCTACGGCTGGGGCCTGGATGCCATGAGCCTGAGCGGCCACAAGCTGGGGGCGCCGGTGGGCGTGGGGGCCCTGGTGGTCCGCCGCGATCTGGAGCTGAGGCCGGTGACGGGCGGGGGCGGCCAGGAGCGGGGCGTTCGTTCGGGCACGCAGGACGTGGTGGCGGCTCGGGCGCTGGCTCTGGCGGTGGAGCTGGCGGTGGCTGAGAGACAGGAGCAGGAGGCCCGGCTGGCGGTGCTGCGGCGTCGGCTCCTGGAGGGGGCCGGGGCGATTCCGGGGGTTCATGCCACGCTTCCGGAGGACGCCGATCATGTGGCCTCCACGGCGCACCTGTGGTTCGAGGAGGCCGACGCCGAGGCGCTGCTCATGGCCCTGGACCTGGCGGGGATCGATGCGTCAGCGGGGTCGGCCTGTCACGCCGGGGTCGCTCAGCCGAGCCATGTGCTGCTGGCGATGGGCTTCGAGGAGGGTCCGGCCCGCTCCACGCTGCGCTGCTCCCTGGGGCGCACCACGAGCTCCGACGACGTCGAGCGCCTGCTTACTGCCCTGTCCGCCGCTCTGGAGGGCGCCAGACGCGCCTGGAAGCTGACGCACAAGGCTGTTGGGACGCACTTTTAGCAGTATCCAGGTCAATAGCTGACGAGGAGCATCACATGCCAACCGCCTCGAACAAGATGATCGGTGGCTTCAGCGGCAAGCCGGAAACGGCCGCCATGTACACCGCAGTCGAGTCCTATGCCATGTCTCATGGCGCAGTCACAAAGCACCTGACGGCCCAGGTGAGTTTCTCCGTCAACCGGAAGTTCCTGTGGATCTGGGCTTACGAGAAGACATCCGACGGCACCCTGTTCCTGAACGTGAGGCTCGACCGCCCCATGGAGGATCCGCACTTCCACCGGGTCAGCCAGATCAGCGCAAACAGGTGGAACCACCACGTCGTCGTCAAGACGATGGAGGACGCGCAGAGCGATTGGCTCAGAGACCTCATTCGTGCCGGATACGAGTTCGCCGCCCGATAAGCCCCGTCTCACCGACTCCAGGACCACACGTTTACTCCCCACCAGCGACGATCTCAACGAACCTGGCAAAACGCTCATAGTAGTCGTCCTGAAGGAACCTGAAGGTCTCTCGCAGGAACCCCGGCTCCTGCTCGTACTCGCTCAGGCCCCGGTAGTAGAAGGCCTTTGTCGAGTCGAGCACGATGAACGGCATGATGCCGTTGTCCAGGCACTGCTGGAACATCAGGATCCGCCCCACCCGACCGTTGCCATCCTGGAAGGGGTGGATGCTCTCGAACCGGTAGTGGAAGTCGACGATGTCGTCAAAGGTCATTCTCGCCGGGGTGCGAGCGATGAGATCGTCGACGGCGAGCGCGACATGCTCGGGCGCCACCGTCTCACGTCCGCCCACCACGTTGGGAACGCGCTTGTAGTCCCCGACGGGGAAGGAAGAACGCCGGGCATCGGCGGTCCCCCGCTTGAGAATCCGGTGGTAGTCCTTCATCATCTCGGCGGTGATCGGCTCACCGAGGCGGTCGATCATCTCATCGAACAGCTCGAAGGAGTTGACCGCCTCCACCACGTCGTCAACAGCGACGTTCTCTCCCGTAATGGTGCGGGTCTCATAGATGAACCGGGTCTGCTCCGCATCGAGCCGGCTGCCCTCGATACGGTTGGAGTTGTACGCCATGAGCACCTGGTTAAGGTGGTACAGGCCGCCCTTCATCTGCGTACGGCGCTGATCGCGCAGGGTCTGGGCGAAGCTGCGGGCGTCAATGGCGTACTCGTCAGTCATCGGGCTCCTTCATCTGGGATAAATATATCCCAGCGGCAACTACCTCACTGTTCCCAACTCCCCACCACCGTCGACCTGCGGTAGCCTGCCACGGCTGTAGCAACAGCTACCTACCTGAAGGAGACCCTCGTGCGCGTCCTGGCCGCCCTGTCCGGCGGAGTCGACTCCGCCGTCGCCGCGGCGCGCGCCGTCGACGCCGGTCACGAGGTCGTGGGCGTCCACATGGCCCTGACCCGCAACCGCGCCCAGACCCGCACGGGCTCACGCGGCTGCTGCTCCATCGAGGACTCCGCCGACGCCCGCTGGGCCGCCCAGATCCTGGACATCCCCTTCTACGTGTGGGACCTGTCCGAGGAGTTCGAGGAGCGCGTCGTAGCCGACTTCCTCGACGAGTACCGCGCCGGGCGCACCCCCAACCCGTGCGTGCGCTGCAACGAGCGCGTCAAGTTCGACGCACTCCTGGAGCGCGGCCTGGCCCTGGGCTTCGACGCCGTCGCCACCGGACACTACGCGCGCCTGAGCGGCGGTGCCGCCTCCGGCCGCCCCGGTGACACCAACGGCCTCATACTGCGCCGCGCCGTCGACACCGCCAAGGACCAGTCCTACGTCCTGGCGGTCTCCGGCCGCGAGGGCCTGGCCCGGGCTCTCTTCCCGCTGGGCGACGCGCCCTCCAAGGCGCAGGTTCGCGCCGAGGCCGAGGCCCGCGGCCTGCCGGTGGCCTCCAAGCCGGACTCCTACGACATCTGCTTCGTGGCCGACGGCGACACGCGCGGTTTCCTCACCCGCTCGCTCGGCGCCCACGAGGGCGCCATGGTCTCCCCCGACGGCGAGGTGCTGGGCACCCACCAGGGCTACTTCGGCTTCACCGTCGGCCAGCGCAAGGGCCTGGGGCTCTCCCGCCCGGCCGACGACGGACGTCCCCGCTACGTCATCGAGACCCGCCCCGCCACCAATGAGGTCGTCGTCGGCCCCGAGGAGCTGCTCAGCCGCACCACGGTCGACGGTGACGGGCTCGTCCTGCTGGCCGATCCCGAGCCGCTCGCCGGGAGTCTGGCCGACGACCGCTCCGATCTTGGCGGTTCTCCCGCTGCCGGCTGGCAGGAGGCTGGCGTCCAGGTGCGCGCCCACGGCCGCCCGGTCCCGGCCAGGGTCCGCGTTGATGAGGCGGCAGGCCTCCTGCACGCCGAGCTGGCCGCCCCCTTACGCGGCGTCGCCGCAGGCCAGAGCCTGGTCATCTACGGCGGCGCCGACGGCGACCAGGTCCTCGCCCAGGCGACCGTCGCCTCCGCGCGAGCCCCCAGCCGCGCGGTCGCCTGAGGTCAGGCTCCATTCCTTGGTTTCCCGCTGCGCCGTCGCTGCGCAAAAGGACTAGGGTTGAGACACCCCCCGGCGCCCAGCAGAACCAGCAGGAAAGGGATCCTCCAGCATGCCAGCCGAGACGCCCGCCGATTCTCCGTCGGACACACAGCCCGGCCCCCCGTCTGACCTCCCCTCCCAGGACCCGGAACGGTATATCGCCACCGTCAAGCTCGGCCCCAAGTCGCAGATCGTCATCCCCAAGGAGGTCCGGGAGATCTTCAACCTCGCCCCGGGAGACAACCTGCTCCTCCTGGCGGACCGCACCCATGGAATCGCCCTGGTGAACCCGACCGACTATGCAGACGTCGTCGCCGCCGCCTTCGACGCGGCCGCACCCAAGACCGGCGGCACAGCGACGCCCGGGGCCACGGCGTAGTCACCGCGCCCCGGGCGTCTAGACACCGGGCTCCTTCAGCCCCATTCAGCGCAGGCAGGTGTGCCGCTCGATCGCACGCACCGCCCACCAGACCAGGATCGTGGCCAGGATCGGTGCAGCCAATGCGGTACCGATTCCCACCAGGTGCGGGTCCTGGTCCGCTCGCACGGCCTCAATGAACTGCGGGAGCATCATGCGCCCCACGATCCGCCCACTGGTCATATCCAGCGACAGCGGTAGCAGCAACGTGGCGGCCAGGGCCACGACCTGGTTGACCGCGTAGAGGATGACCAGGCCGATCGCGGGCGCCCCGAAACCGAGCCGGTTCCAGCGTCCCTGCGCTCCAATGCTCATCACCGCTGCGACTTCGATGACCACGAGCACGTAGCTTTCCACCAGGACCAGGCCGCAGAACAGGACCGTGCCGGTTCCCATCTCGCTGATCATCTGACGCATCGGCTCGAGGTACTCCCCCAGCGTGATACCGAGCAGGTGCACGTAGGTGGCGAGCCAGCCGATACCCAGAGGCACCGACACCGCAACTGACACCAGCACCGCGATCACGGCGTACAGCGTCTTAGCGGCGAATATCACGCGCCCTTTAACCGGCAGAGTCATGGTGAGATAGCCGCGGGCGCCACACATGGATGCCCAGTACTCGATTCCGACCTGGGCGCCGACGACGACGGGTATGGCCAGGAGCGCAGCGAGCGAGCCCATGAGCAGCAGCGAGGAGATCACGGGAAGATCGAGCAGGCTCAGGAGCATGAAGCCGACGGCGATGACCGTCATGATCCCTATGACTCCGGCATTGCGCCGAGCCTGGGTACGGGCCTCTTCCATGAGTAGTGTGGCGAACATCAGCGGTACTCCTTCCTGAACAGGGCGTCCAGGCTCATACCGCTTTCCTGGCGCAGGTCGTCGGCGTCGCCTGCCAGCAGCAGACGGCCGTCCTTGAGGAAGACGACGGAGTCGATGATGGGCTCGACGTCGGCAATGAGGTGGGTGGAGATGAGCATGAGCGCCTCGGGGTCGAAGTCACGCAGAATGCCGCTGAGGATGACGTCGCGGGCGGCGGGATCGACGCCGGAGATCGGCTCATCGAGGAGGTAGACGCGGGCCCGGCGCGACATGGCCAGGCTGACGCGCAGCTTCTCCCCCATGCCCTTGCTCATCTCCTTCAGGGTGCGGTCGGTCGGCAGGTTGAAGAAGCGCACGAGCTCGGTGGCCTTGCCCGAGTCGAAGTCGGCGAAGAAACGCCGGTACTGGGCGATGGCGGCCGGGGCGGTCAGGTTGGAGGCCAGGAAGTTCGTATCGGGCAGGAAAGAGACGAGCGCCTTGGACTCGGGTCCGGGATCGTGCCCGGCGATTCGGACCCGGCCGTCGTAGTCGGCCAGGACTCCGGCGAGGATCTTGAGCAGGGTGGTCTTGCCCGATCCGTTGGAGCCCATGAGGCCGATGATCCGCCCGGGTGGGAGCTCGAGACTCAGCCCGTCCAGCGCGGGCCGTCCCTGGAAGGTCTTGGTGAGGTTCTCGACGACGACGAGCGGTGCGGCGCCGTCGAGGGAGGGAATGGTGGTGGGGTTGCTGAGGGTCTGTGCGCTCATGACGCATCTCCTGTTGTCTGGCGGCCCTGGCGGTCCGGAGCGCACCAGCGCTCGGTGAGGAGCGCCGTGCTCTGGTCCAGGTCCATGCCGATGGCGGTGAGGGTGTCGATGTAGGCGTCCGTGGCCCCGGAGGCCAGGCTCCGACGCACGGAGTCGATGGCGCTCGCCTTCGTGGTGACGAAGCGCCCGGCGGTGCGTTCGGTCGCGGTGAGCCCCTCACCGTCCAGCGCGCCCAGTGCTCGCTGGACGGTGTTGGGGTTGACGCCGGTGTCCGCGGCGAGCTCGCGCACGCTGGGGACCTTGGTACCCGGGGGCCACTGGCCGGAGACGATCCGACGGCGGAAGTCATCGGCCAGCTGGACCCAGATTGGACGGGAGTCGTCGAGATCCATGGCTCTCCTGGTGCTTGGGGACGGGGACTGCTCATGAGCGCAGCACAGGCGACCTCATCGGGCCATCTGTATTACTGCACTAATACAGTGACACAGACGGGCGGCGTCGTCAAGCCGAATCACCCATCCGCCCTGCCGCACCGACTCGAGCACGCACGACATGCGGCCGCGCAAGCAGCAGACGGTCTCCGAGTCAAGAAACAGAAAAGAACAGATATTCTCCTGAGAATTACGAGCACATTGATTGCCGGAATATCAACCAGTTGATCGGCCATCTATTTCGCCTCTCGGCCGGCTCGTTTCCTTTTACGCTGTGCCCATGTCTCCGTCTGCCGAATCTCCATCACCCGCATCCCACTCCCCCGAATACCCACCCCCGAGCGAGCCTTCCGGAGCCGGATCCGTTCCCATCACCCCACCATCACCCGCAAGACGCGGCAAGAGACGTCTGATCATCCTCGGCGTCGTCCTCGCCCTGATTCTCGGGCTCGGCTCAGGAGGCCTCTGGGCGCTGACGCGCGGCTCCGACCCGCTCTCACTGGCCAAGGCCCCGATCCTCAGGGCCCAGCAGGACCTGTCCAACCTCGGCAAGGAGCCCACGGCAGCATCCTTCGACTCCAGCGGCACAACTGCCCTGGTCAACAAGCAGCTCATGATCCTGCGGGTGATCGCGGACCGCCGTGAGACCCTGGTGGCCCTGAGTCCGAGCTCCTCGGCCTCCCACGCCGCCTGGCAGGTCCCCGTCCCCGACGAGCTGGCGGGACAGAACCTCAACTGCACGATGAGCGCCAAGACCCTCGACTGCGGAGAGCGGATCAGCATCGACCTGGCCTCCGGGGTCAACAGCCCCGCCAAGCCGTCAACAGTCTCGGCCGCCGAGCCCGCAGAGCCCACGACCGCCCCCTCGCAGGAGCCGGGCGGCTCCAGCACGTCAGCCGGTGAGCCGACCTCATCGACAGAACCGTCCGCTGCTGCTTCTCCTGCGCGCTCCTCGGAGACCTCCTCTGCCGGCTCCGCCACGCCATCGGCATCGGATGCCCCAACCTCGGCATCAGCACCCGCCTCGGTGCGGCTGGGTAACGCACCCACTGCCGGCGTGCCGCTGTCCATCAGTGAGGACGGCACCGTGAGCGTCAACAAAGACAAGGTCTCCGGACTGACTCTCGACGGCACCAAGCCGGTGTGGGCAGCCAGGGTTGAGGCACCCCGCAAGGTCGTCGGCGTCAACCTGCCGTCGAGCCGCGAGGTCTGGGTCGTCAGCGACGGAGTCAGCGTGGCCGCCCTCGATGGCAGCACCGTGCTGTGGTCGAGCAAGCTGCCCGACGGTGCGGGCGCCCTCAACGGCCTGGGAAGCGATACACCGCCGCGCTGGCAGATGAGCAAGGGCGCCATCGTCATGGCCCACCCCGACTCGCTGCGCGCTCTCGACCCGGTCGACGGCACCACGATCTGGCAGGTCTCCACCCCGGTGACCTCCTGGGCGGCCGGTGACGGCTACGTCGTGGTCTTCAACGGCTCGACGACGTCGGTCCTGGCCTTCGACTCCGGCTCCAGCTCAACCCGCGCCACGGCGCTGCCGACCTCGGCCCCGGCCTCCGCAGACGTCCCCAACCCGGAGGAGCTCAAGAACGCGAGCCTCGACGTCCCGGGCATCTGCGCGGAGGCCTTCAGCCGAGGAGGCCGAGGGATAACGAGGGCCGACATGGTCGAGCAGGCCCCGGAAAAGACGAAAGTCACCTTCTCCGATGGCAAGGCCGCCGGCACCGCCAGAGGTAACGGTGTGGGGGGCGGATCGTCGAACACGATCGCCATGACGTCGACCCAGCAGGGTCTGTTCGGCACCTCACCGGTGATGGTCACCGTCCTGGACTGCAACGCCGACCTTCCCGACTACGGCTTTGATGTCCTTGTCGCCTACAACGCCGACAAGGAGATGGTCGGCTCCCTCATGATGGAGGGCAGCAACGAGATCGGCTACGTGCCAGCCCCGCGCATTGAGAACTTGCGTGTCGTCGGCGGTACCGTCATCTTCGACGAGCCGCAGCTGCGGGTCTACGGTGACGAGTCCTGCCGGACCTGCGGCGGCAGGGCCTCGGCGACGGTCACTGCGCAGTGGGACGGTCAGGCCCTGACGCTCGCCGATGTCGTCTACCACATTCCCGGTAGCCTGCCCACGAGCGGGGACCACCGGCGTCCGTCCCTGGCCGAGGTGCAGAAAGTCTATGACGCCCTCGCCTCAGGACAGGACGACGCGGCGGCCGAGCACGTTGATCCCACGATCCTGCCCTTCATGGATCAGCCCGCTGAGAAGGTGGCGACGGGCGACACGATGCGTACCGCCTTCCTACCTGAGGGAGGCAAGGTGGTCGCCTGCCTGCTGGCCGGTCCCAAGGACTCCTCAGGCGCCTCGGTCGCCAACTCCATGGAGCTGGATCAGGGAACGATCATCTGCCCCATCGCCTTGGACGATCCGTCCAAGCCGTGGATGGCGCCCAGGCCGAGTACGCGTAACAGTGAGCAGAAGCAGTACGGGTCCTGGCTGCTGCTGAGCTCGGACATGGAGCGGTTCAGGATCACCCACCTGCAGTACAAGGTTAACTGACGCCCCGCGCGCGTTGTGGGGGTGCCCCGTCGATGAGACGACGGGGCACCCCCACAATGTCGTTAATGTCGTTGGAGAAGCTGGTCAGCCGCGCAGCTTGGCGAGCTCCTCGACGAGCTGGGGCACGACGTCGGTGACGTCGCCGACGACGCCGAAGTCGGCCATCTCGAAGATGGGGGCCTCGGAGTCGTCGCAGATCGCCACGACGGTTCCGGCGCCCTGGATGCCGCTGGTGTGGTGGACGGCGCCGGAGACGCCCAGGCCGATGTACAGGCGCGGGGAGATGGTCTCACCGGTCTGGCCGATCTGGGCGCTGCGCTCGATCCAGCCCTCGTCGCAGGCCACGCGGGTGGCGCCGACGGCGGCGTCGAGCGGCTCGGCCAGGGAGCGGACCAGGTCGAAGTCGCCGTCCACGCCGCGGCCGCC